>NZ_JBEYIX010000001.1:0-494317 GCF_040636055.1 Micromonospora sp. NPDC006766 | reverse complement strand
GTTGAAGTCCACGGTGAACACGATGGTGGATCAGCTGTCGTCGTTCGCGGACGAGGTGACCCGGGTGGCCCGTGAGGTGGGCACCGAGGGCAAGCTGGGCGGTCAGGCGCAGGTCAAGGGCGTCTCCGGGACCTGGCGGGATCTGACCGACAATGTGAACTCGATGGCGTCGAACCTGACCTCGCAGGTGCGCAACATCGCCTCGGTGACCACCGCGGTCGCCAAGGGTGACCTGTCGCAGAAGATCACCGTGGACGCGCAGGGTGAGATCCTGGAGTTGAAGTCCACGGTAAACACGATGGTGGATCAGCTGTCGTCGTTCGCGGACGAGGTGACCCGGGTGGCCCGCGAGGTCGGCATCGAGGGCAAGCTGGGCGGTCAGGCGCAGGTGAAGGGGGTCTCCGGCACCTGGCGCGACCTGACCGAGAACGTCAACCAGCTCGCCTCGACGCTCACCACCCAGCTCCGGGCGATCTCCCAGGTCTCCACCTCGGTGACCCGGGGCGACCTGACCCAACGGATCGCCGTGAAGGCGCAGGGCGAGGTCGCTGAGCTGAAGGACAACATCAACCAGATGATCGTCACCCTGCGGGAGACGACCAAGAAGAACGCCGAGCAGGGCTGGCTGGACTCCAACCTGGCCCGGATCGGCGGCCTGCTCCAGGGCCAGCGCGACCTCGGCGAGGTATGCCGCATGATCATGCTGGAGGTGACCCCGCTGGTCGACGCGCAGCTCGGCGCGTTCTTCCTCGTGGACAGCTCCGAGGGCAGCATGCGACTGCGCCTCACCGCCTCGTACGGCTATGTGGCGCGGGGGCACGACGTCACCTTCGGGCCGGGCGAGGGGCTGGTCGGGCAGACCGCACTTTCCCGGCGGACCATCCGGGTCAACACCCAGCCCGACGGGCGGCTGGTGCTGCGTTCCGGGCTCGCCGAGACGCCCCCGGCCGACCTGGTCGTGCTGCCCGTGCTGTTCGAGGGCGAACTGCTCGGCGTGATCGAGTTTGCCGGCGTGACCACCTTCTCCGAGCTGCACCTGTCGTTCCTGGAGCGGCTGGTCGGCACGATCGGCATCGCGGTCAACACCATCCAGGCCAACCGGCGTACGGAGGAGTTGCTGGCCCAGTCCCAGCGGCTGGCGCACGAGCTGCAGGAGCAGTCGGCCGAACTCCAGCGCACGAACGCCGAGCTGGAGGACAAGGCCAAGCTGCTCTCCGAGCAGAAGACGAACATCGAGACCCAGAACCGGGAGATCGAGCTGGCCCGGCTCGGCCTGGAGGAGAAGGCGCAGCAGCTCACCCGGGCGTCGGCGTACAAGTCGGAGTTCCTGGCAAACATGAGCCACGAGCTGCGTACGCCGCTGAACTCGTTGCTGCTGCTGGCCCGGCTGCTCGCCGAGAACCCGGAGCAGAACCTCACGGCGAAGCAGATCGAGTTCGCCCGCACCATCCACAGCGCCGGTTCGGACCTGCTCTCCCTGATCGACGACATCCTCGATCTGGCCAAGATCGAGGCGGGCCGGATGGACGTCGAGCCGACCGAGGTGCGCTTCTCCGAGCTGCGCGGCTACGTCGAGCAGGCGTTCACGCCGCAGGCCGAGGAGAAGGGCCTGGACTTCCAGGTACGGGTCAGCAAGGACCTGCCGCCGGCGTTGGTCACCGACGCCCAGCGGTTGCAGCAGATCCTGCGTAACCTGCTCTCCAACGCGGTGAAGTTCACCGACAACGGCGCGGTGACGCTGCGGATCGCACCCGCCGCCGAGAACGCCGTCTTCGACGTGCCGGCGCTGACCAACGCCCGACGGGTCATCGCGTTCACGGTGATCGACACCGGCATCGGTGTCTCGGATGACAAGCTCTCGCTGATCTTCGAGGCGTTCCAACAGGCCGATGGCACGACCAGCCGGCGGTACGGCGGGACCGGGCTGGGCCTGTCGATCAGCCGGGACCTGGCCCGCCTGCTCGGCGGGGCGATTACCGTGTCGTCGGCACCCGGGCAGGGGTCGACCTTCACCCTCTTCCTGCCGGACGTGCTGGCGCCGGACGCGGTGGTGGCCCCGGCGCCACCGTCGCCGAGCCGGGCGGGGCTGCCGGCGTCGTTGCTCATGCCGATGGAACTGCCCCCGCCGCCGGAGGCTCCGGCGACCCGACGGCTGGAAGGCGTGACCGTTCTGATCATCGACGACGACGTCCGGAACGTCTTCGCGCTGACCTCAGCGTTGGAACTTCATGGGATGACCGTGTTGTACTCGGACAACGGGGCGGACGGCGTCCGCCAGCTGGCCGAGCATCCGGAGGTGGACATCGTGCTCATGGACGCGATGATGCCGGATCAGGACGGATACGAGACGACCCGACAGATCCGTCGTAACCATCGCTTCACGGATCTGCCGATCGTTTTCCTCACCGCGAAGGCGATGCCCGGTGACCGGGAGTCGGCGATCGCGGCCGGCGGCAGCGACTACATCACCAAACCGGTCGACCTGGACCAGCTGATCGAGATGATGTCGTCCTGGATCGGCCGCAGCCGAGGCAAGGAGCTGTCATGACCCCTACGGCCAAGGCGCTGCTGGTGGACGACCGGCGGGAGAACCTGATGGCCCTGGAGGCGATCCTCCAGGGGCTTCCGGTGCAGTCGGTCGCGGTGGAGAGCGGCGAGGCGGCGTTGAAGCAACTCCTGGTCGACGACTTCGCGGTGATCCTGTTGGACGCGCAGATGCCGGACATGGACGGCTTCGAGACGGCCACCCACATCAAACGGCGGGAGCGAACCCGGCACGTGCCGATCATCTTTCTCACCGCGGCGGACCGGGACGCCCAGCTCGCCCTGCGTGGCTACGCGGTCGGCGCGGTGGACTACCTGACCAAGCCGTTTGATCCCTGGGTGCTGCGGGCGAAGGTGTCGGTCTTCGTGGAGCTGTGGGTGAAGACCCGCCAGCTCGCCGCCCAGTCGGACCTGGTGCGGGAGCGGGACGCCCAGTGGCGGGTGCTCACCGACGCGGTGGACGAGGCGACGGCGTTGCTGCGCGCCGACGACGACTCGGCGTCTCGGGAACGTGCGGTGGACCTCCTCGAGCAGGCCCGCTGGGGCCACCCGGCCTGATCGCTCAGCCCGCCGGGTCGCTGTGTCCGGTCGCGGCGCGCCGGGCCCGCCACCGCTCGCCGAGGGCGTCGATCTCCTCCTGTACGAAGAGGAAGAAGTCCCGCATCTCGGCAACCCGTTCGCCGGCCGGGGTGTCCTGCCCGAGCAGCGCGTCAACGCCGCCGTTGGCGATGTCGATGAAGTTCTTGTAGAGGCCGGTCTTGGTGATGGTGGCCTCGTACCACGGGTTGCCCGGCATCCGGTAGCGGTCCCGGCGGGAGCCCTTGACCGGCTCGCGGACCAGCATGCCGAACTGGGTCAGATAGCGGACCGCGCCGGAGACGGCCGCTGCGCTGACCTCGAGCCGCTCGCCGATCTCGGCGGCGGTGAGCGGCTCGTCCGCGCTCATCACGGTGAAGAGCACCCGCCCGGCCATCCGGGGAAAGCCGACGTCCGCGAAGGCCATCGCCATCCGCTCGACGAAGAGGTGAATCTCCTCCTCGTTCCGGACCGGGCGGTGGTCGTCAGGCATCGGGGGTGGCTCCTCGCGTCGGAAGGCGTCAAGTGATGGTGCCTCAACTATCACTGTCTTCACAAGTTTGTGAAACAAGCGTAGCTTCCAAAACATGGAAACTCCGATTGAGGTGTCCGGCCTGGTGAAGACCTTCGGCCGGACCCGAGCACTCGATGGACTCGACCTCACCGTCCGCGCCGGGGAGGTGCACGGCTTCCTGGGCCCCAACGGCTCCGGCAAGTCGACCACCATCCGGGTGCTGCTCGGACTGCTGCGGGCGGACGCCGGGGCCGTCCGGCTGCTCGGCGGCGACCCGTGGCGGGACGCCGTCGCCCTGCACCGCCGCCTCGCGTACGTCCCCGGCGACGTCACCCTCTGGCCCAACCTCAGCGGTGGCGAGGTGATCGACCTCCTCGGCCGGATGCGCGGCGGGCTCGACCCGAAGCGCCGCGCCGAGCTGCTGGGATCCTTCGAGCTGGACCCGCGCAAGAAGGGCCGGGCCTACTCGAAGGGCAACCGGCAGAAGGTCGGGCTGGTGGCCGCGCTCGCCTCCGACGTCGAGTTGCTCATCCTCGACGAGCCGACCTCCGGGCTGGACCCGCTCATGGAGGAGGTCTTCCAACACTGGGTGCGCCGGGCCAAGCAGGACGGCCGCACCGTGCTGCTCTCCAGCCACATCCTGGCCGAGGTGGAGGCGCTCTGCGACCGGGTGACGATCATCCGCAACGGCCGCGCCGTCGAGTCGGGGACCCTTGGCGACCTGCGCCATCTGCACCGCACCTCGATCGAGGCCGAGGTCGCCACCCCGCCGGACGGGCTGGCCGACCTGCCCGGCGTGCACGACCTGCGGGTGGACGGCCACCGGGTCCGCTTCGACGTGGACACCGCCGCGCTGGACGCCGCGCTGCGCCGGCTCACCGAGCTGGGCGTACGCGGCCTGGTCAGCCAGCCGCCGACGTTGGAGGAGCTCTTCCTGCGCCACTACGAGTCGGCCACCGCCGAGGTTGTCGCATGAGTACAGTGACCGGCACCCGCCATCTGGTTCGGCTGATCCTGCGCCGGGACCGCCTGCTGCTACCCCTCTGGGTGCTGGTCCTCGCCGTCCTGCCGATGACCTACGCGGCCAGCTTCTTCGAGCTCTTCCCGACGGCCGCGCAGCGGGCCGCGTACGTCACCGGCACCGCCGAGAACCCGTCGATCGTCGCGCTGCTCGGCCCGGTCTACGGCGACAGCGTCGGCGCGCTCACCGCCCAGCGCGGCGGCTTCCTGCTGGCGATCATCGCGTTGGCCAGCCTGCTCACCGTCATCCGGCACACCCGGACCGAGGAGGAAGCCGGCCGCCGGGAACTGCTCGGCAGCACGGTGCTCGGCCGGCACGCCGGGATGACCGCCGCGCTGCTCGTGACGTACGCGGCCAACCTGCTGCTCGGCCTGCTCACCGCGGCCGGGCTGGTCGCGACCGGGCTGCCGGCGGCCGGCTCGGTCGGCTACGGCCTGGCCGCCGGGCTGACCGGCGTCGTCTTCGCCACGATCGGCGGGCTGGCCGCCCAGCTCACCGAGACGGCGGGCGGTGCCCGAGGCATCGCGATCGCGGTCCTCGGGGGCGCCTTCGGGCTCCGGCTGGTCGGCGACACCGCCACGCACGACTGGCCGAGCTGGCTCTCGCCGCTGGGCTGGGCGCCGCGCATTCGGGCGTACGAGGGGGAGCGCTGGTGGGTGCTGGCGCTGCCGCTGGTCGCGACGGTGCTGCTCGCGGTCGTCGCGTACCCGTTGTCGGTGCGCCGTGACCTGGGCGCGGGACTGCTGCCGCCCCGCCTCGGACCGGCCACCGGCGGGCGGGCCCTCGCCGGGCCGTTCGGGCTGGCCTGGCGGCTGCACCGTGGGCAGATCCTCTGGTGGTCGGTCGGTTTCGGCCTGCTCGGGCTGGTCCTTGGCGGGGCGGCGCAGGCCGCCGGCCGGTCCGTCGAGGGCAACCCGCAACTGGAGGAGATCCTCGCCCGGGTCGGGGGTGCCAGCGGGCTGGCCGATGCGTACCTCGGTGTCACGCTGAGCCTGGCCGGCCTGGCGGCGGCCGGGTATGGCGTGCAGGCCGCGCTGCGGATGCGGTCGGAGGAGACCGGTGGGCGGGCCGAGCCGGTGCTGGCGACCGGGACCCACCGCTCGGCCTGGCTGCTGTCTCACGTGGGGTTCGCGCTGCTCGGGCCGGTGGTGGTGCTGGTCGTGACCGGCCTGGCCGCCGGAGTGGCCTACGGGCTGAGCGTGCATGACGTGTCGGGGCAGCTGCCCCGGATGGTCGGCGCCGGGCTGGCCCAGGTGCCTGCGGCCTGGGTGCTGGCCGGGCTCGCGGTGCTCCTCTACGGCCTGCTGCCCCGGCTGGCCTCGCTGTCCTGGGCTCTGCTCGCGGTCTGCGTGCTGCTCGGCCAGCTCGGCGCGGTCCTGAACCTGAGCCAGTGGGTGCTGGACGTCTCCCCGTTCACCCACACCCCCCAGGTGCTGCGGGCCCACTGGAGCCCCACCCCCCTCTGGACCCTAACCGCCCTGGCCCTAGCCCTAGCCGCCGCCGGCCTACAGGCCTTCCACCACCGCGACCTCCCCACCACCTGACCCAGGCTGCCGGTTGATCATGAGGTTGGCGGCAGCCGCGGAGATCCACATCGCCGCCAACCTCATGATCAGCAAGAGTGGGCGTTGCGGATCATCAGGGCGGAGCGGAGGCCGGTGATGTCGAGGACGCGGAGGAGGAAATCGCCTACGTTGCTCAGGACCAGGAGGCTCTGGGCGTGGCTGGCCTTGCGGCTGAGCACGACGAGGGTGCCGAGGCCCTGTGAGTCGCAGAAGGTCACCCCGGCCAGGTCGAGCACGATGCGGGCTGGGGGGTCGGCCAGCACCTCGTTGACGACGGTCGACAGCTGGGCGGCCGTGAGCATGTCGATCTCACCGGCGAGGCGAAGCACGGCTTCGTCGCCCGTCCGGTGCACCGTGATGGACAGTTCGGCACGATCCACCCGGTCAGCCTATCGCGATCTCGACCACGCGGCCCGTCGAGCCGGCCGCCGTCGCCGGCGGGGCGCCGCGTCGCCAACCCCGAAGTGCGTGAGCCCGGTAACCATCGGTGCGGGGTGCCTGCCGGTCAGCCCCCCGACGCTGACACAATGGCGGCATCGTGAACGCTTCCATTCCCGCCGGATCCGGCCGCTACCCGGCCGACGCGCCGGCCTCCGAGGCCCTGTTCGACCGCGCCAAGGCCGTCGTGCCCGGCGGGGTGAACTCCCCTGTCCGCGCGTTCCGTGCCGTGGGGGGCACCCCGCGTTTCATGGTGCGGGGGGAGGGTCCCTGGCTGTTCGACGCCGACGGTCGCCGTTACGTCGACCTGGTCTGCTCCTGGGGGCCGCTGATCCTCGGCCACGCCCACCCGGCCGTGGTCGAGGCGCTTCGGGAGGCCGCCGCGCTGGGCACCAGCTTCGGCACCCCGACCCCGGGCGAGGTCGACCTGGCGGACGAGATCGTCGCGCGTACCCCGGCCGAGCAGGTCCGGCTGGTCAACTCGGGCACCGAGGCGACCATGTCGGCGATCCGGCTGGCCCGCGGCTTCACCGGCCGCGCCAAGATCATCAAGTTCTCCGGCTGCTACCACGGCCACTCCGACGCGCTGCTCGCCGCCGCCGGCTCCGGCGTGGCCACCTTCGGCCTGCCCGACTCGCCCGGCGTCACCGGCGCCGCCGCCGGCGACACCATCGTGCTGCCCTACAACGATCTCACCGCCGTCGAGGCGGCCTTCGCCGCCGAGGGCCCGCACATCGCCGCGATCATCACCGAGGCGGCCGCCGGCAACATGGGTGTGATCGCCCCGCGCGACGGCTTCAACCAGCAGCTCGCCCGGATCGCCCACGCGTACGGTGCGTTGCTCATCGTCGACGAGGTCATGACCGGGTTCCGGGTCTCCCGCGCCGGCTGGCACGGCCTCGACCCGTCCGACGCCGACCTGTGGACGTACGGGAAGGTCATGGGCGGTGGCCTGCCCGCCGCGGCGTTCGGCGGGCGCGCGGAGATCATGGCGAAGCTGGCCCCGGCCGGCCCGGTCTACCAGGCCGGCACGCTCTCCGGTAACCCCCTCGCGTGCGCGGCCGGCCTGGCCACGCTCCGGCTCGCCGACGACGCGCTCTACCGCAAGCTCGACGAGACGGCCGCCGTGGTGGGCAGGCTCGCCATCGACGCGCTGACCGCCGCCGGGGTGCCGCACCGCCTCGCGTACGCGGGCAACATGTTCTCGATCTTCTTCACCGACGCCGACGTGGTCGACTACGACAGCGCCCGCACCCAGCAGGTGCCCGCGTTCAAGGCGTTCTTCCACGCGATGCTCGCCGCCGGGGTCTACCTCCCGCCGAGCGCGTTCGAGTCGTGGTTCGTGTCGGCGGCGATCGACGACGCCGCCCTGGAACAGATCGCCGACGCGCTGCCCGGCGCGGCGAGGGCAGCGGCAGCAGCGGGACACGGAGGCTAGTCGTGAGCGAGACGGTGGTCCACGTGCTGCGGCACGGCGAGGTGCACAACCCGGACGGCATCCTCTACGGCCGGTTGCCCGGTTTCCGCCTCTCCGAGCTGGGCGTCCAGATGGCCAAGGCCGCCGCTCAGGCGCTCGCCGACAAGACCGTGGTGCACGTGGTGGCCAGCCCGCTGGAGCGCGCCCAGCAGACCGCCGAGCCGATCGCGGGGCACTTCGGCCTGCCGATCGGCGTGGACGAACGGCTGATCGAGAGCGCCAACTGGTTCGAGGGCAAGAAGGTCTCGGTCGGTGACGGCTCGTTCCGCGACCCGCGCAACTGGTGGGTGCTGCGCGACCCGCTCACCCCGTCCTGGGGCGAGGCGTACCGGGTCATCGCCGAGCGGATGTTCGTCGCCCTGCACGCCGCCCGGATCGCCGCCGAGGGGCGCGAGGCCGTGCTCGTCTCCCACCAGCTCCCCATCTGGACGCTGCGCCGGTGGGTCGAGCGCAAGCGGCTCTGGCACGACCCGCGGCGGCGGCAGTGCGGGCTGGCCAGCCTCACCTCCTTCCACTTCGACGGCGCCAAGGTCGTCGGCATCAGCTACACCGAGCCGGCGGCCCACCTGGTCGCGATGTCGGCGAGCGCCCGGACAGCCAAGGGCGCCTGATGCTCCGCCGGAGGCTCGCCGCCGCCCTGCTCGCCGCCGCCACCGCCGGTGCGGCGCTGGCCGGCTGCACCCCCGGCCCCGAAGAGAGCCGGTGCAGCAGCGAGGGCCTGACGGTCACCTGCGCCCCCGACCAGCGCTCGAAGACCCCGAAGGTGAGTGGTGAGCTGCTCACCGGCGGTAGCTACGACGTCGCCCAGGATCGCGGCCAGGTGGTCGTGGTCAACTTCTGGGGCTCCTGGTGTTCGCCCTGCCGGCTGGAGGCCGCCGCCCTGGAGGCCACCTATCAGGCCACCAAGGGCTCGGGGGTGACCTTCCTCGGCATCAACGTGCAGGACAGCAGGGACAAGGCGCTCGCCTTCGAGGAAGGCCGGGTCACCTACCCGAGCCTCTTCGACCCGGCCAGCCGGCAAGCGCTCAACTTCGACATCCCCCCGAACTTCACCCCGGCGACCGTGATCCTGGACCGGGACGGCCGAATCGCGGTGGTGATCCGCAGAGCCGTCACCCAGGACGAACTGCAACCCGTCGTCAAGCGGATCGCCGCCGAGCAGCCAGCGCCCGACGGATCCCGCTGATGGGCGAGACGTTCCGTCAGGTCGCCGAGTCCGGCCCGCTGCTGCTGGCCATCGGCGCGGCGGCACTCGCCGGCCTGGTCAGCTTCCTCTCCCCGTGCGTCCTCCCGCTGATGCCCGGCTACCTCTCGTACGTCACCGGCCTGGCCGGCGCCGACCTCGAAGGCCGAGCTGTAAGGAGGGGCCCCCTGTTAACGCCTCCGGTAGAGGAGGGGGCCCTTGTTAACACCGAGGGCGGGGGCGTGACCGTCGCCGCGCCGCCGGCCCGGCCGCCGGCCGCCGTGAAGGGGCGGGTGCTGGCCGGCACGCTGCTCTTCATCGCCGGCTACACCGTCGTCTTCGTCACCACCGCGATCCTGGTCTCCGGCATCGGCAAGCTCTTCTTCCAGCACAAACGCCCGCTGGAGATCGTCATCGGCGTGCTCATCGTGCTGCTCGGGCTCGGCTACCTCGGCCTGATCCCCGGAATGCAGCGCGAGTTCCGGATCCACCGGCTGCCCGCCGCCGGGCTGCTCGGCGCCCCGGTGCTCGGGGTGGTCTTCGCGCTGAGCTGGATGCCCTGCACCGGCCCGACGCTCGGCGCGGTGCTCGGCCTGGCCGCGGCGGAGGGCAAGACCGACCGGGCGGTGGTGCTGGCCGTGGCGTACTGCCTCGGGCTGGGGCTGCCGTTCGTCGTGTTCGGGCTGGGCTTCCACCGCCTGCTCGGGGTGTTCCGCGCCGTGCGGCGCAACAGCCGCTGGGTCACCCGGGTCGGCGGTGCCCTGCTGATCCTGATCGGTCTGGCGCTGGTCACCGGCGGCTGGCAGAACCTCATGATCTGGTTGCAGACGCACGTGGGCGTGGTCGAGGTGAGCATCTGATGACGACCGTCGACGACCGGCCGGCGAGCGCGCCCACCCCGGCTCCGAGGCGACGGGCCAACCCGGTGCTCGCCCTGCTGCGCAACTCGTGGCGGCAGCTCACCAGCATGCGTACCGCGTTGATCCTGCTCTTCCTGCTCGCGGTCGCCGCCATCCCCGGCTCGGTGCTGCCGCAGCGCGGGGTCAACCCGGAAAAGGTCAACCAGTGGTTCGGTGACCACCCCGACCTGGCCCCGCGACTGGACCAACTCGGCATGTTCGAGGTGTTCGGCTCGGTCTGGTTCTCCGCGATCTACCTGCTGCTGTTCACCTCGCTGGTCGGCTGCATCCTGCCCCGGGCCCGCGACCACGTCCGGGCGCTGCGGCTGAAGCCGCCGGCCGCGCCGAAGCGGCTCGACCGACTTCCGCAGCACGCGGTGCTGGCGGCGCCGGCCGCCGCCGACCCGGAGGCGATCGCGGCGGTGCTGCGCCGCCGACGCTGGCGGGTCGTGGTCCGCGGCAACGAGGTCTCCGCCGAGAAGGGCTACCTCAAAGAGACCGGCAACCTGCTCTTCCACGTATCGCTGGTCGCCGTCCTGGTCGGGGTCGCGCTCGGTTCCTGGTACGGCTGGCACGGCAACCGGATCCTGGTGGCGGGCGCGGAGAACGCCTTCTGCAACACCCGCCAGCAGTACGCCGAGGCGTCGCTCGGCCCCCGGGTGGACAGCACCGACCTGCCGCCGTTCTGCCTCACCCTGGACCGGTTCGAGGCCGAGTACCTCCCGTCCGGGCAGCCGTCGCGCTACTGGGCCACGGTAACCGTGGACCACCTGGACGACCGGCCGACGCGTACCGCCGGCTTTTCGGTCAACTCGCCGCTGCGGCTCGGCTCGGCCAACGTCTACCTGCTCAGCAACGGCTACGCGCCGATCCTGAAGTACACCGACAAGTACGGTCGGACCCAGACCAGCACCACGCCCTTCCTGCGCACCGGTGACCCGAACGTGACCGAGGAGGGAGTGGCCGTCTTCCCGGACGCGAACCTCGACCCGAAGACCGGCACGCGGGCCCCCGGCCAGCAGGTCGCCTTCGACGGGCTCTACCTGCCCACCGCCCCGGACAGCGCCCCGTTCCTCGCATCCCAGTTCCCCGAGGAACGCAATCCGGCGGTGAATCTGCGGGCCTACCGGGGCAACCTCGGCATGGATGCCGGCATCCCCGGCTCGGTCTACCAGCTCGACCAGCGCCAGATCGACAACGGCAAGCTCAAGCTGATCGACAGCAAGGTGCTGCGTCTCGGCGAGAAGTGGACGCTGGACGACGGCAGCACGCTGGAGTTCCTCGGCACCAAGCCCTACATGCTTATCTCCGTCCGGTACGCCCCCGGGCAGATGCTGATGCTCGGCGCCTGCGCGGCGCTGCTGCTCGGCCTGATGGGCTCGCTCTTCGCCCGGCGACGGCGGGTCTGGTTCCGGGTTTCGGCCCCCGAGGGTGGATCTCCGACGAGCGGTAGTAGCTTGGTGGCGGCCGGTGGGCTGCCGCGCACCGAGCATCCGGGGTTCGCCGACGAGTTCGCGCAGCTCGTCGCCGCAGTCAGCGACGACGGGCGTAACGACCGGCGGGCGCGAGAAGGAGCAGAGTGATGTCCGCACTCTCCGACCAACTGGTTACGTACGCGATCCTGGCGTACCTGGTCGCGATGATCAGCCACGCCGTCGAGTACGCGCTGGGCAACGCCCGCGCGGTGTCGGCGCGGACGGCCGCCCCGGCCCGGGAGCTGGTCGGCGCGGGGGTCGGCGGCGCGGGAGGCAGCGTTGAAGCGTCCCTGGTCGAGACGGCGCTGCCGAGCCCGGTCGAGACCCGGCCCAGCCGCTCGGCCGCGCGGGCCGCTCTCGCCGGGCGGCTCGCCGCCTGGGTCACCGTGCTCGCCGTCGCGCTGCACCTGGGGGCGGTGGTCACCCGAGGCGTTGCCGCCGAGCGGATGCCCTGGGGCAACATGTACGAGTTCGTGTTGACCGGCACCTTCATCGGGGCGGCGGCCTGGCTGGCGGTGCTCTGGAAGCAGCCGTCACTACGCCGGCTGGGGCTCTTCCTGACCCTGGTCATGGTGCTGCTGCTGGCCTTCGCCGAGCTGAAGCTCTATGTGCAGGTCGTGCCGCTGATGCCAGCGCTGCAGTCGTACTGGTTCATCATTCACGTGTCGACGATCATCTTCGCCTCCGGCATTCTCCTGCTGGGCGTGGTGCCGGCCGCCGCGTACCTGATGCGGGCCGGTTGGGAGCAGGGACGGCGCAGCTTCCCGTACACCTTGGCCCGCCGGCTGCCGGCGGCGGCCGGCCTGGAGCGGCTGACCTTCGCGCTGCACGCCTTCGCCTTTCCGATCTTCACCTTCGCGGTGATCGCCGGGGCGATCTGGGCCGAGGCGGCCTGGGGTCGGGCCTGGGGCTGGGACCCGAAGGAGACCTGGGCGTTCATCTCCTGGGTGGTGTACGCCGGCTACCTGCACGCCCGGGCCACCCCGAGCATCCGGCGGAACGTGGCGACCTGGATCTCGATCGTGGGCTTCCTGACGATGCTGATGAACCTGTTCGGCGTCAACTTCTTCTTCACCGGCCTCCACTCCTACGCCGGCGTCAACTGACCCCGCGCGCCTCGCACCCCTCTGCCGATCATGGGGTTGTGGCACCTGACAAAAGCCGTGAGTTGGACGAAACGGGAGCCACAAGTCCATGATCGACACGCTGTCGGCGCGCGGGGGTGGGGCATCCGCTTCGGCGTTCTTGCGATCGGTGAGGTGGAGCACGGCGGTGCGGTGCGTTGGGGTTGCTGACTCACCGGGAACCTCCCGTCCATGAACGATCCGACACCCTGTCTCTCGGTGAGCGGGGTTTTCGGTTCACGTCGGGACCGGAGCGGTGTTCAGCCGCCGAACCAGCCGGGGACGTCGAGGCGGAACACGTCGGCCGGGACCATCCGGCTCAGGTCGTCCTCCAGCGCCGCGACCCGGTCGGCGCCGAGCGTCGCCGCCCAACGGTCCCGGAGTTGGTCGAACACGACCGCCGAGCGGCGCAGTCCGTCCAGCCCTCGGTCGGTCAGCCGGACCAGCTTGCGCCGGGCGTCGGCGGGGTCGTCGGCGCGTTCCAGGTAGCCGAGCGCCACCAGCCGGTCGACGGTCTTGCCGGCCGCCTGCTTGGAGACGCCGAGGCGCTGGCCCAGCTCGGAGGCGGTGGTGCCTTGGACGCCGACCGCCTGGAGGGCGAAGCCGTGCACCGGGCGCATGTCGGGGTGGCCCTGTCGGGCCAGCTCGGCGTGCAGGTCGTCGATGAGCGTACGGAAGCCGGCGAGCAGCAGCAGGGGGAGCGCGAAGCCGGGGCGGTCAGGCGTTGTCATATTCGACAACCAGGTTTACTATCTGGTCAACCACGTTGACTATCGTACCCGGGAGGGTCCGGCATGTCCCGACGCGTCTTCACCGCACACACCCCCGACACCGCGCCCGTCGCCGCCCGCGCCACCATGGCGGGCGTCGAGCGCAAGCTTGGTCACCTGCCCGCCGCCGTCGGCCTGATGGCCGAATCCCCGGAACTGCTCAAGGGTTTCCTCACCGCCAACGCCATCTTCGAGGCCACCGACCTGGACCCGGTCGCCCGCGAGGTGGTGGTGTTCGCCGTCGCCACCCGCAACGAGTGCCACCTCTGCGTGGCCATGCACACCGCCGCGCTCGCCCGTCAAGGCGCGGATCCGGAGCTGGTCGACGCCCTGCGGGCCGGTACGGAACTGCCCGACGCCCGGCTGGAGGCGCTGCGCCGGTTCAGCCTCGCCGTGCTCGACCACCGGGGCGCCGTGCCGGACGACGACCTGGACACCTTCCTCGCCGCCGGCTGGCGGCCGCGGCACGCGCTCGACGTGGTGCTCGGCGTCGGGACGTACACCATCTCGACCTTCGCGAACCGGCTCACCGACGCCCCGCTCGACGCGCCCCTGACCGCGTACGCCTGGCAGCCCGCCGCCTGATTGCCGAGAGATCTTGGAGGTTTTCGGCCCCTCTCAGGGCCACTTCTTCCAAGGTCTCCTTGTGCGTGGCTGGCCGGCCCGCTCAGCCATGTAGGAATGGCAGGAGCAGGGCGGTCAGCTCCGCCGGGCGCTCCTCGAAGAGCCAGTGGCCGCAATCCTCGACCACCTCACCGGTGACTGTGTCGGCGTACCGGTGGGCCTGCTCGGCCACTTGACCGCCGAGGCTGGCCTGTGCGCCGATGGCGAGTACCGGCATCGGCAGCTTCGTGGCCCGATAGGCGGCGTTGTCCGTGATGTCCTGCCCGAACGCTCGGAAGTAGCCGAAGCTGGCTCGTAGGTGCGCCTCGTCGCGCAGGTGGCCGGCGTACTCCTCGATGTCGTCCGGGCCGAGACTGCCCTTCTTGACCATGATCGAGTCGGTGAACCGGTCGATCCAGAGCGCCTCCCGGCCGGCGACGAGCTGCTCGGGCAGCCCGTTGGGGACGTTGAAGAAGCCGAAGTTCCACACGGCCGGGCCGGCGGCGGTCAGTGCGGGGATGGCGTAGATGCTCTCGTCGGGGATCGGTGCCTCGGTGAGCGCCAGCCGGGCGACCTGGTCGGGGTGTGCGGCGGCATAGGCGTACGCGACCATGGTGCCCAGGTCGTGGCCGACCAGCCGGATCTGCCTTGCCAGGCCGAGCCCGGTAAGCAGCCCGTGCAGGTCGGCGGCGACGGTCTTCTTGTCGTAACCGGTCGGCGGGGCGTCGCTGCCGCCGAAGCCGCGCAGGTCGGGGGCGATCACCTCGTACGACTTCGCCAGCTCGGGCAGCAGGTGCCGCCACATGCGCCAGCACTGCGGGTAGCCGTGCAGCAGCACCACCGTGGGCCCGCGGCCGCCCCGGACGTAGTTCCAGGTCACCTCGCCGACCTGGGCTCGCTGTTCGGTGAACCCCGCAGGCACCCGTTCGTCGCCCATGCCGCCCCTTCCGCCGCCGGGCGGCTCGACTACCCGGCCGGTCCCCGTCCATGCCACAGAGACGTTGACAAGGGGCCCCTGCTTCACGCAGGCCGGCCTTTTAGAGCTCGGTGGCGACCCGGTCGACCCACTCGCCCATCAGCGCGTCGAAGAGTGCTGGCTGCTCGATCTGCAGGTTGTGGCCGGCCAGGTCGAGCACCGCGAACGTCGCCCGCGAATAGTGCGGCAGCAACGCGAACTGATCGAGGTAGCCGGTGGCGTGGTCCTGCCGTCCGGTGAGGATCAGGGTCGGGCGGGTGAACGGCGTACCGCCCTCGGGGTTCTCGCTGAGCGCCCAGCGTTGCCGGATGCGCGCCATCGCCTCGGTGTCGGCGACATCGAGGCCGGCCAGGACCTCCTCGCGGAACCGCCGCAGCGTCTCAGGGGTCTGCACCACCGAGAGGTCCGCGAACTCTTCGGCGGTCTGGGCGTCGATGGAGGCGAGCAGCTCCGGGTCGGGGCGCAGCACCTGCCGCTCCGGCACTCGCCGCTCGCTGTGCTCCAACGCGGTGCCGACGGGGCAGATCAGTGCCAAACCGAGCACCTGTTCGGGCCGGGACCGGACGAGAGCGCGCGCGAGGTAGCCGCCGTACGACTCGCCGACGAGCAGGAATGGCGTATCGCCGAGAGTGTCGTCCACGAAGTCCTGTACTGCGCCGAGCACGTCATCGGAGCTGGCGATCGACGGCGGCGCCGGGGATGCCCCCATCGCCGGCAGATCGGGGTACAGCCGCCGGTACCCGGGGCGCCCGGCGAAGACGGGCTCCAGGCACCCGAGCATCAGGCGGTGGTCTGGCGTCCAGCCGTGCAGTGCGAGGACGGGCGTCCCCACGCCTCGCTCGACGACGTTCAGGGCCACGGACGTGCGGCGCGGCATCTGGTTTCCCCTTCTTCCAACGGCAACGGCTCCCGCATGCTGTCGCCGAGCACCGACAGATTCGGCCCCGATCGGTGCGCCTGTGATGGAGTGCACACGCCGCCCGGCTGGTGACCCGGCTGGGGCGGGGCGGGGGGCGGTGGGGGAGACTGGCGGTATGGCGGCTCGTGGCTTTCCGTACACCGATCTCAGGGATTTTCTCGCGGCGCTGGAGCGGGCCGGGGAACTGCGGCGGGTGCACGTTCCGGTCGACCCGACGCTGGAGATGAGCGAGATTGTCACCCGGACGGTGCGCGACGGCGGGCCGGCGCTGCTCTTCGAGCGGCCGACCCGGGGCGAGATGCCGGTGGCGATCAACCTGTTCGGCACCGAGAAACGGATGGCGATGGCGCTCGGCGTCGACTCGCTGGACGAGATCGGCGAGCGGATCGGCGCGCTGATCAAGCCGGAGCTGCCGGTCGGCTGGTCCGGCATCCGCGACGGCCTGGGCAAGGTCATGCAGCTCAAGTCGTTGCCGCCCCGCAAGGTCAAGACCGCGCCCTGCCAGCAGGTGGTCTACTCCGGCGACGACGTCGACCTCAACCGGCTGCCCGGGCTGCAGGTCTGGCCCGGCGACGGCGGCATCTTCCACAACTTCGGGCTGACCCACACCAAGCACCCGGAGACCGGCAAGCGCAACCTCGGCCTCTACCGCCTGCAGCAGCACAGCCGGAACACGCTGGGCATGCACTGGCAGATCCACAAGGACTCCACCGCCCACCACGCGGTCGCCGAGCGGCTCGGCCAGCGGCTCCCGGTGGCCATCGCGATCGGCAGCGACCCGGTCGTCTCGTACGCCGCCACCGCGCCACTGCCCAGCGACATCGACGAATACCTGTTCGCCGGGTTCCTGCGCGGCGAGCGGGTGGAGATGGTCGACTGCCTGACCGTGCCGCTGCAGGTGCCGGCGCACGCCCAGGTGGTGCTGGAGGGCTACCTGGAGCCCGGCGAGCGGCTGCCCGAGGGGCCGTTCGGCGACCACACCGGCTTCTACACCCCGGTCGAGCCGTTCCCGGTGCTGCACGTCGAGACCATGACCATGCAGCGCGACCCGGTCTACCACTCGATCGTCACGTCCAAGCCGCCGCAGGAGGACCTCGGCCTCGGCAAGGCCACCGAGCGGATCTTCCAGCCGCTGCTCAAGCTGATGATCCCGGACATCGTCGACTACGACCTGCCGGCCGCCGGGGTTTTCCACAACTGCGCGATCGTGTCGATCCGCAAGCGCTACCCGAAGCACGCGCAGAAGGTGATGAACGCGATCTGGGGCGCGCACCTGATGTCGCTGACCAAGCTGATCGTGATCGTCGACGAGGACTGCGACGTGCACGACTACAACGAGGTCGCGTTCCGCGCCTTCGGCAACGTCGACTACGCCCGCGACCTGATGGTCACCGAGGGGCCGGTCGACCACCTCGACCACGCGTCGTACCAGCAGTTCTGGGGCGGCAAGGCGGGCATCGACGCCACCCGCAAGCTGCCCAGCGAGGGCTATAGCCGGGGCTGGCCGGAGGAGATGACCATGTCGCCCGAGGTGGTCTCGCTGGTCGACAAACGCTGGAAGGAGTACGGAATCTGATGGCCGCCGTCACCGAGGCCCCGGTGGAGCACCCTGGCCGGATCAAGTCCTTCCTCAAGCTGGTCGCGATCGAGCACTCGGTCTTCGCGCTGCCGTTCGCGTACCTGTCGGCGCTGACCGCGATGCGGGTCGACGGCGGGCACGTCCGCTGGCTCGACCTGCTGCTGATCACCGTGGCGATGGTCGGGGCGCGCACGTTCGCCATGGCCGCCAACCGGATCCTCGACCGGCGGATCGACGCGCGGAACCCGCGTACCGCCAAGCGGGAGCTGGTCACCGGGGCGGTGACCCTGCGGACGGCCTGGACCGGCGCGGCGGTCGCGCTGGTGGTCTTCCTGGCCGCCGCTGCCCTGCTCAACCCGCTCTGCCTGGCCCTCGCGCCGCTCGCGGTGGTGCCCATGGTCGTTTACCCCTACGGCAAGCGGTTCACCAACTGGCCGCACGCCATCCTGGCGATCGCCCAGGCGGTCGGGCCGGTCGGCGCCTGGCTGGCGGTCACCGGCACTCTCGCCGGGTCCGGGCCGGCCTGGCTGCTCGGCGCCGCCGTGGGCCTGTGGATCGGCGGTTTCGACCTGATCTACGCCTGCCAGGACGCCGACATCGACCGGAAGATCGGGGTGCGCAGCGTGCCGGCGCGTTACGGGCTGCGCTTCGCGCTGCACGCCTCCACCGTGGCGCACGTGGTGACCTTCGCGCTGTTCCTCTGGTTCGGCGCGCTGGTCGGCTTCGGCTGGCTGTGGTGGATCGGGCTGGCGCTGACCGCGCTCGCCTTCGGCTACCAGCACCTGGTGGTCAGCCCGACCGATCTGAGCAAGGTCAACCGGGCCTTCTTCACCGCCAACGGCTTCGTCGGCATCGCGCTGTTCGTCTTCGCCCTGCTTGACCTGGTGGTCCGCCTCGGCCTGCGGCCCTGAGTGCCGCCTGAGGGGGTGTTAATAAAGGGCCCCTGCTCTACCGGAGGCGTTAACAAGGGCCCCTCCTTCCTCGAAGGCGGGGTGCCTGTTCGGCTCTCCGGGCGACCAGGCACGCTGGCGGTATGCGCGAACCATGGGTGGTGGGCGTCTCCGGGGCCTCCGGCACGCCGTACCCGGCCGCGGTCGTTCGAGGCCTGCTCGACGCCGGCGAGGCGGTGGACCTGATCGTCTCCCGAGCCGCCCGATTGACCATCCTCGACGAGACCGGGCGCCCCTTCCGGGACGCGCACTGGGCCGACGACCTGGCCGCCTGGCTGGGGCGCGACCTCGCCGACGCCGACGTGCGCTTCTGGCCCGCCGGCGACCTGGCCGCCGGGCCGAGCAGCGGCTCCTACCGGGTACGCGGGATGGCGGTGGTCCCGGCCAGCACGGCGGCCTGCGCCGGCATCGCGATCGGGCTGTCGAAGGATCTGTTGCAGCGGGCCGCCGAGGTGAACCTCAAGGAGCGGCGGCCGGTGGTGGTGGTGCCGCGGGAGACCCCGGTTACTCGTAGTCACCTGGAGCATCTCCTCGCGTTGCACGACGCCGGCGCCGTCGTGCTGCCGGCCAGTCCCGGCTTCTACGGTGCTGGCGCTACGGCCTCCGCGGAGCAATTGGTCGACTTCGTGGCCGGCAAGGTGCTGGACACGCTCGGTGTGCCGCACACGCTTTTTCGACGGTGGTCCGGGGAGTTGGCGGCGGCCCGCCGGGACGCGGACCGCACCTGACGGCCGGCCCGCGTGCCGATCAGGTCAATACATTCCGGCGTTTGCCGGTCCGGGGCCGGTCGATGCGGCCGGGCCCATGTTACGTGGCTTGCCCATGTTCTCCGCCTCGTCCAGCATGCCCTCCCCTTCCAGCAGGGCCCGCACCTCGGATTCCCGAAACCGGCGATGCCCGCCTGGAGTCCGGATGCTGCCTATCCGGCCGGCCGCTGCCCATCTCGTCACGGTTTTCGGGTCAACCCGAAACAGCGCGGCGACCTCGCCCGGTGTCAGCAGGCGATCTCCAGTGTCCACAGCCCCCTCCTCGCGTCGACGAAGCCCCCGGCTGAACACACTGCCCCGGCCGGTGCGAGCCCAGAGCCGTCATGAGGGACGTATGGCAATTACAGCACCGGCGACCTGGCCTGTCCGCCAAACGCGAAAAACGCACACACTGAGAAGTTAGTAAATGGTAGCGGGTTGGAACTCCCTTGACCGTGAGTTTGGGCGCCCATACCCGACGTCATGTTCAATTGGTGCCAAGCGTCGGCCGTCACCGCCGAACCGATAGGGTCACACTCCGTGGATGCGATCGACCTCAGCCTCGTGGAGCTGCTGCGTGGCAACGCTCGCCTGTCGTACGCCGAACTCGCCCGCCAGGTTGGCCTCTCCGCCCCGGCGGTGCACGAGCGGGTCGGGAAGCTGGAGTCGAGCGGGGTTATCCGGGCGTACCGAGCCGAGGTGGAGCCGGAGTCGATCGGGCTCAGGGTCACCGCGCTGATCGGCATCATGGAAGACTCCACCGCCGACACCGACGGTGTGCTCGAGGCGTTCCGGCAGATGCCCGAGATCGAGTCCTGCTACTTCATGGCAGGGGTCGAATCCTTCCTGCTCAAGGCCCGGGTCGGCACCATCGCCGAGTTGGAGCGGCTGATCGTCCGGCTGAACCGGACGCCCGGGGTGGCTTCCACCCGTACCGGCATCGCCCTGTCGACCAAGTGGGAGAACCGCCCCCAGCCGCTCGATCCGCCCGGCGCCTGACCCGGCGGCCGGGCGCGGACGCGAGCTGACTTCGCTTGTAACGTTGCCGGCGTGACTCAACTCGACCGTTGTGACGAGGCCAGCCGGGCCTGGGTGACCGAGGCGATCGCCACGGTCGAGGCGGACGCCAACCGCTCCGCGGACACCCATCTGCTGCCCTTTCCCCTCCCCCGGGAATGGGGCATCGACCTCTACCTGAAGGACGAGTCGGTGCACCCCACCGGTTCGCTCAAGCACCGGCTGGCCCGCTCGCTCTTCCTGTACGGCCTCTGCAACGGCTGGATCGGACCGGAGAGCACGATCATCGAGGCCTCGTCCGGCTCGACCGCCGTCTCCGAGGCGTACTTCGCCCGGATGCTGGGGCTGCCGTTCATCGCCGTGATGCCCGCCGCCACCTCGCCCGAGAAGATCGCGCAGATCGAGTTCCAGGGCGGTCGCTGCCATCTGGTCGACGATCCGGCCAAGGTGGTGGTCGAGGCCCGCTGGCTCGCCGAGGATACCGGCGGGCACTACATGGACCAGTTCACCTACGCCGAGCGGGCCACCGACTGGCGGGGTAACAACAACATCGCCGAGTCGATCTACGCGCAGCTCGCGTTGGAGCGGCACCCGGTGCCGGCGTGGATCGTGGTGGGCGCCGGAACCGGCGGCACCAGCGCCACCATCGGCCGGTACGCCCGCTACCGCAGGCTGCCCACCAAGCTCTGCGTGGTCGACCCGGACAACTCCGCCTTCTTCCCGGCCTGGCAGGCCGGCGACTGGTCGGTGCGGACCGACCGGGGCTCGCGGATCGAGGGAATCGGCCGGCCCTGCGTGGAGGCGTCCTTCCTCCCGTCGGTGGTGGACCGGATGGTCCACGTGCCGGACGCCGCGTCGCTCGCCGCCATGCGGGCCGGTTCGGCGGTGCTGGGCCGCCGGGTGGGCGGCTCCACCGGCACCAACCTGTGGGGGGCGTTCGGGCTGATCGCGGAACTGCTCGCCGCCGGGCGGACAGGGTCGGTGGTCACGCTGATCTGCGACGCCGGGGACCGTTACGCGGACACGTACTACGCCGACGAGTGGGTGGCCGCCCAGGGCCTCGACCTCGCCCCCCACCTCGCCACCATCGACCGCTTCCTCGCCACCGGCGCCTGGCCCGGATGAAAGGAGGGGCCCCCTGTTAACGCCTCCGGTATAGAAGGGAACCCTTCTCACGACCGAAGGTGAGGGCGCGCCGGCCCGCGTCATCGCGCGAAGTCAGCGCGGGTCGATCCGCTCGGCCAGGCCGGGGTAGCGCACCACGAAACCGTTCGGGTCGATGTCCAGGTCGGCGGTGAAGGTGCCGCTGGCGAAGCGGACCCGGCCCGGCCCGAGCGAGGTGTAGACCTGATCGGCCGGGAGCACGGACAGGCTGGGCAGTCGTACCCAGGCCACGCTGACCTGCCGGGCATGGTCCGCCGGAATCCGGCCCAGCCCGATCCGGCGTACCGGAAGGGTGTTGAACAGCGGGGATCCGCTCAGGTCAACGTCGAGCGCGGCGGCCAGCCGGTCCGGTTCGTCGGTGCCCGGCAGCCCGGCCGGTGGGTGCCCGGCCGCCCGCAGCGCCGCGTCCAGGTCGCCCTCCTCGCCGGTGCGCACCCGCCATCCGTCCCCGGCGCGTTCCAGGCGTACGCTCCGAACCCAGCCCGCCCCCTCGACCTCGACCTCGAACCGGCTGGTGGACCAGTCCGCACCGACCGTCAGCTGATACCGGCAGGTGTGCGGGAGGGGATCGATGGCCAGCACCACGCCCCGTGCGAGGAGGCCCCGACGATCGTCGAACACGACCTGTTCGGACCCGGCGGTGTCGGTCCTGGACCAGAAGAGCGACTTCGGCATGGTCGGCATGAAGCGGACGTTACGCGACCCGGCGGACACCGGCACGGGATGCGGAAACGCCGCCGCCGAGTGGCTCGACGACGGCGTCCGTCGGGTGTGCTCCGCCGCCCTCCGGGCGGCAATGGGCAGTGATCAGTGGGTACGGGCCGCCGGGCGGCTGCCGAAGCTGCGCCGGTCGTCGCGCGGGCGGTCGTCCCGGCCCCGCCCCTCCGCACGGAACCCGCCTCGGCGATCCGTGGGCCGAAGGTCGCCGCCCCGGTCACCGAAGCGCCGGTCACCCCGGCTGTCCTGGTCACCGAAGCTCCGGCCACCGGTCGGTCGGTCCTCGTATCGGCGTTCGCCGCGTTCGGCGTAGCTTCGGCCACCGGTCGGTCGGTCCTCGTACCGGCGTTCGCCGCGGCCGCCGCGGCTGAACGATCCGCGCTCCCGATTGTCGAAGCGGCGCGGTCCGGAGGAGCGGTCGCGGCGCGGCTCGGGCTCGTCCCGGACCGGCACACCACTGGGCTCGCGGGCACCGGTCAGCTCCGCCAGCGCCGGGTCGCCTGCCCGAACGCGAGTCTCGGCCGGTTCGACGCCTGCCTTCTCCAGCATGGCGAGGGTCGTCCGGCGCTGCTTCGGCAGCACCAGAGTCGCCACCGCGCCCGACTCACCCGCCCGGGCGGTACGCCCCGCCCGGTGCAGGTAGTCCTTCGGGTCCTTCGGCGGGTCGATGTGCAGCACCAGCGACACCCCGTCAACGTGAATGCCCCGGGCCGCCACGTCGGTGGCGACCAGCACGTTCGTCCGTCCCTCGCGGAACTCGGCCAGGGTCCGGGTACGCATCCGCTGGGTCTTGCCGCCGTGCAGACCGCCCGCGCGTACGCCCACTGCGGCAAGCTGTTCGACCAGTCGGTCGACGCCGAGCTGGGTACGCGCGAAGAGCATGGTGCGCCCGTGGCGGGCCGCGATGGACGCGGCGACGGCGAACTTGTCGTGCGGCGGGATCAGCAGCAGGTGGTGATCCATCGTGGACACGGCGGCCGTCGGCGGCGCGGTGGAGTGGGTGATTGGGTCGGTCATGAACCGGCTGACCAGGCTGTCCACGTCGTTGTCCAGGGTGGCCGAGAAGAGCAGCCGCTGGGCATCGGCCGGCGTCTTCGCCAGCAGTTGGGTGACCTCGGGCAGGAAGCCCATGTCGGCCATCTGGTCGGCCTCGTCGAGCACGGTGATCTCGACGTCGTTCAGCTTGCACACGCCGCGCTCGATCAGGTCGCCGAGCCGCCCCGGGGTGGCGACGACGATCTCCACGCCCCGGCGCAGCGCATCGATCTGCCGGTCGTACGGAACGCCGCCGACGGCGGTCTTGAGGAAGATGCCGACGGCCTTGCCGAGCGGCATCAGGGCGTCGTTGACCTGCATGGCCAGCTCGCGGGTGGGAACCAGAATCAGGGCGCGCGGGTGCATCGGGCGGGCCCGGTTGCGGTCGGCGAGCCGGGCGATCACCGGCAGGCCGAAGGCCAGCGTCTTGCCCGAACCGGTTTGGCCCCGGCCCAGGACGTCGCGGCCGGCGAGGGCGTCTGGCAGGGTGGCCCGCTGGATCTCGAACGGGGTGGTGATGCCCTGTCGGGCGAGCGCGTCGACCAGTCGCCGGGGCAGGCCCAGCGCCCCGAAGTTGGGAGCCTCGGTGGTCGAAAGCTCCGGTGTCGGGGTCGGGTCGACGGACGGGGACGTGCCGGGGGCAGCGGAAATGGTCAAGAAATGCCTTTCGAGCGGGGCGCATCTTCGCGATGGCCCGCCGCAGCGCTGAACGCCGCCGAATCGCCCGCAAGATCGCCCATGGGCGCGCGGCCCGCGCGCCAGGTCAATGATCTCTGCAATTGTACGGCGGCGCGGCGCGGTTGCCACCGCACCGCGATGCCGTAGTGGGCGGGCTCACCTCGTCAACTGCTCAGCGTGTTGCCGTCAGCCCGCCCATCGCGTCGTTCGCCAGGAACACCACCAGCAGGCTGATCGCGATCAGCAGGCCCAGCGAGGCGGCCAGCACGATCACGACCTTGGTGGTGTTGGACCGGGTGGTCGGGGTGTCCTCCGCCCAGCCCTGAGCCAGGATGTGCCCGGTCAGGGAGCCGGAATTCTCCAGCGGGTTGCCCTGCGGGAACGAGACCGTGGCGAAGCCGGGCCCGTCGGTGCGCCCGTGGCTCGTACCGGCGGGGTCGGGACGGCGCTGGTACGCCGGCTCCGGGGGCGTCGGGGACCGGCTGGCCGAGTATGCCGTCGTGCCGTGGCGTGCGGTGTCGTATCGCTGTTCGGTCGGGTTGGTTGACGGCGGCCAGGTGGGCAGCGCGGGTGCCGGCACCACCAGCGTCGGCGAAGCCGGCACCGGCGGGGCGGGAATCGGCGGGGGTGCCGGCGCCCAGGTCGGCGCGGGTGTGGGCACGGGTGACTCCGACGGCGCGGCCACTGGCACGCTGGCCCGGGCCGTCGACCTGGTCGAAGGCGTGGCGACGGGCTGGCCCGCCGAAAGGGCCGGCACCGGGCCGGTCAGGTTTGCGCCCGTTGGGCTGGCCGTGGCGGGCGGTGGCGGGAACGGCGGCGCCGGCATCGGGCCGGGCGGCGGCGGCGGCGCGGGCACCGGCGGAGCGGGCGGTGGCACCGGCGGAACGGGCGATGGCCCCGGCGGCCCGGGCAGCGGCGGAACCGGACCGGGTGGCGGCGGCTCCGGCGGCGACGGGATCGGAGCGGGCGGCGGCGGCGCGGGTAGCGGCGGTGTCGGCCGGAACGGCGGCTCCGGCTCCGGCACGGGCGGTGCCGGCGACGGCGGGGTGGGACCCGGTACGGGCGTGGGCGCCGGCTCGGGTTCCGGCATGGGCGGTGTCGGCGGCTGCGCCGGTTCGGGCGGTTCAGGGTTGACCGGGCCCGCGCGGTAGACCTTGGCGGTGCCGGCCTGCGCCACGGCCGCGGCGCCGATCTCGCCCGGCGATATCCGGCTCAGGCCGGGCACAGCGGCGCTGGCCCGGGCCTGCCCCGCCTCGGCGGATCGCTGCGCCGGGATCGGCTGCGGCGTCGGGGCCGGCGGCGTCGGCTGCGGCGTGGGGGCCGGCGGCGGCGTGGAGGTCGGCTGGGCCGGAGCACCGGCCCGATAGGTGGTGGCGGCGGCCGGTGAACCCGGCACCCCGTCGGCCGGCGGGGGTACGGCGCCACCGGCGACGCTGACCCGTGCCCGGGCGGTCGCAGCCGGGGCGACCTCGTCCGGGCGCTCACCGAGGGCCGGTCCGGCCCCCGGCCCGGTGGATGCGGGCGTGGATCCGGGGTGGACCGACTCCGCCGGAACCTCTTGCTCGCCCATACTTGCCCCTCCGCGCCCGCGCTCGCCTCCGGACCGTGGCGTCGGCCAAGAGTGCCTGGGTCTCACCGTGCCACATTCCGGCCCGGGAACACAGCCGGAGTGGGCGGCTGGGTCAGCTACCGACGCTCGGAGTGGACGAGGTGGCGCCCGCCACGCTGTTGGACGGCTCGACGGCGCTCGCGGTCACCCCCGGCTCGGGGCTCGTCGAGTCGTTCGAGGAGGGAGTCGACGTGGGGCTCGGCGAGCCGGACGGGCGGGTCGTCGGCGATCCCGTGGGCGAGCCGCTCGGCGAGGTTGACGGGTTGGGGCTCGGGCTTGACGTGGTGGGTGCCGGCGTGGGGGTCGGGGTCGGCTTCGGGGTGGCCGGCTGGGTGGGGAGTGGCGTGGGGGTCGGCTTCGGCGTCGGAGTCGTGCCGGTCGGGGTCGGCGTCGGGGTGGCCGGGGCGGGGACCGCGCCGATCACCCGGGTGGCGGCGTAAAGCTGGGACCAGCGGACCACCGAAATCTTGACGACGTCGCCGCTCCGCGGCGCCTCGACCATCTTGCCGTCGCCGATGTACATGGTGACGTGATGGATGCTCGTCCAACTGCTTCCCGAGGCGAAGAAGAGCAGGTCACCCGGGAGTAGTGCGTCCGGGTCCACGGTGCGGGAACGGGTGGCGTAGTACTGGTCGTGGGCGACCCGGGGCAGGCCACGGTAGCCGGCCGAACGGTACGAGGCGAGGACCAGGCCGGAGCAGTCGAAGCGATCCGGCCCCTCCGCGCCCCACAGGTATGGGGCGCCGAGGTGGGCGAGGGCGTATCGCACGGCATCCAGCGCCCGCGGGTCGGCGACCAGCCCGTTGACATTCTGGTTGATGACGTGGGAGCTACCGGTCTGCTGCTCGGTGGCGTCCTGGCGCTTCTCGATCTCGAGCAGCAGCGCGGCGTTGTCCTTGCGCAGCTTGACGAGCTTGTCTTCCTGCTCGTGCAGCTCCGCCGCGATGCGGTCGTACTCCTTGGCCTTCTCTTCGGCGCGCAGCGCCACCGCGTCGCGCGCCTCGCGGGCGATCTTCTCGGCGGCGGTGGCCCGGGCGACCTCGCCGTCGACCGCGGTGGTGGCTCCCTCGGCCTTGTCGCCGCGGGTGGCTCGCTGGAGGGTGCTGAGGTTGCGCAGGTCGGCGCCGATCTGCCCGGGCGGGAGCGCGGCGGCGGCCTTGACCGCGTCGGCGGCGGCGGTGCTGGCATTCTCCTGGGCCCGGTCGAGCGCCTCCGTGGCCTCCGTGAGCGTGGCCTCCTTGAGCGTGAGGTCGGCCTCCGCCGCGTCCCGCTCTTCCTTGATCTGGATCAGCTGGTCACCGAGTTGCGCGACCAGGGCGTCGACCTGGTTGATCTGCGCGATCAGCGGCCCGGCGGCCGCGTCGGTGGCGGTCGGGGTCTGACCGGGCAGGGCGGGAGCCGTGCCGGGCAGCTGCAGCGGGCTGCTGTAGGTGGGCCGGGAGCCGGTGTTCGGGATCGTGTCGGGCAGCGGGTCGGCCCAGGCCGGGGTGGCGAGCGTCGCCGCCACCACCGCGCCGAGCAGGGCGGACCAGAGCCTCGGGCGTAGCACCGGAGAGATCAGCGGTGGGTTACGTCGTTGTCGCCGGCCCTGCCTGTTGTCGGCCATTCCACTCCCCGTCCGCTCTGCTGTTCCCCGCGCCGGGTGGGCGCGTTGAGCAGGGACGGTCCCGTTGTCCGTGTTCCGCCCCACCCTGTCTTACCTCACCGGCCCAGTAATGTCGATGCGCGGACGGTGACGGTCGAACGGGCGTCCGGTGAATTCTGCCGCTGCGGTCGACCGGGTCGCTGGTTCGTCGGAGGGCCGACGTACGCTCGACCGGGATCGCAGGCGGAAGGGACGGGGCTTTCGATGGACGCCGGACTCAAGCGTGAGCTCGAAGCGAAGGTCTACGCGGGGGAGCGGCTTACCCGCGAGGACGGGATCGCGCTCTACGAGTGCGACGACCTCGCCTGGCTGGGGCGGCTGGCCCACCACAAGCGCACCGAGATGAATGGTGAGCGGGTGATGTTCAACGTCAACCGGCACCTCAACCTGACCAACGTCTGCTCCGCGTCGTGCGCATACTGCTCGTTCCAGCGCAAGCCGGGCGAGAAAGACGCCTACACGATGCGCATCGACGAGGCGGTCCGCAAGGCCAAGGAGATGGAGGACGAGCAGCTCACCGAGCTGCACGTCGTCAACGGCCTGCACCCCACCCTGCCCTGGCGCTACTACCCGAAGGTGCTGCGCGAGCTGAAGGCCGCGCTGCCCAACGTGAGCCTCAAGTGCTTCACCGCGACTGAGGTGCAGTGGTTCGAGAAGATCAGCGGCCTGAGTGCCGACGAGATCCTCGACGAGCTGATGGACGCCGGGCTGGAGTCGCTGACCGGCGGCGGCGCGGAGATCTTCGACTGGGAGGTCCGGCAGCACATCGTCGACCACGCCTGCCACTGGGAGGACTGGTCGCGAATCCACCGGCTGGCCCACTCGAAGGGCATGAAGACCCCGTCGACCATGCTCTACGGCCACATCGAAGAGCCCCGGCACCGGGTCGACCACGTGCTGCGGCTGCGTGAGCTGCAGGACGAGACGGGCGGCTTTCAGGTCTTCATCCCGCTGCGCTACCAGCACGACTTCGTCGACTCGGCGGACGGCAAGATCCGTAACCGGATCCAGGCCCGGACCACGATGGCCTCGCCGGCCGAGTCGCTGAAGACTTTCGCCGTCTCCCGGCTGCTCTTCGACAACGTCCCGCACGTCAAGTGCTTCTGGGTGATGCACGGTCTCTCGGTGGCCCAACTGTCGTTGAACTTCGGTGTGGACGACCTGGACGGCTCCGTCGTGGAATACAAGATCACCCACGACGCCGATTCGTACGGCACGCCGAACACGATGCACCGCGACGACCTGCTGCACCTCATCTGGGACGCCGGCTTCCGTCCGGTCGAGCGGAACACCCGCTACGAGGTCGTCCGTGAGTACGACGCGGCCCCGTCGCTGGCCGAGCGCCGGTCCGAGCCGCAGCAGGTCTGGGCCTGACCGCCGCCTGAGCACACGTCCGACGGGCAGGGGTCCGTCGCTACCCTCTGTGTCCAGAGGCCGGTGTACGGCGGACCCAAGACATCGGTGGTCGGAAACGAGTGCCCGGCTCCTCGTCCGCGCTGACCTTTAGCGCGATATACGGCCACAAACGCCTACCAATCGCCGCCCACTCCCCCCGTTGGAAGCGTTTTGTATCCGAACGGTGGATGGGAATGAATCTGCTGTTTCACCTTTCGGATGTCCGGCGTAAGCGACTGGCTGCTGACTGAGTCATCGTCCCTGCTGAGCCTGTCCCCACCAGCCAATCGTGGGCCAGGTCCGGGCGCGGTTTCGTGCCTGGACAGGGGGAGGGATCAAGGTGCAGCGTCCACGCTTCGTGTTCCTTGCCGCGCCGGTGACCCAGGCGCAGGGCGCATCCGAGAGGGAATCCATCCTCTGGATGCTCGTATCGCCGAATAATCGGCAACTCGGCCGAAGCGCCTCCTATCACGGCGTCTACGCCGACAGTCACCAGGCGGTCCTCGATCTGCGACAGAACCTGGATCGCGTTGTTTTGCTGGAAAGCCTGGTCGAAAGAACCGGCCAACGGATCTGGCGGCTGAAACTCGACGGCCAAGCCGTCGCCGTCTCCAGCCGTTCCTACTTCCGGGCCCGGGAGTGCACGTACAACCTGGAACGGTTCATGGAGGCGGTGCCGCAGGCGGAGATCGTCGTCGGCGTCCGAGTTGCCCGGCGGGGACGCCAACGGCCGGCGGAAACGGACGATCTCACCGTGGTCCGCTCAGCTCGCCCGGTGGCCACCACCCTGGCGCAATCGTCGCTCGGCCCGGCGTACCGGACTCAGCTCCAACTGCCGGACGAGCAGTGACCACCCGCGGCCGGCAATGCATATCGGCAGGCCGAGTAGCACCCGCCTGGACGTGCCGAATTGGACACGGCGCCGCGAATTGCGCAGTCGGAATGAGTCGGTGGCTCCACCGGGCGGGCGGACATCCGGAATTCACCGGTCACATGTCTGGCGTAAGGGTTCGCCTGTCCGCCACGTCACCGTTCCCGCCGAGCGTGAGCCGTGCGACGAACCGGGCTGCGGCACCGGTCGAGCCGGCCCAGGAAAGGTGGCGTTCCAGGTGTGCAGCACGGTAAGGCACGGTCTCGTGCCGGTCACCATTCATCCCGTGGTGGGCCGCTGATGCTCACCACGACGATTCCCGGCGTTCCGGCCGGGGAATCCGCCGACGCGCCGCGCCGGATATCGGCTCGGATCGGTCCCTCCGACCACGCCTTTCGGCTGGTCGCGCGGGCCGGTGGCGCCGCCGTGCTGGTCATCATGTTGCTGGTCGGCGGCTTCCTGCTCGTTCGCGGTTGGGCGGCGCTTCAGGTCGCCGGCTGGTCGTTCTTCACGACCGAGGCGTGGGATCCGGACTCCAACAACTTCGGGGTGGCGGCACTGCTCGTCGGGACGGTGCTGATCGCCGTCGTCGCGGTGGCCTTCGCGGTGCCGCTCGCCACCGGGACCGCGCTTTACATCTCCGAGTACGCCCCGCGCCGGTTGCAGCGCACGCTCGTCTCGTTGGTGGACCTGATGGCCGCCGTCCCGAGCGTGGTGTACGGGCTCTTCGGCGCGTACCTGCTCTCGGGCAAGGTCATCTACCTGTCCAAGTGGCTCTCCACCTGGCTCGGCTGGATCCCCATCTTTCGAGTCGTCGAAGGTGGACAGCCGGTCGACCCACGCGACCCGCTCGCCACGATGTCGGTCTACAGCTCGTCGACCTTCATCGCCGGATTGGTCGTGGCGATGATGGTCACGCCGATCATGTGCTCGGTGATGCGCGAGGTCTTCTCCCAGGCGCCGGTCGGGGAGCGCGAGGGCGCGTACGCCCTGGGCGCCACCAAGTGGGGCATGATCCGGACCGTGGTGCTGCCCTTCGGGCGCGGCGGCATGATCGGCGGCACGATGCTCGGCCTGGGCCGAGCCCTCGGGGAGACGATCGCCGTCTACATGATCATCACTCCGATCTTCGAGATCAACTGGCGGGTTCTCCAGAACGGCGCGATCTCCGTCTCGGCCCTCATCGCCCAGCGCTACAGCGAGTCCAGCGACTTCGGTCTCTCCGCGCTGATGGCGGCCGGTCTCGCGCTGTTCCTCATGACGCTGGTCGTCAACTTCATCGCATCGGCGATCATCGCCAGAAGTCGATCCGGTGCCGAGAGTGAGGCCTGACCCGATGGCCGGACTGACACCCGTCGAGACCGCGGCACCCGACGACGAGGCGGTGCCGCGTCCGACCACCACGATCCCCGCTCCGCCCGCCGATTCGGACGTACCCGCGCGACCGCGGACGATCGGCGGCACCGGCGAGGGCGAGGCCTTTCCCGTCCTCGCCGCCGCGGCCGCGGCGGTGGGATTCACGGCGCTGCTCTTCTACCAGCTCGCGCCGCTCAGCGGTGCCCTCGGGCTCGTCGTCGTCGGCTATCTGAGCTTCCTGGTCTTCTACACGGTGCTCGTCGCGTACGAGAATCCCGGCCCGGCGGTGCGTGCCAAGGTGGCCTCGGTGATCGTGCCAAGCCTCGGCTTCGTGCTGCTCGCCGCGCTGATCCTCGTCGTCGGCTACGTGCTGGTCCGGGGCTGGGAGTCGCTGAAGCACGTGAACTTCGTCACCCAGGACATGTCCTTCGCCGGGCCACTGGACCCGCTCACGGTGGGCGGGATCGTGCACGCAGCGATCGGCACCCTGGAACAGATAGCGATCTGCCTGGCCATCACCATCCCCGCCGGGATCATCTGCGCGGTCTTCCTCAGCGAGTTTCCCGGGACGTTCAGCCGGTTCGTCCGGACCATCGTCGAGGCGATGACCGCGCTGCCGTCGATCGTCGCCGGACTCTTCGTCTACCTCTCCTTCATTCTCATCTGGGGCCACTGGGCCGAGGCGCACCTTCCGGAGCGATGGCAGTGGCTCGCGCCGGGCAAGTCCGGCTTCGCCGCGTCGCTCGCGCTGAGCATCATGACCCTGCCGATCATCGTGCGCGCGGCCGACGTGGTGCTGCGCCTCGTCCCCGGGCACCTGCGGGAGGCCTCCTACGCGCTCGGCGCGTCGCACTGGCGCACGGTGTGGCGGGTAGTCCTGCCGACGGCCCGCTCCGGCCTGGCCACTGCGGTGATCCTCGGTACCGCCCGCGGCATCGGGGAGACGTCCCCGGTGCTGCTCACCGCCGGTTTCGCGACCAGCGTCAACCTCAATCCGTTCAGCGGGCCGCAGGTCTCCCTGCCGCTGTTCACCTTCGACTCGGTGAAGTCGCCAGAACCGTCGATGGTGGCTCGTGGGTTCGGCGCCGGAGCGGCGTTGATGCTGCTCGTCCTGCTGCTCTTCGTCCTGGCGCGGGTGCTCGGCGGTCGCGGTCCCGGCAATCTCAGCAAGCGTCAACTCCGGCGACGGATGGTCGCCTCCTACCGGGACGCGCGGCGGTTCGCCGAACGCAGCCGCTCGCGCGCCGTCGTACCCGACTCAGCACCCGTACCCGGGGGCGACAGTGAGGAACGCCATGTTTAGGAAATTGTTGTCGGGTGGCCCGAGCGGGCTACGTCGACTTGCGTCCGCCGTGGTCGCGCTGGCGACCGCTGGAGCCGTCGTCGTGCTGCCGGCCACGGCCGCCAGCGCCGACACGTACGTCCCGGTCAGCGGCGCCGGCTCCACCTGGAGCGCGAACGCCCTGCGCCAGTGGGCGGCCAACGTCAAGAAGAACGGCATGACCATCAACTATGCCGCCACCGGCTCCACCGACGGACGGACCCAGTTCGCCAACGGCACCGTCGACTTCGGCGTCTCGGAGATCCCGTACGGGCTGTACGACTCAAACTTCGGCCGGGCGGCCGACCAGCCGCCCACGCGCAAGTTCGCCTACATGCCGATCGTGGCCGGCGGGACGTCGTTCATGTACAACCTCAACATCGGCGGGAAGCGGGTCACCAACCTGCGGCTCTCCGGCGAGAACGTCGCGAAGGTCTTCACCGGCGTCATCAAGTACTGGAACGACCCGGCGATCAAGGCGGACAACCCGTCGCTGACCCTGCCCGCGCGGCGAATCGTTCCCGTGGTCCGCTCCGACGGCTCGGGCACCACGGCGCAGTTCACGCTCTGGCTGAGCAAGCAGTATCCGGACATCTGGAACGCCTACTGCGCCCGCAACGGCAAGCGCACCCCGTGTGGGCTCACGTCGTACTACCCGTACAAGCCCAGCGAAGGGTTCGTCGCCAAGTCCGGCTCGGAGAACGTCTCCGGCTTCGTACGCCAGCCACAGGGCGAGGGCGCGATCACCTACGTCGAGTACTCGTACCCGGAGAAGGCCGGCTTCCCGGTGGTCAAGTTGCTCAACGCGGCCGGCTACTACGTTCCTCCGACGGCAGAGAACGTCGCCGTGGCGCTGACCAAAGCGGAGATCGACAGGAACAAGAACGACCCGGCGGTCTACCTGACCCAGAAGCTCGACAACGTCTACCGCAACCCGGACAAGCGGGCGTATCCCCTGTCCTCGTACTCGTACCTGATCGTGCCGGTGGCGGAGGAATACGGGCTGAAACAACCCGACAAGGGATACACGCTCGGGAAGTTCGGCTACTACCTGCTCTGCGAGGGGCAGAACCAGGCCAAGTCGCTCGGCTACTCGCCGCTGCCGAAGAACCTGGTCGAGGCCGGCCTCGAGCAGGTCGAGCGAATCCCCAACATGAAAAAAGAAGACAACAAAATAGCGAACTGCAAGAATCCCACCTTTTCCAGCGACGGCACGAACACGCTGGCCAAGAACGCGCCGTACCCGCCGGAGTGTGATCGCAAGGGCGGCCCCGCCCAGTGCACCACCGGCACCGGCGGTGCGCCGCAGGACACCCCGTCGAACAACAACGGGGGCTCGACCGGCGGGAACAACCCCGGTGGGTCAGGCGGGCCGAACGCCACGGCCGGGCCGAACGCCACGGCCGGCCCGAACGCCACGGCCGGCCCGAACGCCAGCGCCGGCCCGAGTGCCGCGCCGAGTGCCGGGGCCGTCGACCCGCTCACGGGCGACCAGGTTGGCGGTGGCTCCGACCCAGGCACAGGTGGAGAGTTCATCGCCGGCGTCCCGGTTGCCCTCGACGCCGAGGGTGGGTGGCACCTCTCGCACACCTTGATGCTGCTCGCCGGGGTGCTGTTCGTCGGCCTGATGATCGGACCGCCGCTGCTCGCCCGGTCGCTGCAGCGCCGTGGCCGCAACTCGTGGAGCGGGTCGTGAGCCGGGCGGGAAGCGACGGCCGACGGCGGACCGTGGCCGCGGCAGCGGTTCTCGTCGGGGCGGCCGCACTGCTGACCGTCGTCCCTCCGTACGCCCCGGCGAGCGCGGTCGACGAGGTGACCGACTCCGCGGTCACGGTCACCGGAAGCAAGGGCCACCTGGGCGACGACTGGAGCGACCTCAAGGTCACCGTCTCCCAGACGAAGAACCTCACCAACCAGTCGGTCACCGTGACCTGGACCGGCGCCCCCAAGACCAAGTTCCTCAGCGGCGATCCCAACGCGGATTATCTGCAGCTCATGCAGTGTTGGGGACCGGATCCCGACGCGCCGGACTTTCGGGAAACCTGCGAGTGGGGCGTCGGTCGGTACAAGAAGAACGGTGACAAGACCGAGGTCAACCCTCCCGAGCAGCGTTCCCCGGTGCCGGTGGACCCGTTGGAAGCGGGACGGCTCCGGACGGGTGCGAAGCTCATCCCGTTCCGGTCCGCTCTGGACGGCTCTCGAACTCCGGATGGCAGCCCGGAGGATCCGTTTCCCGCCGAAGGCCTGCCGCCGGAGCATCCGTTGAAGCCGGCCGAGGTGCTCTCGAACTACTTCGACCTCTACAGCACCAACGAGATTCCTGTTGGCGTGACGACCGGCGACGGGACCGGTCGGGCGGTCTTCGAGGTTCGTAACGCCGTCCGCGACCCGCACCTGGGCTGTGGTGCCCGCACGGGCGGCGCCAGCAGCGCTCCCCGCCGGTGCTGGCTGGTCATCGTCCCCCGCGGCGAGCGAGAGGTCGACGGGACGCACCAGGAAATCGTGACGTACCGGGGAGCTCTCACGCCGTCGATCTTCGCCGACCGGCTGGCCGTGCCGTTGGACTTCACCCCGGTGGACTCCGGGTGCCCCCTGGACCGGGAGGAACGGGGGACGGTCGGCACGGAGATGATCGCCGAGGCGGTGCTCGCCTGGCAGCCCGCGCTCTGCGCCAACAACGGTCCGGTCTTCGCCTATTCGACGACGGGCGACGACGAGGCGGTGCGGCAGGTGCTGGACACGTCGAACGACGGGTCGGGCCTGGCCTTCACCTCCGATCCGGTGGTCCCCGAGGAGGGGCAGTCGCCCGTCGTGCAGGCACCGGTCGCAGTCTCCTCGGTGGTCATCGCGTTCAACATCGACCTTCGCCTCGCCGGCACCGTGCCGCCGGAGTTGGAGCCGCTACGCCGCACCCTGATGCGCAACCTCAAGCTCACTCCCCGGCTGCTCGCAAAGCTGCTCACCCAGTCGTATGTCCGTGATGTGCCGGACGGGAACCAGAAGAACTACGTGGCGGGCAACCCGCGCAGCCTCGGAACGGACCCGGAGTTCTTGGCGCTGAACCCGGACTTCGGTTACATCGACAACGGGTTCGCCCCCGACGGCATCGTCGCCCCGTACGGCAACTTCGCGGCGGCCCGCGAGGTGTGGCGGTGGATCCTCGCCGACCCGTCGGCGCGTGACTGGCTGAACGGCAAGCCCGACGGGCTCGGTGGTGGTCCCCACGGCAAGGGCATGGAGGTCAACCCGAACTACCGGTTCGTGACCACCGCTGCCCAGGACTACTTCCCGCGTACGGACCCTTCCTGCATCCCACCTGAGAATCGGACGGATCTGGAGGACTGGCAGCAGGAACCGACGCCGGGCCGGTGCACGCTCGACCTCTTCCCGTACGCGCCGAGCCTCGGCGAAGCCGCATACCAGACACTGCGTGCGGACACCAAACAGGCCTCCACCTGGCAGTTTCCCGGTGAACAGGGCATTCCCGGAAAGTACGGCAAGGAGCCACCCAAGCAGGTGGGTCAGCGGTTCGCACTCTCCATCACCGACTCGGCGTCGGCCGCTCGCTACGGTCTCTACACTGCGCAGCTCTGCAAGGCGGTGACCGGCGCCGACGGCAACCTCGCCGCCTCGGACTGCCGCAGCGCCGACACGACGGGCATGCTCGCCGGGGCCGACGCGATGGTGCCGAGCAAGGTGCCCGGGGTCCGCGTGATCGACCCGCTGCGGGTGGTCGCCACTCCGAAGGCGTACCCGCTGACCATGGTCACGTACGCGGCGGCCACTCTCGGTGCGGAAGCCGGGGCGCGGCGCGACTACGCGTCGCTGCTGCGGTACGCGGCCGGCAATGGACAGCAGCCGGGACATCAGCTCGGGCAGTTGCCCGACGGCTACGCCCCGCTGCCGCAGGCGATGCGGGTGCAGACGTTGGCCGTCGCGGACAAGCTCGCGCGCTACAAGGCACCGACGCCGTCTCCGACGCCGACGCCGAGCCAGTCTTCGGAGGTAGCCGCGCCCGCGGCCAGCGAGCCGCCGGCTCCTACCGACACGGCATCTGTCGTACCGGATCAGGGCGCGCCTCCGACCCCGGTGCCCCCCGCCCCTGCGCAGTCGCCTCCCGTGGGCAAGCCGATCGCGCAACTGGCTCCCGGCAGCCCACTGGGCCAGGTCCGCTGGGTCGTCGTGGCCCTGCTCGTGGTCGGACTGCTGGGCGGCACGGCCGGACCGGTTCTGCTGATGGTGTCCCGACGCCTTCGATCGAACTCCGGCGGGCCGACATGACGGCGAACAAAGGATCGGCAAGAGGCCGGCCTCCGCGAATGAGCCGTTCATCTGGCCTAAGTGTTGTCGACAGGAACTGCTCTCAACGTTTGCGCAACCTAGGTTTCGGTCTTTGCTATCGGGCCGGGAAAGTTAGCACCAACTCATTTTTATCGTGAAATGAGCCGCATTTCCTTCTCTCTCGGAAAGGGAGATCGCATGAGGGTCAACACCTTCGGCAAGGTGATGGTGGCGGGCGTGGCCGTCGCCGCCGTCGCCGTATGGGGTAGCCCCGCGTCGGCGGACCCGGCGCCGGCGACGGACTACCGGACGCTTGCCGGCGCCGGCTCGGACACCACCCAGGACGTGATGAACGGTCTGGCGGAGACGCTCCGAGTCAACGGCAACAAGGTCATCGCCTCCTGGGACGCCCGAGGCACCGCGCAGATCAAGACCAAGGCGACCAACTGCCAGTTCACCCGGCCCAACGGGTCCGGCGCGGGCCGCCAGGCCCTGCGCGCGGCCAAGGGTGAGGACCTCGGCGGCACGCACGGTGGGCCGGGTAAGTACCTCGGCTCCGACGTCGTCGGCTGCGTCGACTTCGCCCGCTCGTCGGCGTACTCCAGCACCACGCCGGGCACCAGCGGCAGCCTCACCTACATCCCGTTCGGTGTGGACGCCGTGGCGCTGGCCATCAACAGCAACAGCGACCTGCCGCGCAACAACTCGTTCGCCCGGGTGCAGCGCGTCTACAAGTGCTTCGACAAGAACATCAGCGGCCTGCCCGTGCAGCCGCTGATCCCGCAGGCGGGCTCCGGCACCCGGCAGTTCTGGCTGCAGCAGATGGAGATCACCGAGCAGGAGATCACCCTGGGTGACCTGCCCTGCCTGACTGTTGCCGGCATCCCGAACCCGCAGGAGCACGACGGCACGGTCCTGCAGGGGCACAACGACTGGGTCGTGCCGTTCGCGGCGGGGCAGTTCCTCGCCCAGGGCAACAACGCGACGATCCTCTCCGCCACCGGTCTGGTGGTCGAGGATCGGCGTGGCCCGGCGCTGCTGACCGGCATGAACATGCCCGGTCAGAGCGTCCAGCAGCCGATCACGGGCGGCGTGCTCAACGCCAACTTCCCGCTCAACCGGGACGTCTACAACGTGGTCCCGACCGCTGACCTCACCAACCCGCTGATCAACCAGGTGTTCGTCGGCGACGGCGCACTCGCCTGCACCCAGACGGTGACCGTCGGCAGCACGCAGCGCAACGTGGTGCAGCTGTTCGGCTTCGGGCAGCGTTCGGCGGGCCCCGACCTGTTCCACCAGAAGTGCGGTGCCACCGCACTGAAGTCCAACTCGTAACAGCAGAACACGAAGCGGCGGCTGGGCGTCCCACAGCGGGCGCCCGGCACCGCAGGCACGCCGGCGATCGCCACGACGCGGGCGTGGCCGGGCCGCTCACCAGAGGAAGGTTGCGATGAGCACGCGGGAATGGCCAGCCAGGCGCGTACGAGCCGGGGCGGCGGCCGGGCTGAGCCTGGCGTTGGCCGGCGGCATCACCGCGGTCGCCGCCTCGCCGGCGCAGGCCGCGCCGCTCGGCACGGTCGCCATCTCGGCGCGCAGCGGTGACGTCACGAGCAACCCGATCTTCACCAAGGCCACCACCTCGACCCCGTGCCCCGTCGGCTACGGGGAGAACGCGCTGCTGCGGGTCGGCCCGCCGAACGGACCGTTCACCAACCTCGCCAAGCCGCTCACCGACGGCGGCTACGACACGGCCAAGGTCACCTTCTTACCCAACCGCTCCTACCAGGCGGCGCTCGGAAGCAACCCGGCCGACGGTGTCTGGTGGATCGTCGTCGAATGCTTCAGCTCCACCGCGGGTCGCCACCCGGAGCGGTTCGTCACGCCGATCACCGTCTCCGGCAGGAGCTGGCGAGTCGGGGCGTCGGGGCAGGGGCAGCCGGCGCAGCTCGGGTTACCGGACGAGCCGACGACATCAGCTCCGTCCGCGTCGCCGACGGCCACCGGAGACCCGACCGCGACCGACTCAGCTGAATCGACACCGATGGCCGAGGCCGCCCCCACCGCCCACCGCCTGCCCGCGAGCGGAACCGGTCTCGTCATCGCTGCCAGCGTCACCGGCGGGGTCCTGCTCGCCGGTTCCCTGGTCAGCCTGCTCGTCGTACGCCGCCGTCGGGTGGCTCCGGCGCTGCCCAAGGTGGCGTGGCCCGAGGAGACGGTGACTCCGCCCTCCGACCAGCCGAAAACCACAAGTTCCAGCAGTCGCACCACTACGCCGATGGCGAAAAGGAAGTAGTCGATGTCCCTGTCTGTCTCCCGGCGTGGCCGGGTCGCTGCTGCGCTCTCGGCGGCCGCACTTCTCGGCGGCATGCTCGTGGGGCTGGTCGCCACGCCCGCATACGCGGCCGACCTGGGCACCGTCAACCTTTCGCAGCCCCGCGGCACCGTCACCGCGAATCCGATGTTCGACACCGCGATCACCTCCAAGCCGTGTCCAAAGTCGTACGGCGAAGAGGCCGCGCTCCGGATCGGCCCGGGCGTACCGAAGGGGCCGTTCACCAACCTGACCCCGTCGCTCGGCGGCGGCGGATACGACCAGGCTCCGGTGACCGCCAACCCGAACCGGTCGATGCAGACCGCGCTCGGGGCGAAGCCGGCCGACGGCACCTACTGGGTGGTGGTCGAGTGCTACAGCCTGCTGAACGGACCGAACCCCGATAGGTTCGTCACGCCGATCAAGGTCACCGGTGAGAACTGGGAGGTCGTGAGCTCGAACACGTCGACCACCACCACGCTCGCCGTCAATCCGACGAATTCGTCGGTGCAGGGCGGCGAGGTGGCCCTGACCGCAACGATCGATCCGCTTGCGGCCACCGGCTCGGTCCAGTTTCGAAACGGGGAAACGCCGCTCGGCTCCCCGGTCACCGTCTCCGGCGGCACCGCCACGTTCAAAACCCGCGATCTGCCGGTGGGCGTGCATTCCCTGAACGCGGTTTTCACTCCGAGCGGCAACTTCGCCGCGTCGATCTCGGCGACGACGTCGTATCAGATCACTGCTCCCGGGGCGCAGGACGTCACGATCGTGCTCGAGGCGACCCCGGCGAGCCCGCAGCCGCAGAAGACCCCCGTCACGCTGACCGCGAGGGTGACTCCGGCGAACACCGGGCACGTCCAGTTCCGCAATGGCACGGATCCCATCGGCGCCTCGGTCGAGGTTGGTCCTGATGGCACGGCCACCGCGACGGTGAACACCGCGAGCGCGCCGCTGCAGGTCGGGGCGCACACCTTCACCGCTGAGTTCGTTCCGACGGATCCGAACGGTTTCAAGGGTGCGATGTCCACACCTGTCTCGTACGAGATCACCGGGGACGGAATCGCGCAGACCACCACGACGCTCGCGGTGTCGCCGGCCGGTCCGAAGCCGCAGGGGACGGCCGTCACGCTCACCGCGACCGTTCAGCCGACCGCGGCGGCGGGCAAGGTGCAGTTCAACGACGGGAGCACCCCAGTGGGCGACGCGGTCACCGTCCAGAACGGCACCGCGACCACGACCGTCACGACCCTGCCGGTCGGCGTTCGCACGCTCACCGCGGTCTTCACGCCGAGCGACGCGACCCAGTTCGGCGGCTCGACCTCCCTAACCGTTCAGTACGAGATCACCGCACCGGCCACGGACGGCGATCTGACGGTGACCGACGAGGACGGCAAGAAGCTCGGCGCCAACCCGATGTTGCGGCCGGGGCAGACCGTCCGGATCGAGGCCCGAGGGTTCACCGGCGACGAGCCGGTTGTGGTGCAACTCGACGGCACCACGATGCAGACCCTGCCGGCGGAGAACGGCGTGGTCGAGATGACCTTCACGCTGGCCGGCGACATCTCCACCGGGGCGCATCGGCTCGAAATGGCCGGCACGGCCCACACGGTGACCTTCGACTTCACCGTCAAGGCCCAGGACGTCCCGTCCGACGGCGACGACGACAACGGTGACGGCGGTACCGGCGGTAGTGGCGGCGGCAGCCTGCCGAAGACGGGCGTCGACGTCGTGACCATGCTCGGGGCTGGCCTGATGCTGGTCGGCGGCGGTGCGGGTGCGCTGGTGATGACCCGGCGGCGGCCCCGGTTCGCGCCGGTCATCTGGCCGGACGACCAGCGCTAGTGGTGGCAATGGGGTGGAACCAGGGCAAGGGAGAAGCACGACGATGACGGTGACGACAAATCGTCCGCCTGCGGCGCCGCCGCCGACCCCGGCGGCGGCCGCGCCGCCGCCACCGACGGTGAGCCGTCCACTGCCCGCGGTGACGGCGAGCCCTTCGGTGTCGGTCGCTCCGGGCCCCGCGCACCTGGCGTTTCACCTCTCCGGGGCCGGGCTCACCATCCTGGCCGTCGCGCTGCTCGCCTTCGTCGCCCACCTCACGGTCGTCTCCCAATTGCGTTACGCGCGGTCTCAACAGACGGCGTACGCCGACTTCCGCTACGAACTGGCCAACGCCACCGCGCCGGTCGGTCAGACCGACGAAAGCGGCAAGGTGGTGCCGCCCGGGACCGCCGTCGCCGTGCTGCGGATCCCCGCCATCGACCTGCGGACCGTCGTCTTCGAGGGAACCCGGGGCGACGTGCTGGAGTCGGGCCCGGGGCACCGACGCGACACCGTGCTGCCCGGCCAGGCGGGCACGAGCATCATTCTGGGCCGCAAGTCCCTCTACGGCGGGCCCTTCGGCGCGCTCGACATTCTGACGCCGGGTGACGAGATCATCGCGACCACCGGGCAGGGCGAGCACAGGTACCGCGTCATCGCCCTGCGCCGGGCCGGCGAGGAGGCGCCGCCACCGTCGGAGACGGCATCCGGTCGACTGGTCATGATCACCGCGGACGGGCCGTTCTACGCGCCGGAGGACCTGCTCTACGTCTACGCCGAACTGGCCTCGGACGCGCAGCCCGCGGCGCGCCGCGCGTTCGGCGCCGCGTCACTGCCGGCCAGCGAGCGACCGATGGCGACCGACCAGAACGCCTGGATGTCCGTCGTGCTCTGGGGCCAGGCCCTGCTGCTCGCAGTGTCGACGGTGACCTGGGTCCGGGCCCGGCGCGGGCGTTGGCCGGCCTGGATCGTCGGCCTACCGGTCTGCGGTGCGCTCGGACTCACTCTGGCCGACCAGGTCGCCCGCCTACTGCCCAACCTGATGTGAACAACGTGAAAGCTGTGAGGACACGGTGACGCACCCGATCGACGACACCATGGTGGACATCCCGCAGGCCGAGTTGGCCGCCCCCCTTTTAGCCGCCGACGGCCCGGCCACCACCGAGGTGAGGCAACGGGCGTCCGCGCGGGTGGGCACCGCGACAGACTCGCTGGCGATGCTGGACGCCCGCTCCATCTCGGCCTGGTTCGGTGACCGCAAGGTGCTCGACCGGGTCTCCCTGACGATGCCGGCCGGCCAGGTCACCGCGCTCATCGGTCCGTCCGGCTGCGGCAAATCCACATTCCTGCGGATCCTCAACCGGATGCACGAGTTGGTGTCCAGTGCGGCGCTCGCCGGCGAGGTGTTGCTCGACGGGCGGGACATCTACGACTCGTCACGCCGGGTCACCGACGCGCGCCGGCAGATCGGCATGGTCTTCCAGAAGCCCAACCCGTTCCCAGCAATGTCTATTTACGACAACGTAATTTCCGGTCTGCGGCTGACTGGGATCAGGACGGGCCGCCGGGAACTCGACGACCTGGTCGAGGAGTGCCTGATAAAGGCGGGCCTCTGGAAGGAAGTCCGCGACCGGTTGCGCCAACCGGGTGGGGCGCTCTCCGGCGGGCAGCAACAGCGCCTGTGCATAGCCCGATCGCTCGCCGTACGCCCCCGGGTGCTGCTCATGGACGAACCCTGCTCAGCGTTGGACCCCACCTCGACGCGGCGGATCGAGGAGACGATTGCCGAACTGGTCACCGAGGTGACCATTGTCATCGTCACTCACAACATGCAGCAGGCGGCGCGCGTTTCCGACCAGTGCGCTTTCTTTCTCGCCAGCCACGGCACCCCGGGATCGATTGTCGAGTACGGACCGACGTCCGCCATGTTCGAAAACCCGCAGGATCCCCGAACGTACGACTACGTGAATGGGCGGTTCGGCTGATGCCACCGCACCCAGAGTTTTCCTTTCGCATGTCCGGCGTAGGTATTGGCCTGCCATCAATGTCACAGCAGACCGAAAACCTAATCGTCGACCGGCTCGCCTGAACCGGTCCGTCACCACCCTCAACGAGAGGAAGTGATCCATGAGTAAGCGTCTGCTTGCTCGTGCGGCCGCCCTGACGACGGGTGCCGCCCTTGCAGCCGGTGCGCTCGTGGCGGTCGCCTCCCCGGCGCTTGCCGCGCCGCTCGGCACCGTCAACCTGTCGAAGACCAGCGGTCTGGTCACCGACAGCCCGATCTTCGAAACCGCCACCACCTCCGCTCCGTGCCCGTCAACCTACGGCGAGGAGGCCGCGCTGCGGATCGGTCCGGCGGAGACCGGGCCGTTCACCAACCTCACGCCGTCGCTCGGCGGGGGCGGGTACGACCAGGCCCCGGTGGCGGCCAACCCGAACCGGTCCTTCCAGACCGCGCTCGGCTCGGCGCCGGCCAACGGCCGTTGGTGGATCGTCGTGGAGTGCTTCAGCCTGCTCAACGGCCGGCACCCCGACCGGTTCGTGACGGAGATCGTGGTCAACGGCAACCAGTGGAAGGTGCCGGTGGTCGAGGCCACCACCGCCAACCTCGCCGTCTCCCCGGCCAGCCCGGTCGCCGCCGGTACCCAGGTGACCCTCACCGCGACGGTGGCTCCGAGCGGTGCCGCCGGCACGGTCGAGTTCCTCCGCGGTACCAACTCGCTGGGCACCGCGACCGTCAGCGGTGGCAAGGCCACCCTGACCACCAGCACCATCCCCGCCGGCTCCTGGTCGCTGACCGCCCGGTTCACGCCGGCTGACCCGAGCTCGTACGGGGCGTCGACGTCCTCCGCCCACTCGTTCGTCGTCAACGGTCCGGCCGGTGGCGCCAGCAAGGCCCAGACCATCACGGCCGACGTCGACCCGGGTGCCTTCACGCTGGACATCGCGGAGCCTCCGTCGATCGCGCTGCTCGGCGGCCAGGTCGGCGGCACCGCCACCGGTGCGCTCAAGCAGGCCACCATCACCGACCTCCGGGGCACCAACGCCGGCTGGGACGTGACCGGTCAGCTGAGCGACTTCACCGGTGCCGGCAACATCCCGGCCGAGAACCTCACCTGGACCCCGTCGGCCGCCAAGGCCAGCGGCTCCGGCTCGGTCACCGCGGGCGGCGCGGCCAACCTGGGCGACACCCGCTCGCTGTGCAGCTCGGCCGCGGGCAGCAGCGCCGGCAAGTTCACCTGCGACGCCGGTCTGAGCCTGTCGATCCCGGACAGCGTCCCGCCGGGCGCCTACAGCGCCACTCTCACCCTGACCCTGGTCTGACCAGAGCGTCTGCACCACAGGGGTGAAAACCAGCGCTAGCGGATGTACCTCGGACCACCGGTCCGAGGTACATCCGCTGCGTGTCCTATCCGGAACTCCTCTCGGAGCCGTACCCATGCGCCATCGTGATCTTCTCCGTACCGGGGCCGTGCTGCTGGCCGTCGTTGCCCTCACCCTGCCCGGTGCCGCCGCGCCGGCCGTCGCCGGACCGGGCGCCGCACCCGTAGCCGGCCCTGCCGCGGCGCGGCTTGTCGCGTTTCAGCCGGCGACCACGCTCACCGCGCGGCGTGAAGAACCCCGGTGGAGCGTGCAGCCGTCGAGCACGAAGGGGCCGACCGGCAAGAACCACTTCGTGTACGACCTCGCGCCCGGCGAGCAGATCATCGACTACGTCGGCATCAGCAACCTCGGCAAGGATCCGCTCACGCTCGACACTTACGCCACCGACGCGTTCAACACCGAGGACGGCGCCTATGCTCTCCTCCCTACGGGCCAGGATCCCCGGGGCGTCGGTGCCTGGATCAGGCTGCCGCAGCGGTCGTACACGATCGCGCCGGGGAAACGGCTGGACGTGCCGTTCACGCTGCAGGTTCCGACGAGCGCAGAGCCGGGAGATCATCCTGGAGCCGTGGTCGCCGCGATGTCGGTGACGGAGACCGGCAAGGACGGGCAGCAGGTGACCATCGAACGGCGCATCGGCGCCCGGGTCTACCTGCGGGTCAGCGGGCCGGTGGAGCCCTCGGTGCAGATCACCGGGATGGAGCTGCGGTACGACAATCCGATCGTGCCGTTCCCGGGTGGCGACCTGACCGCCACCTATCGGGTGGCGAACCTGGGCAATGTCCGGATCACCGGCAAGGGGCGGATCCAGGTCAAGGGTCCGCTCGGCGTCCGGCTCGGCCACAGCGAGATGATCGACATCCCGGAGCTGCTCCCTGACTCCGAGATCAGGCTCACCAGTACGATTCACGGCGTCTTCCCGGCCGGTCCGATCTCCGCCTCCCTGGCGGTCAACCCGGAGACCGTGGACAGGAAAGAGGCGGTACCCACCGCCAGCCGGACCGCCTCGACCTCGGCGGCACCCTGGGGGCTGCTGATCTTCCTTGGTGCCCTGGTCGCGGCCGTGGTCCTGGTGTTCGTGCTGAGGCGACACCGGCGTCGGTTGCTGGCGGAGATCACCCGCAGTTGTCACCCAGGATTGCGAGAGACGTTGTGATGAGTAGGACCCGGATCTGGCGTCGCCCGGCAGCGATCGCTTCGGTGGCTGGAGTGCTGGTCGCCCTCTGGGCGACGGGTGCCCAGGCCACGGCAGATCTGCCGTCGAATGCGGCGGCGGGGACCGCGGTCGCGATGACGGCTATGGCGCAGTCGGCTTCACCACCGACCGGTCAGGGCGACGAGCAGACGGGGACCATGCAGATCGTCGTCTCGATTGCCCCCAAACCGACCCCCTCGGGCGGCACCAGCCCGACCGCCTCACCCACCGCAACCGCCTCGCCCACGACAACCGGCTCCCCGTCGCCCGGGGGCACCTTGCCGCGTACGGGTGCCGCGATCGGGGCCCTGGTGATCGTCGGCGCGGCACTGGTCGGCGGCGGCGCTGTGCTGCGGATGCTGGCGCGGCGGCGACGGGAACCGCTGAGCTGATCCGGCGGGCACCCTCCCCGGTGAGTGTTCTCACACGCCGCCGGGGTGCTCGCCGTGCGCCGGTCGTGGTCGCCACTGGGGTTCGCGTACCCTCGTACCGTCATGACTGAGCAGCAGCGCACCTTTCCCCGGCGGGACGCCGAGGGCCGCATCCTCACCCTGGGCGACCTGCTCGGGGTGAGCCTCGCCGGCCTGGTGATCGGCGTGTTGGCACTGGTGCTCTTCGAGTGGGCGTTCGCCACGATGGGCGCGGGCGCGTTCGGGCGGACCAACGGCTGGCTGGCCGTGATCCTGCCGGTCTGGCTCTTCTGGGACGACTTCCGGGCCTGGGAGTTCGGTGCCGCCCGGGTGGTGTCGGCGTTGGCCGGCGTCGCGGTCGGCGTCGTCGCGGGGCTGCTGGCGGCCGGCCTGGCCGCCGGGCTGCCGCCGTTGCTGTCCGGCGCGCTGGCCGCGGCGGTGTTCACCGTGGCCTACGCGGTGATCTGGTTTCCTGGCGTGCACTGGCTGACCCGGCGTACGGGTTGAGGCCGCGCCAGCGGTGATGGAGCAGAAGGGAGTGCGAACGTGAGCGCGGCGGTCAAGTACACGCTGGGCCGGATCGGGCTGTTCGTCGGCGTGCTGGCGGCCCTCTGGTTCGTCGAGATGAACATGTTCCTGCGGCTGATGCTGGCGTTGGCCGCCTCCGCCGGGCTCTCGTTCTTCCTGCTCCGCGGCTGGCGGGACGAGATGGCCGGGGAGATGGGCGAGGCGTCGGAGCGGCGTCGAGCCGAGAAGGAGCGGCTGCGCTCCGCGCTGGCCGGGGACGACCAGCGCGAGCCGGCGGAGCAGCGCCGCGAGGAGTAGTCAGCCGGCGGGCCCGGGGGCCACCGCCCGAAAGCGGGCAGCGCGACCGGGCCGGGACCGCTATGGTCCGCCGCTATGGGTTTTCTGAACACGATCAGTGGGTGGCGGACGAAGATCTTCGTCTGGATCGGTCTGCCGGTCATCGCCGCCGCCGCGCTGATCTTCGGCACCTACGACCTCGCCCCCGCCTGGCAGGCAAAGAACGGTGGCGGAACCGAGGGCACCTTCACCGTGGAGTACCAGAAGTGCGGCCGGCGCAGCTGCGACTGGCGCGGGACCTTCATCGCCACCGAGGGTGACGCCCGGCGTACCGACGTGATCCTCTACGACGCGCCCGACGGGCTGGCCGTGGGCGCCACCGCCCCGGCCCGCGACACCGGTGCCCGCTCGGGCGTCTTCTCCACCACGGGCGGATCGACGTATCTGCTGGTCACCGGGATCACCCTGGCGGGCGCGGTGGCCCTGGTGGCCTGGGTGACGATCATTGTGCGGGCGATTCGGCGTCGCCGTGCGGCGGCCGCCGAGCCGTCGAGCCCGCCTACCTCGTTCGCCCCGTCGACGTAACACCGGCCGACAACAATGTTGCCGGGCCCGGCACAGTGGCTGTGCCGGGCCCGGTCCGTCACCAGTTGGTCGAGCCCGGCACGACCGGCCAGGGCCGGTTCGCCGGCTTGATCAGGTACGCGATGCCGCCCGAGCCGCCGGCCACCGTGCCGTTCGCCCGGTACCGCTTGGTCCGCAGCCAGATCTGCTCGAACTGCGCCCGCTTGTACACGTTGCGCACCGCCGCGTTCGAGGACGAGGCGGGGTCGTTGACGATCACGTCACCGTCGGCGGTGAACCCGACGACCACGAAGAGGTGCCCGGAGGTGCCGTAGTTCGACCCGTCCAACTCGGTGTCGAGGAACGACTGCGAGGTGACGACCGGGATGCCGGCCTTGATGAAGCGTTCCACCTCGTCCAGCGAGTGCATCCGGGTCACCTTGGCGTCGATGCCCGGGAAGCTGGCCGCGTACGCGGTGTTGAACGGCCAGTTGCCCGCACCCTCGTACTCGTTGTCCCAGGTCATCCGCGCGGCGTGGGCGACCTGCGGGTCGACGTAGCCGGGCCTGATCCAGGACATGGCCTCGGTCGAGGGCAGCTTGCCGTAGTACTCCAGCACCATCGTGGTCGAGGTGGGGCTGCACCAGACCTGCCCACCACCGCCCCACTCGGGGTAGTTGCCGCGGTGGATCATCTGGGAGCGGGCCGGCACGGGCAGCTCGATGCCCCAGGCGATTCCGCCCTTGCTCGGCGTGACGTTGAACCGGTCCGGCACGTTCGAGCTCATCGCGCCGAGCATCCGGACCTGCGGCGAGGCGGTCTGCCCCGGCGCCCGGTAGAGGGTCAGCCGGAGCTGGTACGACCGCAGCAGCACGCCCTTCGTGGCGTCGTCGATGGAGAAGGTGTCGGTCCAGATGGTCGACCAGGGGTCGCCCTGACCGTCCAGGGTGGCCCGCTTGATGTCCTGGTCCCCGGAGGCCCAGCGGCCCATCACGTACCAGGGGGTCTGCTGCCCGGTGTTGTACGTGCCGTGCAGCTCGACCTGGATCCAGGTGCCGGGCGGGGTCTCCGCGTTCCAGGAGGCGACCAGTTCGGTGGCGTCGAAGCCGATCTTCCGCACCGGCGAGGTCCAGGTGGCGTACTCCCAGGTGCGGGTGGTGCCGCCGTGCGGGTCGGTGAACCGGGTGGTGCCGGCCGGCCGGTCGATGGTGATTCCGGTGCGGTGCCCGGGGATGGCGCGCGTCCCCTGGTGGGTGCCGGTACGCCAGTCCGGGTGCTTCGACCACTCCTGGAAGGTGATCTGCTCGTCGTGCGGACCGCCCGGGAGATTGTTGCCGGCCAGGGCGGGCGCGGTGGTGGCGAGGAGGGCGAGCGCGGTGACGCCGGCGAGGGCGGCCGCGCGCAACGGCTTCGTGATCATGGCAGCTCCCAGCTGAGAACGCATCGTTGCCGTTCACTGTCACGCCTGACGGGAACTTTCGCCAGATGTCAAAGCGAAGAAAATCGTTGCCAAATCCTGGGGTCCCGATCCACCCCCGCGGGAACCCGCCCGCCACTGCCGCCCGATGCGGCGAGGCGGGCGGGGCGAGGACGGGTCAGATCGGGCCGCACACCCGCTTGATCGACGCCGGTTCGCCGTCATACGCCCGCCAGTACATTCCGTACAGGTAGCGGTCGTTCTCGAGCGGCGGCCGACCCCGCCAGATGTCGGTCAGCCAGTACATGGACTGGTTGTAGAAGAAGTTGGTCGGGCAGTTGCCGATCGGCGCGGGTCCCGCGGCAGCCGGCGAGGCGACGGCCAGCGTTCCGCTCGTGGCCAGGACGGCGGCGGCGAGTGCGGTACCGATCCGTCGCGCCCGAGCCGGCGGCGTCGCCCGTTGTGACTTTTCGTTCTTGTTGACCATGTCCGGACGGTAGCAGGAAGATCATTCCTGGGTTGCCCCGTCCGTTATGTCCCTCCGGTCGCGGCTCGGTGGTCGCCTGTCCGGGGCCACCCAACGAGGACGTGGGTCGGGCGTGGGATACCGTGGCACCGACCAATCCGTAGCGAAGCCGGTGCGAAACCGGCGCTGTCCCGCAACTGTGATGCCCCGCATGCGGCGTCGACCCACCGGCCGACGCCGACGACTGCGGGGACGAGCCAGGTCGCCTGCGGCTGGTCGCGACACGCGCCTTCGAGGAAGGGCGCCTCGCGGACGGGCACGCTCAGGCGCTCCCTGTCGGCGAAGCACCACGCTCCTCGACCGACAGGAGGACCGATGTCCAGACGTACCCCCCGGCTCTTCACCGCCGCCCTCGCGGTCGGCGCTCTCCTGCTCGGCGGCTGCGCCGAGAAGACCTCGACCGACACCCCCGCCGCCAGCGGCAGCTCCGCCGCGTCCTTCCCGGTCACCGTCGGCCAGCTGACCCTGAACAAGCGCCCGGAGAAGATCGTCTCGCTGTCGCCGACCGCGACCGAGATGCTTTTCGCGATCGGCGCCGGCAGCCAGGTCACCGCCGTCGACGACCAGTCGAACTACCCGCCGGAGGCGCCGAAGAGCGATCTCTCCGGCTTCCAGCCGAACGCCGAGGCGATCGCCGGCAAGAGCCCCGACCTGGTGGTGCTCTCCGACGACATGAACAAGATCGTCGACCAGCTCACCACGCTGAAGATCCCGGTGCTGCTCGCCCCGGCCGCGGCCACGCTCGACGACACGTACCAGCAGATCACCGACCTGGGCGCGCTGACCGGCCACCCGAGCGAGGCGTCCGACCTCACCCGGAAGATGAAGGACGACATCGCAGCGTTGACCAAGGATCTGCCGCAACGGCCGAAGAAGCTGACCTACTTCTACGAGCTGGGCCCGGAGCTGTACACCGCGACCAGCAAGACCTTCGTCGGCTCGGTCTACACCCTAGTCGGGCTGGTGAACATCGCTGACCCGTCGGACGCCAACGGGACGAACGGCGGCTACCCCCAGATGTCCCAGGAGGTCATCCTCAAGGCCGACCCGGACTTCATTTTCCTCGCCGACGTGCAGCAGGCGAACCAGGACGCAGCCACCGTCAAGGCGCGTAGCGGCTGGGCCGGGTTGACCGCCGTCAAGGAAGGCCGGGTGATCGAGCTCGACGACGACATCGCCTCGCGCTGGGGCCCGCGCGTGGTCGACCTGCTCCGGGTGATCGTCGACGCCACCGCCAAGGTTCCGGCGTGACCTGTCGGTGAGCGTGCGACCAGCGGACACCGCCGGCCCGTCGGCCGGGACGCCCCGAGCGTCCCGGCCCACCGGCGTACGCCCGGCTGCCCCGGCCCGGCCGGCCAGGCTGCGCAAACGCTGGCTGGCAGCCGGGATCGGCGCGGTGCTGGTCGCGCTGGTCGCCGGGGTGTCCCTCGGCCCGGTCAGCCTGCCGCCCGGCAGCGTCGCCGCCGAACTGCTCAACCTGCTGCCCGGGGTGCACCTGCACAGCGGGCTCAGCGAGCGCGAGATCGCCATCGTCACCGAGCTGCGGCTGCCCCGGGTCGTGCTCGGCCTGCTCGTCGGCGGGCTGCTTGCCCTGGCCGGCGGCTGCTACCAGGGCGTCTTCCGCAACCCGCTGGCCGACCCGTACCTGCTGGGCGTGGCGGCCGGGGCCGGGCTCGCGGTGACCGCGGTGATCGCGCTCGGCATCGGGGCGGGCGGCGCGTTGAGCGGCATGCCGCTGACCATCCCGCTCGCCGCGTTCGTCGGATCGCTCGGCGCCGTCGCCCTGACGTACCTGCTCGGCGCGGCCGGCGGGCGCGACCGATCACCCGCCGCGCTGATCCTGGCCGGGGTGGCGGTCTCGGCGTTCCTCGCCGCCGGGCAGACCTTCCTGCTGCAACAGCATGCCGAGAGCCTCCAACAGGTCTACTCCTGGCTGCTCGGCCGGCTGGCCACCGCCGGCTGGCACGACGTCCGGCTGGTCCTGCCGTACTTCCTGCTCACCACGGTCGTGGTGCTGCTGCACCGGCGCGAGCTGGACGTGCTCTCCGTCGGCGACGACGAGGCCACCAGCCTCGGGCTGCACCCGCAGCGCTCCCGCTACCTGCTGGTCGCCGCCGCCTCGCTGGGCACCGCCGCCGCGGTCTCCGCCTCGGGGCTGATCGGCTTCGTCGGCATCATCGTGCCGCACACCGTACGGCTGCTCGCCGGATCCAGCTACCGGGTGATCCTGCCGCTGTCGCTGCTCTTCGGCGGGGCGTTCCTGGCGCTGACGGACGTGGTCGCGCGGACCGCCGCCGCCCCCGCCGAGATCCCGATCGGCGTGGTCACCGCGCTGCTCGGCGGCCCGTTCTTCGTCCTGGTGCTGCGGACCGCCCGCCGGGTGTTCACGTGAGCGCCGTCGAGGTTCGCGGCCTGCGCGTCGAGCTGGGCGGCGCGTCGATCCTGGCCGGCGTGGACCTGACCGTCGCCGTGGGCGAATGGGTCACCGTGATCGGCCCGAACGGCGCCGGCAAGTCGACCCTGCTGCGCGCCGTCGGCGGCCTGCTGCCCGTACCGGGCGCGGTCTCCCTCTTCGGTACGCCGATCCAGGCGCTCCGCCGCCGCGACCGGGCCCGGGTCGTCGCCACCGTCGCGCAGTCCCCGGTGATCCCGGCCGGCATGTCGGTGTTCGACTACGTGCTACTCGGGCGTACGCCGTACATTCCGGCGCTGGGCCGGGAGTCGGCCGCCGACCTGGCCGCCGTGCACGAGGTGCTGGACCGGCTCGACCTGGGCGCGTTCGCGCACCGGGAGCTGGCCACCCTCTCCGGCGGGGAGCGGCAGCGGGTGTTCCTGGCCCGCGCCCTGGCCCAGGGCGCCACCCTGCTGCTGCTCGACGAGCCGACCAGCGCGCTGGACATCGGCCACCAGCAGGAGGTGCTGGAGCTGGTGGATCAGCTTCGCCGGGAGCACGGCCTGACCGTGCTCGCCACCATGCACGACCTCTCGATCGCCGGCGAGTACGCCGACCGCCTGGTGCTGCTCGCCGCCGGCCGGGTGGCGGCCGCCGGCCCCCCGCACGAGGTGCTCACCGAGGACCTGCTCGCCACTCACTACCGCGCCCACGTCCGGGTCGTCCAGGGCGACCACGGCCCCCTCGTCGTCCCCGTCCGCTGGAAAGGAGGGGCCCCCTCTTAACGCCTTCGGTAGAGGAAGGGCCCCTGTTAACAAGCGGCTACGCCGTGGCGCGGCGTACGGGGCGGGGAGCGAGGGCGGAGAAGATGGCACCCTGCGGGTCGCGGAGGGCGGTGAGCTGACCCCTCGGGGTGTCCCGGGGCGGTACCAGGACGGTCCCGCCCAGCTCGGTGGCGCGGGCTGCGGTCGCGTCGGCGTCGGCCACCGCGAACCACACCGACCAGTACGCCGGCAGATCGGCCGCCAGCTCCACCAGTGGCCGCGTCATCCCGCCGACGATCAGCGCGCCGCATCGCCACCCGGTGTACGGGTACGGCTCGTCCGGCTGTTCCTCCGCGTGCCAGCCGAAGACCAGCGCGTAGAAGTCCCGGGCCCCCTCCGGGTCCGGGGTTACCAGCTCGTTCCAGCACATCGCCCCGGGCGCGTTGAACAGCTCCGCGCCGCGCATCGCCATCGGCTGCCAGACGCTGAACACCGCCCCGGCCGGATCGGACAGGACCGCCATCCGGCCCTGGTCGAGGACGTCGAAGGGGGCCACCACCACCTGGCCCCCGGCCGCCTCCACCCGGGTGGCCACCAGGTCTGCGTCGTCGGTCGCCACGTACGTCGACCAGATCGGCACCTGGTCCGGGTCGGCCGGCGGGCCCACCCCGGCCACGGCCCGGCCGTCCTTGAGGAACACGGTGTAACCGCCGGCCGCGGGCTCCGGGGAGACCCGGCCGGTCCAGCCGAACAGCTCCGCGTAGAACCGCTTGGCGTCCGCCAGGCCCGGGGTCGCCAGGTCGGTCCAGCAGGGCGTGCCGGGTTCCACGCCGCTCACGGTGGCCCCTCTCGCCGGGGGCGGCCCCGCTGGCACGCCCTGCCGGCATCGTGGCACCGCCCCACGTCCCGACGGGCCGAAATCGGGCAGAACGTCAGGTGAACCGGCGTCCTTCGTCCCGCCGGTACGCCCATCCGGCGACCCCCGCCAGCAGGACGATCCAGCCGCCGAGCATGAGCAGGGAGATCGTGTTCGGCTGGAAGTCGGTGGTGGCCGACCACACGACCTCCACCGCCCCGGGTGGGCAGGTAGGGGGCAGGTAGGTGAGCACCAGTCCGGCCAGAATCCGGCCGGCGAGCCGGGGGACCGGCCCGGCGGGCAAGGTTCGCGTGTACGGGTCCCACGGCTTGTCGCGATCCTCGGCGACACCGATCCCGTACTGGCCAGGATCATCGGGTCTCCTTCGCGTCGTGGTCCCGGTGTCGTCGCCTGTGTATCCTCCCCGCGCAAGTTCCGCTACCTGCGCCGCCGCTTGATCAACTCAGTGTGCGGCGAGTTCAGCTCGCCAACGGCGCGGGCAGCGGTTCGCGGTGCAGCACCGCGAGCCGGGAGACCGCCCGGGTCAGCACCACGTAGAGGCGGTGCAGGCCGCGCGGCTCGGCGGCCACGATCGCGGCCGGCTCGACGACCACGACGTGGTCGTACTCCAGGCCCTTGACCAGGGTCGCCGGGACGACGGTGACCCGCGCTGCGGCCTCGACGTCGTCGGCGGTCGCGGTCTCGATGCCCGCCTCGGCGAGCGCCGCGCGCAGCGGTTCCACCGTGTCGTCGGCGGCGATCACGCCGACCGAGCCGTCGTGCGCGAACGCCGCGCGCACCTCGGCCACCGTCGCCGCCACCAGGTCGTCGGCCGTACGCACGTCCAGTGTCCCGTCCCGGCGCAGCGACTCGGCCGGGGGTACGTCGACCGCGAGCGCGGGCAGCAGCCGGTTCGCGAACGCGACCACCGCGGCGGGCACCCGGAAGCCGATGCTCAGCGGCACCACGGCCGCGTCCGGCTTGCCCAGGTGAGCCAGGGATTCGCGCCAGTCGGTGGCCGCCCACGGCGCGGTGCCCTGGGCCAGGTCGCCGAGCAGGGTGATCGAGCCGTGCTCGCTGCGGCGGGCGATGGCCCGGCATTGCATCGGGGAGAGGTCCTGCGCCTCGTCGGCCACCACATGCCCGAAACCGCCGGACCGCTCGATCAACCCGGCCGCCTCGTCGATCAGCACCGCGTCCGCGGCGGTCCACTTCGTCGCCTTCGGGGTACGCCCGAGCTTTCCCGACCGCAGCAGCTGCTGCTCCTCGGCGGTGAGCAGGCCGTCGGCGGCGGTGGCGAGCGCGTCGGCGTCGGCGAGCAGCGTGTGCAGCAGCCCGTCCGGGGTGAGCGCCGGCCAGACCGCGTCGAGGAAGTCGGTGACCGGCTTGGCCCGGCCCGTCCGGCGCAGCCAGGCGTCGCTGGGCGACTCCGCCCGGCGGGCCTCGGACTGCCGTTGCAGCAGCCCCACCACCCGGGCCCGGACGCGCTCCCGGCCGGTGGCGTACGGCAGCCCTTCCCGGCGGGTCTCCTCGACTACGCGGTGCAGCGGATCCAGGCCGATCCGCCAGCGGAACGAGCCGTCCGACACCATGATCGGCTCGGTGGGCGTACCGATGCGGGCGTCGACGGCGCGGCGCAGCACCTCGGCCAGCCGGACGTCGTGCTTCAGCGTGGCGACGGCCGGGTCGTCGACCGCGCGGACCGGCACCCGGGCGACCAGGTCCTCCACCGTGGCCTGTTCGACTTCGACCTCGCCGAGCGCCGGCAGCACCGCGGCGATGTACGACAGGAACGCCCGGTTCGGCCCGACGATCAGCACGCCGGACCGGCGCAGCCGTTCCCGGTGCAGGTAGAGCAGGTACGCGGCGCGGTGCAGCCCGACCGCGGTTTTGCCGGTGCCCGGCGCGCCCTGCACGCAGATCGAGTCGGTCAGGTCGGCCCGGACCAGCTCGTCCTGCTCGGGCTGGATGGTGGCGACGATGTCCCGCATCGGGCCGACGCGGGGGCGCTCGATCTCGGCGGTGAGGATCCGGCTGGCCGTGCCCAGCTCCTCGCCCCGGTCGAGGCGCTCGTCCTCGAAGCTGGTCAGCAGGCCGGCGTTGAAGCCGAACCGGCGTCGGACGGCGACCCCCTGCGGGTCGCGGGCGCTGGCCCGGTAGAACGAGCGGGAGACCGGGGCCCGCCAGTCCAGCACCAGCGGCTCGCCGAGGTCGTCGGTGACGTGCCGCCGCCCGACGTGGTAGTCGCGCCCAGCGTGGTCCGGGTCATGGTCGCCGAAGTCGAGCCGGCCGAAGAAGAGCGGTGTGGTGGGGTCGTCGGCCAGTTCCTTGACCCGCCGGGCCATGTGCCGGCCCAGCTGCTCGGCGGTGTACGCGTCACCGGCGACTTTGTCGCCGGTGGCGAAGAGCGCCTCGGCGCGCTCGCGCATCCGGCGCAGCGCCGCGCGGGAGGTGTCCAGGTGGGCGCGTTCGGCGGCGAGTTCGCGGTCCAGGGTCTGTTCTTGGGCGTGCAGGGTCATCCGCGTGCTCCTAGTGACGGGAAAAACGCTGCCGCTCGCGTTTCCGACGTCGGTCGGCGCGGGGACGTCCTGTGCGGTGCTACTCACCACGGCCGTCGGGCGGGACAGAGTATTTTACTCCGCTCGGCGAGCCGCGCGACCGAATTTCGCCGAGCCGTCGGGCGGGCGGGATCATGTTGGGCATGACCGAGGCACGCCCCGAGCAGCGCCGGGTGACGATCAGCGACCCGCAGGTGATGCGGGCCCTCGCCCATCCGGCCCGCATGGCGATCATGGAACACCTCAGCACGGTGGAGGGCGGTGCGACGGCCACCGAGTGCGCCGAGATCGCCGGCCTCTCGCCGAGCGCGACCAGCTATCACCTGCGGGAGCTGGCGAAGTTCGGCCTGATCGAGGAAGCCCCGAGCCGGGGCGATGCCCGGGAGCGGGTCTGGCAGGCGTTCAGCCCGTCGTACTACGTCGAGTCGGGTCCGGATGCCGACTCCGAGGCCCGCGCCGCCGAGCTGGCCCTGGTCGAGGCGCACCTGGCCCGGGACAGCCAGCGGGTCCGGGACTGGATCCGGCGGGCCCCGGACGAGCCCGGCGAGTGGTACGAGGCCGCCTGGTTCGCCGACAGCCTGCTGCTGCTCACCGCAGAGGAACTGACCGGGCTCAACAACGCGATCCACGAGCTGCTCGACCCGTACCGGCGGCGGTTGCGGACCAACCCCCCGGAAGGGGCCCGAAACGTGGCCGTGCAGTACCGGGCGTTGCCCATCGACTGACATTCGGGGTTGTGTCAATCAGGTGTGAAGGATTATTTTCGAAATATGTCCTTCGCATCTGGTCCGTCGCGCTGGTCCGACGTCTGGCTGGTCACCGCCGCCCGGGGCACCTCCACCTGCGGGGACTTCCTCGCCGCGGCCGCCCTCACGCTGGCCCTCCAATCCGCCGGGGCGGGCGGCCTCGCCGTGTCCGGGCTGATGCTTGCCGCCACCCTGCCGCTGGCGGTGCTCGCCCCACTGACCGGCCGCCTCGCCGACCGGTTCGACAGCCGGCTCCTGCTGGTCGGGGCCGGTCTCGCCCAGGCGGCCGTCTGCCTCGCCCTCGCGTACGCCGGGCACCCGGCCGTGGTCATCGCGCTGGTGGCGCTGCTCGCGTCCGGCCTGGCGGTCACCCAGCCGGTGCTCTCCGCGCTGGTGCCTAACATGGTCCGGGCCGAGGACCTGCCGCGGGCCGCCGCGCTCAACCAGACCGCCGGGACGCTCGGCGCGCTCGCCGGCCCGGCGCTGGCCGGGGTGCTGGTCGGCGGGTTCGGCACCCGGGTGCCGCTGCTGCTGGACGCCGCCAGCTACCTCGCGCTGGTCGTTGCCGGGCTGCTGATCCGGACCCGCCGGGGTGGCCGCCGTCACCCGACCGCGGCGGCGACCCCGGGTACGGCCGCACCGGCCGTCGGTTGGCGGGTGCGGCAGGACCCGCTGCTGGTTGCCATGATCGTCACCATCGCCGGGGTGATCGCCGCGGTCGCGGCGATCAACGTGGTCGAGGTCTTCTTCATCCGGGAGACCCTGGGCAGCTCCACCACCATGTACGGGCTGGTCACCGGCGCGTGGACGCTCGGCATCCTGATCGGGGCGTGGCTGTTCGCCCGCCTCGCCCGGCGGCTGACCGACGACGGTCGGATGCTCGGCGGCTACCTGGCCCTGATCGCCGGCTGCTGCCTGATGATCCTGCTCTCCGCCGCGGTGCCCACCGCGCTGCTGCTGGTGCCCTTCTGGCTGCTCGGCGGCGTGGCCAACGGCGGTGCGAACGTCTTCGACAACGTGCTGCTGGCGCGGCGGGTGCCCGAGGCGGTGCGCGGTCGGGCGTACGCGGCACTCAGTGGGTCCGTGCAGGGCGCCTCGATGGTCGGCTTCCTGCTCGGTGGCCTGCTGCTGGCGGTGGCCACCCCGCGCTCCCTGGTCGCCGCCTGCGGGGCCGCCGGGCTGCTGGTGGTCGCGCTGGTCGTACCGCCGGTCATCCGGGCCATCCGGACCGAGCAGGCGGTCGCCGAGGGCCGCCCCACCGCGCCGGTGACCTCGACCAAGGATGCGGAGTTGGCCACTCCGGTCCCCACCCGCTGAACCGGCACCCCCGGGCGGGGATACGGTCAGGTCATGGCTGACCGCATCGCCCGCCCCCGGGTCGGGCACATTCAGTTCCTGAACTGCCTTCCGATCTACTGGGGGCTGATGCGGTCCGGCGCGCTGATCGACGTCGACCTGCACAAGGACTCGCCGGACCGGTTGAACGCCGCGCTGGTCGCCGGTGACCTGGACATCGGGCCGATCTCGCACGTGGAATACCTGCGGCACGCCGACGAGCTGCTGCTCCTGCCGGGCCTGGCGGTCGGCAGCGACGGCCCGGTGCTCTCGGTCAACGTGGTCTCCACCAAACCCCTCGCCGAGCTGGACGGGGCTCGGGTCGCGCTCGGCTCGACCTCACGCACCGGGGTGCTTCTGGCCCAGCTGCTGCTCGGTGAGCGGTACGGGGTGCGGCCGGAGTACTTCCGCTGCCCGCCCGACCTGACCCAGATGCTGCTGGAGGCCGACGCCGGCGTGCTGATCGGCGACGTGGCGCTGCGGGCCCTCTACGAGGCGCCCCGCAAGGGCCTGCAGGTGACCGACCTCGGGCAGGCCTGGCGGGACTGGACCGGCCTGCCGATGGTCTTCGCCGTCTGGGCGGTACGCAGGGACTTCGCCGCCGCCCATCCCGGCCTGGTCAAAGAGGTGCACGAGGCGTTCCTGCGCTCGCGTGACCTCTGCCTCGCCGAGCTGGACCAGGTGGCCGAGGCGGGGGCCCGCTGGGAGCCGTTCGACGCGGCGACGCTGGCGACCTACTTCCGTACCCTCGACTTTTCGCTGGGCGAGCGGCAGGTGGCCGGGCTGCGGGAGTTCGCCCGGCGGGCCGCCGCGATCGGCGAGGCCCCCGCCCTGCCGGCGGACGGGCCACGGTTCTTCGCCGGCTGAGTCTTCGGCTACGTGGCGGGGCGGAGCAGCGCCTCGGTGATCTTCTGGCAGTTGTCTATGGCGTAGTCCCAGCCCAGGTTCAGCGGGGCGCGGACCATCACGCCCATCGTCCAGGTGTCGCCGATGGCCATGCAGCTGACGTGCATCTCCTGCTTCTCGGGCCGGTCGATCCAGCCGTTCTTGATGGCGATGGTCTTCTGCACCTTGGCGGGGAACACCTTGCGGATGCCGAAGTCACCGGCGCCGCGGACCAGCCGCATCTCGTTGAGCAGCCAATCGGTCCACTTCGGCCCAGCGGCACGGCCATCATCGATGCAGAGCCCGAGTCGGGCGGTGTCCCGAGGGGAGAGATTGGTCTCGCTCCAGCCGCCGTCGCTGGAGACCTTGCTGTCGGTCAGCCCGCACGTCTTGATGAGCCGCTTGATCGAGGCGGATCGGCCAACGTCGTTGTAGAACCGCTGGGCGAGGACGTTGTCGCTGTCTCGGATGATCTTCGTGGCGTCGGCCAGTTTCGCGCTGCTCGGGGTCTGCCCGGCCTCGGCCGTACGCCGAAGGTAGTCGGCGACGATCCAGGATTTGACCATCGAAGCGGTGGTGCTGGTTTCTGTCATGTTCTTCGAGCCGATGATCTTCCCCGTGCGCTTGTCCAGCACGCTCCAGCCGTACCAGCCCTCGATGTCGAGGTCGTCGAGGCTCTGGGGGGTGAACGGCAGCGGCTCCAGCGACGGCGAAGGGCTCGACTGGGGGCGGGTGCTGCGGTTGGCCGTATCCGCGGACCGGCCGCTCGCGATGGCCTGACCCGTGTCGGCGGCGGGACCCAGCGGGGAGCCGGGCACCAGCCGAAGCGAAATGAGCAGCAGGCCGACCAGGGTCACCGCGATCGCGCTGAACGCCAGCGGCCGGTGGTGGCTGCCCGGTCGGCGCCGCTTGCCGGCCATCAGAGCTTCCCGGCCGGCGACTGCGGCACCTGGAGGGCGGCGCCGGACTGCGGGGTCACCAGTTGCGTGGCGACGCTGGCGCAGACCTGCGCGCCGTATTCGAGGCCGTGGCTGGCCGGGTAACGCATCATTACGGCGAGGCTCCACTTGTTGGTGACGGCCAGGCAATTGACGTGCCAGTTGTCGTCGTAGGCGAGCAAGGTCCAGCCGTTCTTGATGCTCACCGGGCCCGGTGACCTGATCTCGGCGGGCAGGCCGTCGATGATGCCCCACCTGCCGCCGCCCGATTGGGCCTGCTGGTCCTTGACACTGCCCCGGACATTGCTCATCTCGTGCAGGACCCACGTGGTCCACTTCGGGCCGGCGGCCTTGCCGGAGGCGATGCAGTCACCGAGCCGAACGCCGTCGCGAGGTGACATCTCGGTGAAGCTCCACCAGCCCGCCTTCCCGGCCACACTGCTGCGCCTGGTGTCGGTGAGACCGCAGATCTTGATGGCCCGCTGGATCACCGGGTCCGGCTTGCCGTCCGGCTGCGTCCGGTACGAGCCGCCAGCGGCGAAGTAGACCTCGTCTGCCGCCTCGTCATTGCTGTCCCGGATGGCCAGGCTCGCCGCCGTTTGCAACACCGTCGGCGGATTCTTGCTGCCGAGTTGGCGCAGATAGTCGGAGACGATCCAGGCCTTGAGCACCGACTCGGCCGAGTTGGTCTCGCTCATGTTGTTCGAGCCGTCGATCTTGCCGGTCGAGCGGTCCAGCAGGGCCCAGCCGAAGAAGTCACCCTGGAAGTCCACCGAGACCGGCCCGGCGGCCAGGGTGGGCGGGGACAGGGGGGACGGTTCAGCACCGGCACCAGCGCCAGTGCCCCCGCTGTCGTCGGTGACGAGGCGGACGGCGGCGGGCGCCAGCGTGACGACACCGACGAGGACCGCCACGGTGGCGAGCATCAGGGTCACGCGAGGGCGCATCAGTGGGTGAACTCCAGATGTCTGGCCGGGGGACCGGCTTTTCCGAGATGTTCGGCCTGATCGCCGGGCCCCGGGGGGATGACCTGGAACTGGTGGCGATCGTCGATAGCCGATCGGTGTGCCGGGGGAAGTCTACTTCCGGGCAGGCCGGTTGCCAGGGATCGGCACCTCGGAACTCGCTCTGAAGGCGGGGCAATCGACCGTTGCGTTGCCCTTGCGAGGATTCGTGGCCGATGCGTGGCAGATGTCACAGGAACACGTGGTTCGCATCCGTCACCACAAGCAACCGTCCGGCGGCGAGAGGTGACCGGCGAAACCTGTTACAGCCTCTGGTGTCGGCGACCGAAAGCTGTAACACTGGCCTCATGTATGGCAATGACTTCGCTCCGCCCGAGGACGGTCCGGGCGGCGGTCTGCTCGGCGAGGTGGAGGCGGCGGAGGCAGCCCTGCGGGAGGCGGCGGCCCGGGGCCGACGTGGCGGTCCCGCCCCCGACGACGACCTCGAGGCTTACTTCGCGGACGTGATCGCCGCCGACCAGAAGATCGAGCCGCGCGACTGGATGCCGGAGGCGTACCGGAAGACGCTGATCCGGCAGATCGCCCAGCACGCGCACTCCGAGATCATCGGCATGCAGCCGGAGGGGAACTGGATCAGCCGCGCCCCCTCACTCAAGCGCAAGGCGATCCTGTTGGCCAAGGTGCAGGACGAGGCCGGCCACGGCCTCTACCTCTACGCCGCAGCCGAGACGCTGGGGATCAGCCGGGACGAGCTGGTGGAGCTGCTGCTGAACGGGCGGCAGAAGTACAGCTCGATCTTCAACTACCCGACGCTGACCTGGGCGGACGTGGGCGCGATCGGCTGGCTTGTCGACGGCGCGGCGATCGTCAACCAGGTGCCGCTGTGTCGCTGCTCCTACGGCCCGTACGCCCGGGCGATGATCCGGGTCTGCAAGGAAGAGTCGTTCCACCAGCGCCAGGGCTACGAGATCCTGCACACCCTCGCCCACGGCACCCCGGCGCAGAAGGCCATGGCCCAGGACGCGTTGAACCGGTGGTGGTACCCGTCGCTGGCGATGTTCGGCCCGCCGGACACCGACTCGACCCACTCCGCCCAGTCGATGGCCTGGAAGATCAAGCGGTTCTCCAACGACGAGCTGCGCCAGCGCTTCGTCGACATGTGCGTGCAGCAGGCCGAGATCCTCGGGCTGACCCTGCCCGACCCGGAGCTGCGCTGGAATCCCGAGCGGCAGTCGTACGACTACACCCAGCCCGACTACGACGAGCTCATGCAGGTGATCAAGGGCAACGGGCCGTGCAACCGGGAGCGCATGGCGCACCGGTGCCGCGCCCACGAGGAGGGTGCCTGGGTGCGTGAGGCCGCCGCGGCGTACGCCGCGAAGCGGGCGGAGAAGAACAAGGAGAAGGTGGCGGCGTGACCAAGGAACAGACCCCGCTGTGGGAGGTTTTTGTGCGGGCCCGGCGCGGGTTGTCACACACCCACGTCGGCAGCCTGCACGCGCCCGACGCCGAGCTGGCCCTGCGTAACGCCCGAGACCTCTACACCCGCCGGCAGGAGGGCGTCTCCATCTGGGTGGTGCCGGCCAGCGCGATCACCGCGTCCAGCCCCGACGAGAAGGACGCCTTCTTCGACCCGGCCGCCGACAAGGTCTACCGCCACCCCACCTTCTACCAGGTGCCGGACGGGGTGGCTCACCTGTGAACGGCCCGTTTGACTTCACCCTCGCCCTCGGCGACGACGCGCTGATCGCCGCGCAGCGGCTCGGCGAGTGGACCTCCCATGCGCCGGAGATGGAGGAGGACATCGCGCTGGCGAACATCGCCCTCGACCAGCTCGGCGCGGCCCGACTCCTGCTCACGTACGCGGGCGAGTTGGAGGGCGCCGGCCGGGACGAGGACGCGCTGGCGTACCTCCGCGACGACCGGGAGTTTCGCAACTGCCTCCTGGTCGAGCTGCCCAACGGCGACTTCGCGGTCACCATGGCGAAGCTGTTCTTCCTGGCCGCGTACCAGCTTCCGCTCTACACCGCGCTGGCCGGGTGCGCCGACGAGCGGCTCGCCGCGATCGGCGCGAAGGCCCGCAAGGAGTCCGCGTACCACCTGGATCACGCCGCGCTCTGGGTGAGGCGGCTCGGCGACGGCACCGAGGAGTCGCACCGCCGGATGCAGGCGGCGGTGGACCAGGTGTGGCCGTACACCCACGAGCTGTTCGCGGCCGCCCCGGCGGCCCCGGTCGACCCGGCCACCCTGCGGGCCGACTTCGACACCTGCGTCGACGCCGTGCTGGCCGAGGCGACGCTGACCCGTCTGGCGGCCGGCTGGGCGCCCGGCGGCGGCCGGAACGGCATCCACACCGAACACCTTTCTTACCTGCTGGCCGAGATGCAGGTGCTGCACCGCGCCCACCCCGGGGCGCAGTGGTGAGTGACCCGAAGGCGGCCGTGGCGGCGGTGGTGGACCCGGAGATCCGGGTCATCACCATCGACGAGCTGGGCATCCTCCGGTCGGTTGACGAGGACCCGGCCACCGGCCGGGTGGTCGTCACCATCACCCCCACCTACACCGGCTGCCCGGCGATGGACGTGATCCGCGCCGACATCCGCCGGGCGCTGGCCGCCGCCGGTCACCCCGACGCCGAGATCCGCACGGTGCACTCCCCGGCGTGGAGCACGGACTGGATCTCGGAGCGCGGCCGGGCCAAGCTCGCCGCCGCCGGGATCGCCCCACCCGCGCCGACCCGGGCGGGCAACGTCGTGCCGCTGACCCTCGCCGTCCGCTGCCCGCGCTGCGGATCCGTGGATACCGAACAGGTCAGCCGCTTCGGCTCCACCGCCTGCAAGGCGCTCTGGCGCTGCCGCTCCTGCCTCGAACCCTTCGACCATGTGAAGGCGCTGTGACTGTCACCATCACCCGACCGGTCCGTCGCCGGCCGGCCTTCCACCCGCTGCCGGTCATCGCTGTCGATCGGCTCACCGACGACGCCGTGGCGATCACCTTCGCCGTACCCGAGGAGCTGCGGGAAACCTTCGCGTTCTCCGCCGGCCAGCACCTCACTGTCCGTCGCGCCAGCGAGGGTGGAGAGGACGTGCGGCGGTCGTACTCGATCTGCTCGACACCGCAGGAGCTGGCGCGGCACGGCCGGCTGCGGATCGGGGTGCGGGAGATCCCCGGCGGTGCCTTCTCCGCGTACGCCTGCGGCGCCCTGCGCGACGGCGACACCATCGACGTGCTGCCTCCGCTCGGCAACTTCACCACGGCGTTCGCGCCGGACCGGGTCCGCCACTATGGCGCGGTGGTCGCCGGTTCCGGGATCACCCCGGTGCTCGCGCTGGTCGCGACCGCGCTGGCCGTCGAGCCGGCCAGCACCTTCACCCTGGTGTACGGCAACCGCACCGCCAACTCGGTCATGTTCGCCGAGGAACTGGCCGACCTGAAGGACCGGTATCCCACCCGATTGCACCTGGTGCATGTGCTCTCCCGGGAGCAGGGCGAGTCGCCGCTGCTGTCCGGCCGGATCGACGCCGAGCGGCTGGCCCGGCTGCTGGACACCGTCGTCCCCGGTGACGCCATCGAGGAATGGTTCCTCTGCGGCCCGTACGGGATGGTGGTGGACGCCAAGGCGGTGCTCACCGGCCGGGGCCTGCCGGAGTCGGCGGTGCGCACCGAGCTGTTCCACGTGGACGCGCCGCCGGAGCCGGTCCGCCGCCCCGACGACGAGCCGGGCAGCGGCGCCGAGGTGACGATCATGCTCGACGGGCGCTCGTCCAGCTTCACCATGGGCCGCGACGAGCGGGTGCTGGACGCCGCGCTGAAGGTCCGCGGCGAGCTGCCGTACGCCTGCAAGGGCGGGGTCTGCTCGACCTGCAAGGCCAAGGTGGTCTCCGGCGAGGTGACCATGGCCCGCAACTACGCCCTGGAGCCCGACGAGGTAGCCGCCGGCTACGTCCTAACCTGCCAAGCAACCCCCCTAACCGATCACCTAACAGTCGACTACGACGCCTAACCTCCCCTCCCTCCCCCCACCCCCTCGGCGTCGATCATGGACTTGTGGCGCCTGGAGTTGACGTATTCACGGCATTTGTGAAGCGCCACAACTCCTTGATCCACGCTGACTGGCGTGGCGGAGGCGGGCGGGGTCGTGGTCTTAGTTAGTCGGTGTCGCGGAATAGGTGTCGGCCGGCCTCGCCCGGTCGTCGCTGAGTGTCTCCGTTGCTTCCGGCGGCACAAGCACCATGGTGTAGCGCGCCGCCTCGGACGGCTGCGGTTGCTCCGTGCGCCCCCGCCGCCGGAACCGTTCGATGACCGACGGAATCGGCCCCGGTGCGTCGGCCGGGTCGTACGGCCGCGATAGCCGTACGCGATTCCAAGGACCCGGCCGGCCGGTGCTGGCCTTCGATCGCGCGGCCTGGTCCGCCTTCGTCAGCGGCGTGCCGGCCCGCGCCGAGTTAGAAATGCGAAGCCGCCAGCCCGGCTGGTGGCCGAAGGGCCGGCGGTGACATCGGCGGCTCGCGCCACCGGTCGTCGGCGACCCTGCGGTGGGGGCGGCCGCGAATCTGAGCGGCGCTCGACAGGAAGGGCGTTCGTAAGACCGTTCGTCCTCCGGGTGCTCCGCACTCCAATCGCGTCTCGAAGGAACGCTATGTAGGTCAACGCGGCCCGGACACCTCCCTGGCGTTCCACCGACCGCCTAAGATAGCCGTGGCTGAACGAGGGCGCGAAGCTCGCGGACGGCTTGGTCGTTTGCCAGCGCTGTGTGTGTCACGTCCGGACGGGGCGCGGGCGGCCGGTGAAGCTCGGGACGTAGGCTCGGGGGCGTGACGGTGAGCCGGGAGATCGACGACATCCTGCAGCGCGGCGCGGACGGCGGGCGGATCACGCCCGAGGAGGCCCTGCTGCTCTACACCGAGGCGCCCTTCCACGCACTCGGCGAGGCGGCGGACGCGGTGCGTCGGCGGCGCTACCCGGACAACATCGTCACGTACCTGATCGACCGCAACATCAACTACACGAACGTCTGCGTGACGGCGTGCAAGTTCTGTGCCTTCTACCGCGCGCCCAAGCACAAGGAGGGGTGGACCCACCCCACCGAGGAGATCCTGCGCCGCTGCGGCGAGGCGGTCGAGTTGGGCGCCACCCAGGTGATGCTCCAGGGCGGCCACCACCCGGACTACGGCGTGGAGTACTACGAGGAGTTGTTCTCCTCGGTCAAGCGGGCGTACCCGCAGCTGGCCATCCACTCGATCGGCCCGAGCGAGATCCTGCACATGGCCAAGGTCTCCGGCGTGAGCCTGGACGAGGCGATCGCCCGGATCAAGGTGGCCGGGCTGGATTCGATCGCCGGCGCCGGCGCCGAGATGCTGCCGGACCGGCCGCGCCAGGCCATCGCCCCGCTCAAGGAGTCGGGTGCGCGCTGGCTGGAGGTCATGGAGTTGGCGCACCGGCAGGGCCTCGAGTCGACCGCGACGATGATGATGGGCACCGGCGAGACGAACGCCGAGCGGATCGAGCACCTGCGGATGATCCGTGACGTGCAGGACCGTACCGGGGGCTTCCGGGCGTTCATCCCGTGGACGTACCAGCCGGAGAACAACCACCTCAAGGGCCGCACCCAGGCGACCACCCTGGAATACCTGCGGCTGATCGCGGTGGCCCGGATCTTCTTCGAGACGGTGCCGCACCTGCAGGCATCCTGGCTGACCACCGGCAAGGACGTCGGCCAACTCGCCCTGCACATGGGCGTGGACGACCTCGGCTCGATCATGCTGGAGGAGAACGTCATCTCCTCGGCCGGCGCCCGGCACCGCTCCAACCTGCACGAGCTGATCGGCATGATCCGCACCGCCGGCCGCATCCCCGCCCAGCGGGACACCCTCTACCACCGGCTCGCCGTGCACTGGACGCCGGCCGACGACCCGAGCGACGACCGGGTGGTCTCGCACTTCTCTTCGATCGCCCTGCCCGGTGGCGGGGTCGGCAAGTCGCTCCCGCTCGTGGACGTCAACTGATGCCTTGGCCGAAAGGCCATCAGACGGTCTTCGCGGATAGTTTCCGATGCCCGTTCATCCGAGTGTCAGCGGGCCCGCGTCATAGCAAGACCCGTCAATCCGGGCAATCCTTAGCTGACTCTTAAGTGAGCAGGCCGTTAAGCCTCGGCGTGTGGGGTGGCGTGGGTGATCGTGGGCCGCTAACGTCCCCGATCGTCCCCGCTACTTTCTTCGATCCCGCAGGGGGATTGAACCCATGATTTTCCGCAACCGGCCGCTGGTGCGGCTCGGCGCCGCCGCGCTGCTCGCCTCCGGGGCGTTCGCGGCCTTCGGCGCACCCGCACACGCCGCCGGCACCGAGACCGACCTCGCGCTCGACGTGGTGGGCACCCGGGTCGCCGACGGCGCCGTCGGCAAGCTGGCGTTCGCCAAGGTGACCAACAAGGGCGAGAACACCCCGTCCGAGCTGGGCGTCCGGCTCGACGTCTCGAAGCTCGACTGGACCAAGGTGGCCGTGGTCCCGGTTCTGATTACCGGCGACTGCGAGCTTGAGGGCACCGAGGCGAAGCCGACTGCCTGGACCTGCTTCGCCGCCAAGGACAGTCTGCCGGGTCCGGGTGAGACCATCGACCTGCCGATCGTGCTCATCAAGGCGCTGGATTCGCTGAAGAAGGCGTACAGCGCGCCGGTGAAGTTCACGATCATCTCCAAGGACGACACCAACAAGGACAACAACACCAAGTCGGTGAACGTCGAGTTCACCAAGGAGAACGGCGCGGATCTGTTCGTGCTGGCCGACGATGTGAAGAACGCCGTCAGGGTCAAGAACGGCGCAATCGAGTTCGCCGGTGATCTGCACGCGGGCGACACTGCGCCGCTCATCTACACCGTGTGGAACCAGGGCGACCGGCCCACCGCCGGCCTCAAGGTGACAGTCAAGCTGCCCAAGGGCGTGACCTTCACCGACACCGAGCCCCAGTGCGAGGAGGCCGCGGACCACGTCTCCCTCGTCTGCACCTACCCTGACTTGCCGTACGTCCCGCTGCTCCCGTCGGATGAAGGCGATGACGGTGATGACGGCGTCCCCGGCGGCATCTTCTACCACCTGCTCTCGGTGAGCGAGGACGTCAAGGCCGGCGCGCTGACCGGCGGCACCGTCTCGGTCGAGCCGATCCTGCCGCCCAGGGATGTCGCCCTGAAATCGTTCAAGATCAAGCACAAGCCGGCGAACATGACTCCGCTGAAGAAGGCGGACCTCGACGGCGACCTCGACGCGAGCGACAACACCGACGGCTTCGCGGTCATCGTCGTGGCCGAGGGCGGTGCCGGCGGCGGCCTGCCGGTGACCGGCGCCAAGGCCGGCCTGATCGGTGGCATCGGCGTGGCGGTGCTCGTCGTGGGTGGGGCGCTGTTCCTGGTCGCCCGTCGGCGTCGGGTGGTTCTGGTGACCCCGGCCGACGAGAAGTCGACCGACTGACGGTCATTCTTTATCGGTCCGCGAGGGCCGTTCACATAACGCACGGCAGTAGGGGCGGGATGGGTCACCATCCCGCCCCTGCTGTTTGCGCTCTCCGACGGAATGGTCCGGGCACCCGTCGGACGCGGGTCGGCGACCGGCTGGCAGAGTGGAGGGGTGAGCCGTACCCCGCAGGGCCAGCGCGCCAGCCTGGACAAGCAGCCGCACGAGGTCGCCGCGATGTTCGACGGCGTGGCGGCCCGCTACGACCTGACCAACACCGTGCTCTCCTTCGGGCAGGACCGGTTCTGGCGGCGGGCCACCCGGGAGGCGCTCGGGCTGCGCCCCGGCGAGCGGGTGCTGGACGTGGGCGCGGGCACCGGCGTGTCGACCGAGGAACTGGCTCACTCCGGGGCGTACGCGGTGGGCGCCGACCTGTCGCTGGGCATGCTGCACGCCGGCAAACGGACCCGTCCGGGGGTGCCGCTGCTGGCCGGGGATGCCCTGCGGCTGCCCTTCGCCGACGGCAGCTTCGACGCGGTCACCATCTCCTTCGCCCTGCGCAACGTGAGCGACACCGATGCGGCGTTGCGCGAGCTGGCCCGGGTGACGAGGCCGGGCGGCCGGCTGGTGGTGTGCGAGTTCAGCACCCCGGTCAACGCCGCCTTCCGCACGATCTACCTGTCGTACCTGATGCGGTCGCTGCCGGCGGTGGCACGGACGGTCTCCAGCAACCCCGACGCGTACGTCTACCTGGCCGAGTCGATCCGGGCCTGGCCGGACCAGGCGGCGCTCGCCGGGCGGATCGGTGCGGCCGGGTGGGGCCGGGTGGCCTGGCGCAACCTCACCGGCGGCGTCGTCGCGCTGCACCGGGCGGTCCGGGACTGACGGCGACCTCGACGGGCCGTCGCCGAGGGCAAAATACCCAATTACGTGAATTTCCGTTTTTGGTCTACTTAGTCCCGTAGGCTCGCCTCCATGATGGGACCAGAGCAGGCGGCTACGGAAGACGACGCCGCGGAACTCATCGCGCAGCTCAAGGAGTTGGCCGGCGCGGATCCCGCGGATGTGCGCCAGGTGGTCGCCGAGGTGCTGGCCGCGCTCGACCGGGCGGCCGGCGGCGCGTTGCGCGAGCACCTGCCGGAGACCATCCGTCTCGACGCCGGCCTCGGACCTGCCGCATCGGCCCGTCCGTGACGCCAAAGTGGACTCCGACCGGCGCGTTTCCACAAAGTTAGGTATGCCTTACCCGGTGTCGGTGTAATCCCCGCCATAGACTCCAACCCGATCGGCTTGTGAAGCATTTCACGAGCGTGCGGGAGGAGGCGCAGATGACCGCGGTGGAGAACGACGCCGACGTGATCGTCGTGGGCGCCGGTCCCGGAGGATCGGCAACCGCTTACCACCTGGCTCGACACGGCGTACGCGTGTTGCTCCTGGAAAAGACCGAGTTCCCCCGGGAGAAGGTCTGCGGTGACGGGCTCACTCCCCGGGCCGTGCGGCAGCTCGTCCGGATGGGTGTGGACACCTCGCCCGAGGCCGGCTGGCTGCACAACAAGGGCCTCCGGGTGATCGGTGGCGGGGTACGCCTCGAACTGGACTGGCCCGACCTGGCCAGCTTCCCCAACTACGGCCTGGTCCGGACCCGGCTCGACTTCGACGACCTGCTCGCCCAGCGGGCCGTCGCCGCCGGGGCGAAGCTGCGGACCGGCGTGAACGTGACCGGTCCGGTGCTCGGCGCCGACGACCGGGTGATCGGGGTGACGGCCGAGGTGGGCCCGGACAAGGAGCCGGCCACCTTCCACGCCCCGCTGGTGGTCGCCGCGGACGGCGTCTCCGGCCGGTTCCCGCTCGCCCTCGGTCTGCCCAAGCGGGAGGACCGACCGATCGGGGTGGCGGTCCGCCGCTACTACCGCTCGCCCGCGAAGCACGACGACAACTACCTCGAGTCCTGGCTGGAGCTGCGGGCCAAGGGCAGCGACGCGCTGCTGCCCGGCTACGGCTGGATCTTCGGTCTCGGCGACGGTCGGGTCAACGTCGGCCTGGGCGTGCTCAACTCCTCCGCCGCCTTCGGCAAGACCAACTACCGGCGGCTGCTCACCGACTGGCTGGCCAACACCCCCGAGGAGTGGGGGATGACCGACGAGGCGAACGCGGAGGGCCCGATCGGCGGCGCCGCGTTGCCGATGGGCTTCAACCGGGTGCCGCACTACACCCGGGGCGTGCTGCTGGTCGGCGACTCCGGCGGCATGGTCAACCCGTTCAACGGCGAGGGCATCGCGTACGCGATGGAGTCCGGCGAGTTGGCCGCCGAGGTGGCGGTGCAGGCGCTGGCTCGGCCCGCCGGCACCGAGCGGGAGCGGGCGCTGCAGGCGTACCCGCAGGAGCTGAAGGCCCGTTTCGGCGGCTACTACCGGCTCGGCGGGGTCTTCGTGAAGCTGATCGGCCGCCCGGAGGTCATGCGGCTGGCCACCAAGCACGGCATGCCGCATCCGATGTTGATGCGCTTCGTGCTCAAGCTCCTGGCGAACCTGACCGACCCGCGCGGCGGGGACGCGATGGACCGGGTCATCAACGCGATGACGAAGGTGGCGCCAGCCGTGTAGACCCCGTCCCGAGGGGCGCCGTCGCCCCACGGAACGGCCAGAGATCGACCCCGCCGGCCGAGGTCATGAGGGACGTGAATAGTGTGATTTTCGCTAACGACCGAGGTCACGGAAGGATGAGCAGGAGACAACGATGACGCTCTCTCCTTACGCACCCATCATCGGGCTTCTCGCCCTCGCCGCGGGATTCGCGCTGTTCTCCGTGGCCTCCGCCCGACTCGCCGGCCCCCGGCGGCTGAACAAGGCCAAGCTCGAGGCGTACGAGTGCGGCATCGAGCCGAGCCCGCAGCCGGTCGGCGGCGGCGGCCGGTTCCCGATCAAGTTCTTCCTGACGGCGATGCTTTTCATCGTCTTCGACATCGAGATCATCTTCCTCTACCCCTGGGCGGTCTCTTTCGACGCTCTGCCGATCTTCGGCTTCGTGGAGATGGTCCTGTTCATCGTCGCGGTCTTCGTCGCCTACGCCTACGTCTGGCGGCGCGGCGGCCTGGACTGGGACTGAGGGAGGTACGGCAGATGGGTATCGAGGAGAAACTTCCCTCCGGCGTCCTGCTCACCACCGTCGAGAAGCTGGTCAACTGGTCGCGGAAGTCGTCCGTCTGGGGCGCCACTTTCGGCCTGGCCTGCTGCGCCATCGAGATGATGGCGGCCGGTGGTCCGCACTACGACATGGGCCGCTGGGGCATGGAGGTCTTCCGGGCCTCGCCCCGGCAGGCGGACCTGATGATCGTGGCCGGCCGGGTGAGTCAGAAGATGGCCCCGGTCCTGCGCCAGATCTACGACCAGATGGCCGAGCCCCGCTGGGTGCTCTCGATGGGCGTCTGCGCCAGCAGCGGCGGCATGTTCAACAACTACGCCATCGTGCAGGGCGTCGACCACGTTGTCCCGGTCGACATGTACCTCCCGGGCTGCCCGCCCCGGCCCGAGATGCTCATCGACGCGGTCCTCAAGCTCCGCGAGAAGATCGGCCACGAGCCGCTCGGTCCGAACGGCCGCAAGATGCTCCAGGCTCGCCAGGAGCGCGGTGACGTGCCCGTGGTGCCGTACGGCTCGATGCCGTCGTCGTACCGCAACGACAAGGCCCGGCGTGCCGAGTGGACCAGGGCGGTCCGCGAGGGGCGCGAGGAGCAACTGCGAGTTGAGAACTGGATGAAGGCCCAGAACCACCTCCACCCGCATGGGGGCCCGAAGTGAGCGCAACTGACGACAGGACCACCAACGGTGGCGTGCCGGCGCCGGCCACCCCGGCCGGGGCCACCGGCGGCGCCCCGGCCGAGTACCCGCCGGCCAGCCCCGCCGGCCGTGGCATGTTCGGCGTACGCGGCAGCGGCGACGTCTCCGGCTACGGCGGCCTGGTCCGCCCGCGCCAGCCGATCGAGGAGAGCCCCCGGCCGTACGGCGGCTACTTCGACGAGGTCCGGGACGCGCTGGAGGAGGCGTACCCCGAGTTCGGCGACGCGATCGAAAAGATCGTGGTCGACCGGGGCGAGCTGACCCTGCACGTCCGCCCGGAGCGGATCGCCGAGGTCTGCCAGGTGATGCGCGACGATCTGGCGCTGCGCTTCGAGCTCTGCTCCTCGGTGTCCGGGGTGGACTACCTGGGCGCGGACGAGCGCCGGCTGCACGTCGTCTACCAGCTCACCTCGATGACCTACCGGCGCCGGGTCCGGCTGGAGGCCGCGGTCTCCGCCGAGGACCCGCACCTGCCGAGCGTCACCAGCGTCTACCCGACCGCCGACTGGCAGGAGCGGGAGACGTACGACATGTTCGGCGTCGTCTTCGACGGCCACCCCGCCCTGACCCGGATCCTCATGCCGGACGACTGGGAGGGGCACCCGCAGCGCAAGGACTACCCCCTCGGCGGCGTGCCCGTCGAGTACAAGGGCGCGGAGATCCCGCCGCCGGACAAGCGGAGGTCGTACCAGTGACGACGTCGAACTACGCGGCCGAGCGCGAGACCACCGAGGGCAAGGTCTTCACCGTCACCGGTGGAGACTGGGACACGGTCGTCTCCGGCACCGACCCGATCAACGACGAGCGGATCGTCGTCAACATGGGCCCGCAGCACCCGTCGACGCACGGCGTGCTCCGGCTGGTTCTGGAGTTGGAGGGCGAGACGGTCCGCGAGGCCCGCTCGGTCATCGGCTACCTGCACACCGGCATCGAGAAAAACCTCGAATACCGCAACTGGGTCCAGGGCTCGACCTTCGTGACCCGGATGGACTACCTCTCCCCGCTGTTCAACGAGACGGCGTACGCGCTGGCGGTGGAGAAGCTGCTCGGCATCACCGACGACGTGACCGAGCGGGCCACCACCATCCGGGTGCTCATGATGGAGCTCAACCGGATCTCCTCGCACCTGGTCTGGCTGGCCACCACCGGCATGGAGCTGGGCGCGATTTCGATCATGCTGTACGGCTTCCGCGAGCGGGAGTACATCCTCGACATCTTCGAGACCATCACCGGCCTGCGCATGAACCACGCGTACGTGCGGCCGGGCGGGGTGGCGCAGGACGTGCCGGACGACGCGATCGTCAAGATCCGGAACTTCCTCAAGATGATGCCGAAGAAGCTCAAGGAGTACGAGGACCTCCTCTCCGGCCAGCCGATCTGGACCGAGCGCACCAAGAACGTGGCCGTGCTGGACGTGACCGCCTGCCTCGCGCTGGGCGTCACCGGCCCGGTGCTGCGCTCCGCAGGTCTCGCCTGGGACCTGCGCAAGACGATGCCGTACTGCGGCTACGAGACGTACGAGTTCGACGTCCCGACCCACACCGGCGGCGACGTCTGGGGCCGCTACCTGGTTCGGCTCGCCGAGATCCGCGAGTCGCTGAAGCTGGTCGAGCAGGCGGTGGACCGGCTGGCCAAGCCGGGCCCGGTGATGGTGTCCGACAAGAAGATCGCCTGGCCGGCGCAGCTGGCCATCGGCGTCGACGGGATGGGCAACTCGCTGGAGCACGTCGCCAAGATCATGGGTCAGTCGATGGAATCGTTGATCCATCACTTCAAGCTCGTCACCGAGGGCTTCCGGGTCCCGCCGGGCCAGGTGTACGTCGGCATCGAGTCGCCCCGCGGCGAGTTGGGCGTGCACGCCGTCTCCGACGGTGGCACCCGGCCGTACCGGGTGCACTACCGGGAGCCGAGCTTCGTCAACCTCCAGGCGCTCCCGGCGATGGCCGAGGGTGGCCTGATCGCCGACGTGATCGCCGGTGGCGCCTCGCTGGACCCCGTGATGGGTGGTTGTGACCGATGAGTGTGTTTACGGAAGAGACCCGGGCCCGGGCGCGGGAGATCATCGCCCGGTACCCGGCGGACCGGTCCCGCTCGGCGCTGCTGCCGCTGCTGCACCTGGTCCAGGCGGAGGAGGGGTACGTCTCCCCGGCCGGCGTCGAGTTCTGCGCCGAGGTGCTCGGCCTGAACAAGGCCCAGGTCGGCGCGGTGGCCACCTTCTACACCATGTACAAGCGCAAGCCGACCGGCGACTACCTGGTCAGCGTCTGCACCAACACGATGTGCAACGTGCTGGGCGGCCAGGAGGTCTACGACACCCTGGCCGAGCACCTGGGCGTCGGGCATGACGAGACCACCGAGGACGGCAAGATCACCCTGGAGCACGCCGAGTGCCTGGCGGCGTGCGACTACGGACCGGTGATGACGGTCAACTACGACTTCTTCGACAACGTTGACGCGCAGGCCGCGCTCGGCGTCGTCGAGGAGCTGCGGGCCGGGGGCCGGCCGATGCCGACCCGGGGCGCGCGGCTCTGCACGCTGAAGGAGATGGCCGTGCAGCTCGCCGGCTTCGCCGACGAGCGGGAGGGCGCGGTCGCCGACGGCGGGCCGGGCGAGCCGACCCTGCGCGGCGTGCGGCTAGCCGAGCGGCACGGCATCTCGGTGCCGGGGTTCGACCCGAACACCCCGATCCGCAGCAAGGAAGCGGAGGCCCAGAAGTGACGACGCCTCGGCCGGAGACGCTGGCCAAGCTCACGCCGGTACTGACCAAGCGCTGGCTGTCGCCGGACGCCTGGCGGATCGGCACCTACGAGAAGCTGGACGGCTACGCCGCCCTGCGCAAGGCGCTCAAGGCGCACCCGGACGACCTGATCCAGCTGATCAAGGACTCCGGCCTGCGCGGGCGCGGCGGCGCGGGCTTCCCGACCGGTCTCAAATGGGGGTTCATCCCGCAGGGCGACGGCAAGCCGCACTACCTGGTGGTGAACGCCGACGAGGGCGAGCCGGGCACCTGCAAGGACCTGCCGCTGATGGCCCACGACCCGCACTCGCTGGTCGAGGGCGTGATCATCGCCTCGTACGCGATCCGGGCCAGCCGGGCCTACATCTACATCCGCGGTGAGGCGGTGCACGCCGCCCGCCGGCTGCGCAACGCCGTGCAGGAGGCGTACGCCAAGGGCTACCTGGGCCGGAACGTCCTCGGCAGCGGGTTCGACCTGGAGCTGGTGGTGCACTCCGGCGCCGGGGCGTACATCTGCGGCGAGGAGACCGCGCTGCTGGACTCGCTGGAGGGCTTCCGGGGTCAGCCCCGGCTGCGCCCGCCGTTCCCGGCGACCCACGGCCTGTACGCCAGCCCGACCGTGGTCAACAACGTCGGCACCATCGCCAGCGTGCCGTACATCGTGCTCGGCGGCGCCGACTGGTGGAAGACCATGGGCACGGAGAAGTCCTCCGGCCCGATGATCTATTCGCTCTCCGGCCGGATCGCCAACCCGGGCCAGTACGAGTGCTCGATGGGGATCACGCTGCGCGAGCTGATCGAGCTGGCCGGGGGGATGCAGCCCGGGCACAACCTGAGGTTCTGGACCCCGGGTGGCTCGTCCACCCCGCTGCTCACGGCCGACCACCTGGACGTGCCGTTGGACTTCGAGGGGGTGGCGGCGGCCGGCTCGATCCTGGGCACCACGGCCACGCAGATCTTCTCCGACCAGGACTGCCCGGTGTACGCGACCTACCGGTGGCTGGAGTTCTACCACCACGAGTCGTGCGGCAAGTGCACCCCGTGCCGGGAGGGCAACTACTGGATGGTCCGGGTCTATCGGCGGATCCTCGCCGGCCAGGGCACCCACGAGGACCTGGACACCCTGCTCGACACCTGCGACAACATCCTCGGCCGCTCGTTCTGCGGTCTGGGTGACGGTGCGACCAGCTCGGTGACCTCGTCGCTGAACTACTTCAAGCAGGACTACCTCGACTACATCGAGGGACGTACCGCGCCGAAGCTGTCGGACAAGCAGCTGGTGGGAGCGCACTGATGACCGACGTAGCCAAGCAGACCGAGACGGTCACCCTGACCATCGACGGCGTTCAGGTCACCGCGCCCAAGGGGGCGCTGCTGATCCGGGTCGCCGAGCAGTTGGGTACCGAGATCCCCCGTTTCTGCGACCACCCGCTGCTGGCCCCGGCCGGCGCCTGCCGGCAGTGCCTGGTGGAGGTGGAGGGCCAGCGCAAGCCGGTCGCCTCCTGCACCCAGACCGTCGCCGAGGGCATGGTGGTCCGCACCCAGCTCACCTCGCCGGTCGCCAAGAAGGCACAGGAGGGGGTGATGGAGCTGCTGCTCCTCAACCACCCCCTGGACTGCCCGATGTGTGACAAGGGCGGCGAGTGCCCGCTGCAGAACCAGGCGATGTCCACCGGTCGCACGGACTCCCGCTTCCACGAGCACAAGCGGGAATACCCGAAGCCGCTGCCGATCAGCACCCAGGTGCTGCTCGACCGCGAGCGCTGCGTGCTCTGCCAGCGCTGCACCCGGTTCTCTGAGGAGATCGCCGGCGACAAGTTCATCGACCTGATGGGACGCTCCTCGCACGAGGAGATCAACATTTACCGGGACGACGCGTACGGCGAGGAGGGCGACGCGGGTGATGTCCCGTTCAACTCGTACTTCTCCGGCAACACCGTGCAGATCTGCCCGGTGGGCGCGCTGACCGGCGCGCAGTACCGGTTCCGGGCCCGCCCGTTTGACCTGGTCTCCACCCCGAGCGTCTGCGAGCACTGCTCGGCCGGCTGCGCCCAGCGCACCGACTGGCGGCGCGGCAAGGTGATGCGCCGGCTGGCTGGCGACGACCCGGCGGTGAACGAGGAGTGGAACTGCGACAAGGGCCGCTGGGGCTTCCAGTACGCCCGCGCGTTCGACCGGCTCACCACGCCGCTGGTGCGCGACGAGCACACCGGTGAGCTGCGCGAGGCGTCCTGGAGTGAGGCGCTGACGCGGGCCGCCGAGGGGCTGCGCGCGGCCCGCGACGGCGGGTCGGGCACGGCGGTGCTGACCGGCGGCCGGCTGACCGTCGAGGACGCCTACGCGTACGCGAAGTTCGCCCGGGTGGCACTGCACACCAACGACATCGACTTCCGGGCCCGCCCGGTCTCCCGCGAGGAGGCCGACTTCCTGGCCAGCAGCGTCGCCGGGGTCACCGACGTGACCTACTCGGACGTCGAGAACGCGCCCGCGGTGGTGCTGGTCGGCCTGGAGCCGGAGGAGGAGTGCCCGATCCTCTTCCTGCGGCTGCGCAAGGCGTACCTGAAGAACAAGCTCGCCGTGTACGCGATCGCGCCGTTCGCCACTCGGGGCCTGGAGAAGCTCGGGGCCAAGCTGGCCCGGGTGGTGCCGGGCGAGGAGGCCAGCGTGCTGGCCGAGCACGCCACGGTGACCGAGGCGCTGAGCCGGCCGGGGGCGATCCTGATCGTCGGCGAGCGGCTGGGTGCAGTGCCCGGCGGGCTGTCCGCCGCGGCGGACGTGGCCCGGCGTACCGGCGCGAAGCTGGCCTGGGTGCCGCGGCGCGCGGGCGACCGCGGCGCGGTCGACGCGGGCTGCCTGCCCAACCTGCTCCCCGGTGGCCGCCCGGTCACCGAGCCGGCCGCCCGCGCCGAGCTGGGCGAGGCGTGGGACCTCGCCGCCGGGGTGATTCCGAGCCAGACCGGCCGGGACACCGACGGCATCCTCGCCGCGGCGGCCAACGGTCAACTCGGCGCCCTCGTGGTGGCCGGTGTGGACCCGGCCGACCTGGCCGACCCGCGCCTGGCCGAGCAGGCCCTGGACGCGGTGCCGTTCCTGGTCAGCCTCGAGCTGCGGATGAGCGCGGTGGCCCGCCGGGCGGACGTGGTCCTCCCGGTCGCCCCGGTGGTCGAGAAGGCCGGCAGCTTCCTGGACTGGGAGGGCCGGCTGCGCACCTTCGAGAAGGTGCTGGACACCGCGGCGATGAGCGACGGCCGGGTGCTCGACGCGCTGGCCGCGCAGCTCGACGTCCGGCTCGGCACCGGCGACGTGTTGGGCGTCCGCCGGGAGCTGGGCGGGCTGCCGGCGACCCGGGCGGATTCCCCGGCCGTCCCCAGCGTCGAGCCGGCCGCCGTCCGGCAGCCTGGGCCGGGCGAGGCCGTGCTGGCCACCTGGCACCAGCTGGTCGACCTGGGCACCCTCACCGATGGTGACGAGCACCTCGCCGGCACCGCCCGCCCGCCGGTGGTCCGGCTGGGCAAGGGCACCGCCGAGGCGATCGGCGTGGCCGACGGCGACCCGGTGACCGTGGGTACCGCCCGCGGCGCGATCACCCTGCCGGCGGCGATCACCGAGATGCCGGACGGCGTCGTCTGGCTGCCGACCAACTCACCCGGCTCGACCGTCCGGCGCAGCCTCGGCGCGGCGGCCGGCGGGATCGTACAGATCTCCGCCGGCGCGGTCGGCGATGCGGCCGGTCGCCCGGGTTCGCTCCTCAACGCAGGGGGTGTTCAATGAGCCCGGTCATCCTGGCCGCGCAGGACCCGACGCTGGCCGACTTCGGCAAGGACCCGTGGTGGCTGGTCCTCGGGAAGATCGTTTTCGCGTTCGTCTTCGGCCTGCTCGCCACGCTGCTCGGCGTCTGGTTCGAGCGGCGGGTCGTCGGTTACATGCAGGTCCGGCCCGGGCCCAACCAGGTCGGCCCGTTCGGCCTGCTGCAGACGCTCGCCGACGGTCTGAAGATGGCCTTCAAGGAGGACATCCTGCCGCGGGCCGCGGACAAGGTCGTCTACTTCTTCGCCCCGACCATCTCGGTGATCTGCGCGGTCACCGCGCTGTCGGTGGTGCCGTTCGGCCCGATGGTCAGCATCGCCGGACACCACACGCCGCTGCAGGTCACCGACGTGCCGGTGGCGGTGCTGGTGCTGCTGGCCTGTTCCTCGATGGGCATCTACGGCATCGTGCTCGGCGGTTGGGCCTCCGGCTCGACCTACCCGCTGCTCGGCGGCCTCCGGTCCACCGCCCAGATGATCTCGTACGAGGTCGCGATGGGGCTGAGCATCGTGGCCGTGTTCATGACCGCCGGCACGATGTCCACCAGTGGGATCGTCGCCGCCCAGGCGGACGGGACGCGGCTGAACATCCTGGGGGCCGAGGTCCCGGCGCCGGGCTGGTACGCCATTCTTCTGCTGCCGAGCTTCGTCATCTTCTTCATCGCCACCGTCGGCGAGACCAACCGGGCGCCGTTCGACCTGCCCGAGGCGGAGTCGGAGCTGGTCGCCGGCTTCATGACCGAGTACAGCTCGCTGAAGTTCGCGCTCTTCATGCTCGCCGAGTACGTCTCGATGGTGACCATGTCCGCGGTCACCACGACGCTCTTCCTCGGCGGCTGGCGGGCCCCGGCCCCGATCACCACCTTCTGGGCCGGCGCCAACTCCGGTTGGTGGCCGATGCTCTGGTTCTTCGCGAAGGTGGTCCTCCTGGTCTTCGTCTTCGTCTGGCTGCGGGGCACCCTGCCCCGGCTCCGGTACGACCAGTTCATGCGCTTCGGCTGGAAGGTCCTGCTGCCGATCAACCTGGTCTGGATCCTGGTGCTGAGCGGGCTGCGCTCGATCGAGGGCTGGGAGACCAGGGACCGGCTGCTCGCCACCGGCATCAGCGCCGGTGTGCTGCTGCTGATCACGCTCTTCTGGCCGACCAAGAAGAAGGAGCCGCAGCCGACGCTCCAGGAGCAGGTCAACAGTCGTCCGCACGGCAGCTTCCCGCTGCCACCGATGGATCTTCAGGTACCACCGAGCCCGCGCATCACGCGCGTGGTCGCCGAGCGGGAGCCGGCCAATGTCGTCGCCGGCTCGGACTCCAGGGAGGTGTGACGTGGGCACGGTCACCGGAACGTTCAAGGGCTTCGGGGTCACCTTCTCGCACATGTTCAGGAAGGTCGTCACCACCGACTACCCGTTCAAGCCGCCGGTCTCGGCGCCGCGCTACCACGGGCGGCACATCCTCAACCGGCACCCGGACGGCCTGGAGAAGTGCATCGGCTGCGAGCTGTGCGCGTGGGCCTGCCCGGCGGACGCGATCTTCGTGGAGGGCGGCGACAACACCGAGGAGCAGCGCTTCTCCCCGGGTGAGCGCTACGCCAGCACCTACCAGATCAACTACGCCCGGTGCATCTTCTGCGGGCTCTGCATCGAGGCCTGCCCGACCCGTTCGCTCACCATGAGCAACGAGTACGAGCTGGCCCGGGACAGTCGGCAGGACCTGATCTTCACGAAGGAGCAGCTGCTCGCGCCGCTGCTGCCGGGCATGGAGCAGCCGCCGCACCCGATGCGGTTGGGCGACAGCGAGAAGGACTACTACGTCGGCGCGTTGACCAACCCGGGCACCTCGGCCGGTGCCGAGCGCTCGCCGATGAGCCCGGCCGCGGCTGGCAAGGGAGATACGGCATGACCACGCAGATGGTGCTCGCCGAGGCGGCCTCGGTGCCCACCGGCGAGGCGGTGACCTTCTGGATCCTCGCCCCGCTGGCGCTGATCGGCGCGATCGGCATGGTGTGGGCCCGCAACGCGGTGCACTCGGCGCTCTGGCTGGTGCTGACGATGCTCTGCCTGGGCGTGTTCTACGTCCTGCAGGCCGGGCCGTTCATCGGCATGGCGCAGATCATCGTCTACACCGGCGCGATCATGATGCTCTTCCTGTTCGTGCTGATGCTGGTCGGGCGGGACTCCTCGGACTCGCTGATCGAGACGCTGCGCGGGCAGCGGGTCGTCGCGGTGCTGCTCGGCCTCGGCTTCGCCGGTCTGGTCGGCAGCGGGCTCTACCGAGCCCTGGAAGGGGTCCAGGCCGTCGGTCTGGACAAGGCCAACGCCGACGGCAACGTGCAGGGCATCGCGCGGCTGCTCTTCACCAAGTACGTCTTCGGCTTCGAGCTGACCTCCGCGTTGCTGATCACGGCGGCCGTCGGCGCGATGGTGCTGGCGCACCTGGAGCGGCGCAAGGAGGACCGGATGGACCAGGTCGCCACGATGAAGGCCAGGTTCCGCCCCGGCAACTACCCGGGCCCGAAGCCCGGACCGGGTGTCTTCGCCACCTCGTCCTCGGTGGCCACCCCGGCCCGGCTGCCCGACGGCCGGCTGAGCGACCGCAGCATCCCCGAGATCCTGCCGGTCCGTGAGCTGTCCGCCGAGGAGACCTCTTTGAAGGGGACGGAGAAGTGACCCCGGACTACTACCTGATCCTCGCCGCGGTGCTGTTCACCATCGGTGCCGTCGGTGTGCTGATCCGGCGTAACGCGATCGTGCTGTTCATGTGCGTCGAGCTGATGCTCAACGCGGCCAACCTGACGCTGGTCACCTTCAGCCGGATCAACGGCGACCTGAACGGCCAGATCATGGCGTTCTTCGTGATGGTGGTGGCGGCGGCCGAGGTCGTGGTCGGGCTCGCGATCATCATGTCGATCTTCCGGACTCGGCGCTCGGCGAGCGTCGACGACGCCAACCTGCTGAAGTACTGAGGGGTCCACCGGTGGATGAGATTCTGATGCATGCTTCGGCTGCTCCGGAAGGTGCCATCACCTTCGCCCCGGCCGACGGCCTGCTCGGCAGCGTCTGGCTGCTGGTGGCCGTACCGCTGGTCAGCGCGGCAATCCTGCTGCTGCTGGGCCGGCGGGCGGACCGGTGGGGCCACTGGCTGGGAGTGGGCGCGATCGCCGCCACCTTCGGGCTCGGCCTGACCTATTTCCTTCAGCTTCGCGGCGTGGAGAACAAGCAGGTCCAGCTGAGCCTCTGGCAGTTCATCGCGGTCGGCGACTTCAAGGTGGACTTCGGTCTGCTCTTCGACCCGCTGGCTGCGGTCTTCGTTCTGTTGATCACCGGGGTGGGCTTCCTGATCCACCTCTACGCGGTCGAGTACATGGCGCACGACGAGGGCCGGCGACGGTTCTTCGGGTACTTCAACCTGTTCGTCGCCGCGATGCTGCTGCTGGTGCTCGGCAACAACTACGTGATGCTCTACTTCGGCTGGGAGGGCGTCGGTCTGGCGTCGTACCTGCTGATCTCCTTCTGGTACGGCCGGCCGAGCGCGGCCACCGCCGGCAAGAAGGCCTTCCTGATGAACCGGGTCGGCGACGCCGGCCTGGCCATCGGCATCTTCGTCATGTTCGCCACCCTGGGCACCACCCAGTACGACGGCGTCTTCAACCACGTCGGCGGTCTCTCCGCGACCACCGTGCTGGTGCTGGGCCTGCTGCTGCTGCTCGGGGCGACCGGCAAGTCCGGCCAGTTCCCCCTCCAGGCATGGCTGCCGGACGCGATGGAGGGCCCGACCCCGGTCTCCGCGCTCATCCACGCGGCCACCATGGTCACCGCGGGCGTCTACCTGATCGCCCGGTCCAACCCGATCTTCTCGGCCAACGGCACGCTTCAGCTGGTGGTGGTCAGCGTCGGTGCGGTCACCCTGCTGATGGGCTGCCTCATCGGCGCGGCCAAGGATGACATCAAGCGGGTGCTGGCCTGGTCCACGGTGAGCCAGATCGGTTACATGTTCCTCGGCGTCGGCCTGGGCGGCGCGGCGTACGCGCTGGCCATCGTGCACCTGCTGGCGCACGGCTTCTTCAAGGCCAACATGTTCCTCGGTGCCGGCTCGGTCATGCACGGCATGAACGACCAGGTGGACATCCGCCGCTTCGGCGCGCTGTCGAAGCACATGAAGGTCACCTGGCTGACTTTCATGATGGGCTGGCTGGCCATCATCGGCATCCCGCCGCTCTCCGGCTACTTCTCCAAGGAGCCGATCATCGCGGCCGCGTTCGAGCGGGGGGACTGGACGTCCTGGCTCTTCGGTGGCGCCGCGCTGCTCGGCGCCGGGCTGACCGCCTTCTACATGACTCGGCTCTTCGTGCTCACCTTCCACGGCCCGAAGCGGTGGACCGAGGACATCGAGCACCCGCACGAGTCGCCGAAGTTGATGACCGTCCCGCTGATCCTGCTGGCGATCGGCTCAGTGGCCGCCGGTGGTCTGATGGCCACCACCGTGCCGGACTGGCTGACCGCCACCGCCGGCCTGGGCAGCGAGCACGTGGAGCACGACCCCGTCCTCGCGCACTGGCTGATCACCGCGCTGTCGATCCTGATCACCGTGCTCGGCGCCGGGCTGGCCTGGTTCCTGTTCCGCAACGGCACGGCCACCGCGCCGCAGCCGGCCGGCGTGCTGGTCACCGCCGCCCGCCGGAACCTCTACACCGACGCCTTCAACGAGGCGGTCTTCGAGAAGCCGGGCATCTTCCTCACCCGGGCGCTGGTCTTCCTCGACAACCGGGGCGTCGACGGGCTGGTCAACGGCCTGGCCGCCGCGGTGGGCGGGGGCTCGGGCCGGCTCCGGCGGCTGCAGACCGGTTTCGTGCGGTCGTACGCGACCTCGATCCTCACCGGCGCGCTGCTCGTGGTGGCGGCGTTCCTGGCGGTGCAGGCGGGGTGGTTGGCGTGATCGACCTCAACGCGGCCGCCCCCGCCGGCGGGCCACGCAGTCACGACGGAGGTAAGGCCGAATAATGTCCAACTTCCCGTTCCTCTCGGTGCTGACCGTGGCACCGCTGGTCGGTGCCCTGGTCGTGGCCCTGCTGCCACGGCGCCGGCCGGACCTGGTCAAACTGGTGGCGTTCGGTTGGTCGCTGCTGGTCCTGGCGCTGTCGGTGGTCATGTGGATCACCTTCCAGGCCGACGGTAAGCGGTTCCAGTTCCACGAGTCGTACGCGTGGATCCCGAACTGGGGGGTCAACTTCACCTTCGCGGCGGACGGCATCGCGCTGGTCATGCTGATGCTGATCGCGATCCTGGTGCCGCTGGTGATCCTGGCCTCCTGGCACGACGCCGAGTCGTCGAAGCGCTCGGTGCCGGTCTACTTCGCACTGCTGCTCATCCTCGAGTGCACGATGATCGGCGTCTTCGCCGCCGCCGACGTCTTTCTCTTCTACGTGTTCTTCGAGGTCATGCTGGTGCCGATGTACTTCCTGATCGGCAGCTACGGCGGCCACCAGCGGCAGTACGCGGCGGTCAAGTTCTTCCTCTACTCCCTGGTCGGCGGTCTGTTCATGCTGGCCGCGGTGATCGGTCTCTGGGTGGTCGGCGGGAAGACCTTCGACTGGCAGGCGCTGACCCAGGCCGAGATCACCACCAACACGGCCCGCTGGCTCTTCCTCGGGTTCTTCGTCGCGTTCGCGATCAAGGCGCCGTTCTTCCCGTTCCACACCTGGCTGCCGGACGCCGGTGGCGCGGCCCCGGCCGGCGCGGCGGCGCTGCTGGTCGGCGTGCTGGACAAGGTCGGCACCTTCGGGATCCTGCGGTACTGCCTGCCGCTCTTCCCCGAGGCGTCGAAGTGGTTCGCCCCGTGGGCGCTGGCGCTGGGCCTGATCGGCATCATCTACGCCGCGCTCCTGGCGGTCGGGCAGAACGATCTCAAGCGGCTGGTGTCGTACACCTCGATCGCGCACTTCGGCTTCATCGGGGTCGGCATCTTCGCCTTCACCACTCAGGCCGGCACCGGCGCGGTGCTCTACATGCTCAACCACGGTCTGGCCACCGGCCTGCTCTTCCTGGTGGTGGGCATGCTGATCGCCCGCCGGGGCTCGGCGCTGATCAGCGACTTCGGCGGCGCGGGCAAGCTGGTGCCGGTGCTGGCCGGGGTGTTCTTCTTCGCCGGTCTCGCCTCGCTGGCGCTGCCCGGCACCGCGCCGTTCATCTCCGAATTCCTGGTGCTGATCGGCACGTTCACCACCAACAAGCCGGTCGCGGTGATCGCCACTCTCGGCATCATCCTGGCCGCGGCGTACGTGCTGTGGATGGTGCAGCGCACCACCCAGGGCACCCTCAACCCGGCCCTGACCGAGGTGGACGGCATGCGCCGTGACCTCAGCCTGCGCGAGAAGGTCGTAGTCGCCCCGCTGATCGCGCTGATCGTGCTGCTCGGCTTCTATCCCAAGCCGGTCACCGATGTCATCAACCCCGCCGTCAAGGCGACCATGCAGGACGTCGGTCGGACCGACCCCGCCCCGACGGTCGGTAGCGTCCAGGAGGCCGCAAAATGACCGAGTTGAAGTTGCCGCCGCTCGATTACGCGGCGCTCGCTCCGATCCTGATCATGCTGGGCGCGGCCCTGGTCGGCGTCCTGGTCGAGGCGTTCGTGCCGCGGCGACTGCGCAACACGGTGCAGCTGCTGCTCGCGCTGGCGGCCGTGTTCGCCGCGCTGACCATGGTGGTCCGGGGCGCCGGCAGTCGACTGATCACCGCCGGCTCGGCCATCGCGGTGGACGGGCCGACGCTCTTCCTCCAGGGTGCGATCCTCGTCCTGGCCGCGATGGCGCTGCTGCTGATCGGTGAGCGCGCGGTGGAGCGGGGTGGGGCCTTCGTGGCCCACGCCGCGGTCACCGCCGACTCGGCCGACGACCGGCGGCAGGCCGAGCTGGCCGGCGGTGCCACCGAGGTGTACCCGCTGGCCACGTTCGCGATCGGCGGCATGCTGATCTTCGTGGCGGCGAACGACCTGCTGACCATGTTCATCGCGCTCGAGGTCTTCTCGCTGCCGCTCTACCTGCTCTGCGCGCTGGCTCGCCGCCGGCGGCTGCTGAGTCAGGAGGCCGCGCTGAAGTACTTCATGCTCGGCGCGTACGCATCGGCGTTCTTCCTGTTCGGGGTGGCGCTGATCTACGGCTTCACCGGGGGCGTCGAGGGCCGGGCGGCCGGCGTCGACTTCGCCACCGTGCACGCCGCGGTCGGCGCGTCCTCGTCCAGCTCGGTGCTGCTCTTCGCCGGCATGGCGCTGCTCGCCATCGGGCTGCTCTTCAAGGCCGCCGCCGCGCCGTTCCACGTCTGGACCCCGGACGTCTACCAGGGCGCCCCGACCCCGGTGACCGGCTTCATGGCCGCCTGCACCAAGGTCGCCGCCTTCGGCGCCCTGCTGCGGGTCTTCCACGTCGCCTTCGCCGGCGCCGCCTGGGACTTCACCCCGGTGCTCGGCGCGGTGGCGGTGCTGACCATGCTGGTCGGCGCGGTGTTGGCGGTCACCCAGACCGACATCAAGCGGCTGCTGGCGTACTCGTCGATCGCGAACGCCGGTTACCTGCTGGTGGGCGTGCTGTCGCCGGGCAAGAACGGGCTCTCCGGCACGATGTTCTACCTGGTCGCGTACGGCTTCTCGGTGCTCGCCGCGTTCGCCGTGGTGACCCTGGTCCGGGACGCCGACGGGGAGGCCACCCACCTGTCCCGCTGGGCCGGGTTGGGCCGCCGGTCGCCGTTCTTCGCCGCGGTCTTCACCTTCATCCTGCTGGCCTTCGCCGGTATCCCGCTGACCAGCGGGTTCACCAGCAAGTTCGCGATCTTCGCGCCGGCGCTGGAGGCGAACCAGGCCTGGCTGGTGATCGCCGGTGTGCTGACCAGCATGGTGCTGGCCTTCCCGTACCTGCGGGTCGTGGTGATGATGTGGCTCTCCGAGCCGGGCGAGGCCACCCCGACCGTCGCGGTCCCGGGTGCGCTCACCTCGGCGGCCCTGGCCATCGGGGTGCTGGCCACGCTGGCGCTCGGTGTCGCCCCGGCACCGCTGCTCGACCTGGCCAACGGTGCCGCCGAATTCGTGCGATGAGATTGGTTCTCCCGCCGGGGGCCGGTACGCCGTGGCGTACCGGCCCCCGGCCCGTATCCCCTTTCTGGGCAGGTCGAACGGGTGTGGCATGGTGGGAGGCGTGGTGATTCCGGCTGGCGAGCGTTCAGGTGTCACCGGCCCCGGCGGTCGTCGCGGGCCGGGGGACACGGGTCAGTTCGGCGCGCTCGGCCTGCACCTCGCCGATCCGCGCGTCGAGGCGTCCGTGCTGGGCCTGTTGGAGCGGGTCGAGAGTGAGCTGCTTTCCAGCGTGGCCAGCGCCGACCCGTTGGTCACCGAGGCGGCTCGGCACCTGGTCGAGGCCGGCGGCAAACGGTTCCGACCGCTGCTGGTGGCGCTGGGTGCCCAATTCGGCGACCCGACCGCCGTGCAGGTCGTACCGGCCGCCGTGGTGATGGAGCTCACTCACCTGGCGACGCTCTACCACGACGACGTGATGGACGAGGCGGCGGTGCGACGGGGCGCTCCGAGCGCGAACTCGCGCTGGACCAACTCGGTCGCCATCCTGGTCGGCGACTATCTCTTCGCCCGCGCCGCGGACATCGCGGCCGACCTCGGCCCCGAGGCCGTACGCCTGCAGGCGCGCACCTTCGCCCGGCTGGTGCACGGGCAGATCGCGGAGACCGTCGGCCCGCGCGGCGGCGACCCGGTCGCGCACTACCTGCACGTCATCGCCGAGAAGACCGGGTCGTTGATCGCCACCTCGGCCCGCTTCGGCGGCATGTTCGGCGGTGCCTCCGCCCGGCACATCGACGCTCTGGCCGGATACGGCGAGACCATCGGGTTGGCCTTCCAGCTCTCCGACGACCTGCTGGACATCGCCGCCGAGTCGGTGCAGTCCGGCAAGACGCCCGGCACCGACCTGCGCGAGGGCGTGCCGACCCTGCCGGTGCTCTACGCGCTCGCCTCGGACGACTCCGACGCCGCCTCGGTGCGGCTGCGGGAGATCCTGTCCACCGGCCCGCTGGTCGACGACGCCCTGCACGCCGAGGCGCTCGGCCTGCTCCGCGAGTCCCCGGCGCTCAAGCGCGCCCGGGAAACGGTCCGCAGCTACGCCGAAGACGCGAGGGCCCGCCTAGCCCCCCTCCCCAACACTCCCGCCCGCCAAGCCCTCGAATCCCTCTGCGACCACATAGCCGACCGCACCAGCTAACACCCCCCCCGGACCATCTCCCCTCCCTTCGTGTTGATCATGAGGTTGGCGGCGATGTGGATCTCTCCGAGTGCCGCCAACCTCATGATCAACGGGATGGGTGGGGGTGGGAGAGGTGGCGGCTGGCTAGGAGCATGAGGGCGGCGGCTAGGAGCATGGCGGCGGCGGCGCTTGCCCACATGGTGGGGTAGCCGAGCTCGCTGGCCAGGGGCCCTAGGGTTAGGGGACCTAGGCAGCCGCCCGCGTACACGCCGGTCTGGGTGATCGAGGTGGCGGCGGCCGGGGCCTGCGGGTGGAGCCGGACCACCGCGAAGTTCATCAGCCCGGGCCAGGCCCAGCCGAGCCCGAAACCGAGCACCACGCCGGCGACCAGCGACACGGCGCCGGCCAGGGCCAGCAGCGCCAGCCCGACCGCGCCAACCACCAGCATCCCGGCGATCAGCGCGATGTGCCCGGTCTCCCGGCGGTCGGCGAGCCAACCGGCGCCGACCCGGGCCACCACGCAGACCAGGCTGCCCAGGGTCAGGGTGAGGCCGGCCAGGGCCGGGGACAGCCCCCGGCCGACCGACGAGTCCACCACGAAGGTGCCCAGCGCGTTGGCTGCGCCTGCCGCCAGGGTGGCGGCCACGCCGACCACCACCAGGGCCCCGGTGGCCCCGCCCGACCGTCCGGCGGTCGACCGCCGGGCCGGGTCCTTCGCTGCCTCGGGTACGGCAGGCAGCGCGGCCAGTGCGATCCCGGCGGCGGCCACGAACGCCCAGCGCCAGCCGGCGGTCAGCGCGATGGTCGGCACCGCCGCGCCGGCCAGCAGGGTGGAGATCGGGATGGCCGCCTGCTTCACCCCGAAGGAGAGCCCCTGTCGGTGGGCGGGCACGTGCCGGGCCAGCGCCGCGTTGCTGGCGAGCTGGCCGAGGGCGTTCGCGGCCGCGCTGAGCCCGAGCAGGCCGACCAGCACCGGGTACGACCGGGCCAGCCCCGCCACGGCCAGCAGCGAGCCGGCCGAGAGCAGGATGCCGGCGCGGGCCACCCTGGCCGCGTCGTACCGCTCCACGAGCACCCCGGCGGGCACCGACGCGAGCGCGCTGACCCCGAAGTAGACCGACACTGCCAGGCCCAGCCCGGCGGGGGAGAACCGCAGGTCGTGGCCCATCTGCACGGCGAGGCCGCCGACCAGGAAGACGGGCAGGACGCAGGCGATCGTGGTGGCGACCGCACCCGCGCTGGCGCGGACGGTGGGCCGGGACGTGGCGGGTGCGGGGCGCAGGGCGGTGTCGGTCATGGTTTGGCAAACCTACGCCGGTCACGTTTTGACCGCCGATCGTGTCTGTCGGTGCACAGGCTGTGCCCGCCGATCTGGCATCCTCGATCCGAACAGGCATTTCGCACGCGGCCTGTTTTTCATATGGTGTAAGTCCCCGGCGGCGGAGGTGGTTGTGCGTGACCCCTTGGCGGAACCTTCGGACCTGATCCGAAGTGTCTCCCGCGCGCTTCGAGTGCTCGAGTCGGTCGGCCGTGCGCCGAAGGGACTCACCGTCAAGCAGATCGCCCGTCGGTGCGAGCTGACCGTTGCCACCACCTACCACCTGGTGCGCACCCTCGCGTATGAGGGCTATGTGATCCGGCGGGAGGACGGCACGTACATCGTCGGGTTGGAGGTGGCCGACCGCTACCGGGAGCTGGTGACCGCGTTCCGGGGGCCGCCGGCGGTCGGCGAGTCGCTGCGGCGGGCCGCGGTGGACACCGGCTGGAGCCATTACCTAGGGCGCTTCGTGGGCGGCCAGGTGGCGGTCACGGCGGTCGCCGAGGGGCCCCGCTCGCCGTACCTGGAGGATCTGGTGCCCGGCTTTGACGAGGGGGCGCACGCCACCGCCCTCGGCAAGGGCCTGCTCGCCACGCTCACCCCCGAGCAGCGCGTCCGCTACCTGCGCGAGTACGGCATGCGCCCGTTCACCAGCGCCACCCTGACCACCGCCGAGGCGTTCGAGGCCGACCTGGCCGCCGGTGACCGACGCGGCATGCAGTTGGAGCTGGGGCAGTTCCGCCAGGGGGTGGCCTGCGCGGCGGTGCTGATCGCCCCGGACAAGGACATCGAGCGCCGGGTGGTGCTGGCCTGTGCGTTGCCGGCCAGCGAGATGATGACCTCCGCCCGGGTGGTGCGGGCCAAGCTGCTCAGCGCGGCCCGCGCCATCGCAGACGGCCTCGCCGCCGAGCACTGACCCGGTCGGGCCGGTCAGTGGGTCGGAGCGGGGACCGGGGCGGCGGCCCGCGCCGCCGCCCGGGTGCGGTGGGCGTTGCGGAGGGCGTCCAGGGTGAAGATCACCAGGGCGAGCCAGACCAGGGCGAAACCGGCCAGCCGGGCCGGGGGCATCGGCTCGTGGTAGATCAGCACCCCGCAGCCGAGCTGGAGGATCGGGCCGACGTACTGCAGCATGCCGAGGGCGGACAGCGGCAGCCGGTTGGCCGCCCCGGCAAAGAGCAGCAGCGGAATCGCGGTGGCCGCGCCGGCCAGCACCAGCAGCACGGTGTGCCCGACGGAGACGTGCCCGAAGGTCGCCGTGCCACCCCGGGTCAGCCAACCCAGGTAGGCCAGCGCCGGTAGCGCCAGGACCGCCGACTCGACGAAGAGCCCTTCCGCGGCGGGCAGCGCCAGTCGCTTCTTGACCAGGCCGTACCCGGCGAAGCTGAAGGCCAGCACCAGCGCCAGGTAGGGCGGGCGGCCGTAGTCGACGGTCAGCACCGCGACGGCGAGGCCGCCCACGCCGAGCGCCACCCACTGCGCCGGGCGCAGCCGCTCGCGCAGGAGGAAGACCCCGATCAGCACGATGACCAGCGGGTTGATGAAGTAGCCCAGGGCGGTCTCGATCACCCGGTCGGAGTTCACTCCGTAGATGTAGGTGCCCCAGTTCACGGCGATCAGCGCGGCGGCCGCGCCGATGCCGGCCAGGGCCCGGGGCCGCCGGGCCAGCGCCCGGAGGAAGCCGATGTTGCGTATCGTGGCCAGCACCAGCGCCACGAAGACCACCGACCAGACGATCCGGTGCGCGAGGATCTCCACCGGCCCGGCCGGGCGGAGCAGCTTCAGGTAGATCGGAAAGAAGCCCCAGATCAGGTACGCGCCGAAGCCGTAGAGGTAACCGAGACGGGTCTGGCTCACGCCTCCACCGTAAGTGGTGAAGGCGGGCCTTGGTCCTTTCCGGTGACTTGGGTCACCGCTGGTCGAGCTTCATCCACCTGTCCGGCTCGACCGTGGCGAAGCCGACCTTGGCGTAGACCCCGTGCGCGTCGGCGGTGGTCAGCACGATCCGGCGTACGCCCAGCTCGGCCAGGTGGTCACGGACCGCGCCAGCCAGCCAGGTGCCCAGCCCGCGGCCCCGCTCGGCCCGGTCCACGTAGACGTCACAGAGCCAGGCGAAGGTGGCCCGGTCGGTGACTACCCGGGCCACCGCCACCTGCTGCCCGTCGCCGGGCCGGTAGACGCCGAAGCCGATCGAGCCGGCGAAGGCCCGCTCGACCGTGTCCCGATCCCGCCCGATCGCCCAGTACGCGTCGGTGGCGAGCCACCGGTGCACCCGGTCGAGGTCGAGCCGAGCCGGATCGGTGCTGAGCCGGTAGCCATCGGGGCGGGTCAGGGTGAACACCCCGTCACGCTACTGCCGGTGAACCCGCCGCTCACCAGCCAATTCCCGCCCACTGGCCTGGTCGGCGCGGGCGGGAACCGGCGGTGCGGTTCAGTCGCGGTCGAAGATGCTGCCGAGCAGCCAGGTCACGATGCCGACGAGGAGCGCGCCCAGCATCGCGGCCGGCCAGAAGCCGTCCACGTGGAACGGCAGCCCGGCCTGACCGGCGATCCAACTCGTCAGCAGGAAGAGCAGGCCGTTGACCACCAGCGCGATCAGGCCGAGGGTGAGCAGGTAGAACGCGCAGCCGACGGTCTTGATGATCGGCTGGAGCACCGCGTTGACCACCCCGAAGATCACGGCGACCAGCAACAGCGTGGTCACCTTCTCGGTGGTCGTCGCGGCGCTCAGGGTGATGCCCGGGATGATCAGGGTGGCCAGCCAGAAGGCCACCGCCGTCGAGGCCACCCGGATCAGAAGACCCTTCAGGAATTCCATGGCCCGGATCGTGCCACGCCCCGTCCACCAGCGAAACCCGGGAAGATCGACGAATCGTGGCCGGCTCAGCGGCGGCCCGGCCGACCGACCAGTTGCGACTCGATCGGCGTCGGTGACAGCAGCGCCCAGCGGAGCGCCCGGCGGTTCACCACCGCGACCATGTCGTCCCGGATCCGGGTCAGCCATTCCGCCGAACCGCCGAGGCCCAACGCCGCACCGGCCAGCGCCGCCTCGTCGGAAGTGAGCGGCGGCAAGATGGCCAGGTCCGCCCGGGCCAGCGCCGCAGTGTCCGCCGGGGTGAGCTCGTCCCGCACCACCAGGACGGACTGCCAGGCCGCCTCCGGCCCCACCTCCGACGGCGCCGGTCCGGCGTCGACCACCAGCAGCAACGGGTGCAGCGGCGAGCCGGGCGCGCCGCCAACCGGTCGGCCGGGCGGGATCAGCGGCACCGCGTCGCCGGGGGTGCCCACCGCGCGAACGAACGGCTCCCACGCCCGCGGCCGGGTGGTCTGCACCGCCACCCGGGCACCCAGCGCCAGTGCCCGCAGCGCGACGAGCTGCGCGGCGCGTACCCCGCCGACCAGCAGCAGCCGGGTCGCCCCCGGGCGGAACAGGCGTATGGTCACCGCGCCGCCATGCCGGTTGGTGCCCACCATCACCCCGGACTCGCCGAGGCAGAGTTCCAGGGACCCCAGATCGGCCGGGGCCGCGGTGCTCGCGCCCCCGGCCACCGCCAGCGGCAGGGTCGCGGCCAGACCGGCCAGGTGCTCGCCGTCGAGTCGCCGAAACTCCGCCCCGAGGTCACCGGCGAGCCGGTGCAGTGCCCGCTCGGCGGTGGACAGCTCCGTCGTGCTTCGGGCGGCCACGCGTACGGTCAGCTCGATGGGCGCCGGCGCGGCGTCGGTGCCGATGCGCGGGCCGACGCAGAACGAGACGGTGGTGGCGGTAGCCGGCAGGGCGAGCAACCGGGGAACCAACCGGTGGGCCGTGCCCGGATCCGGCCAGCGCCGCAGCCGCCAGGTGGTCTGCGGGAGCCCGCCCACCGTCACCGCCGGCCAGCTCTCGCGGACCGGCGCGCCGGCGTCGTGATGGGCCAGTTCGGCGACCACCCGAAGTGCCGCCGCTCCGCCCAGCGGCCGGCCGGTCAGCGGGCCGAGCCGGCGCACGATGCGCCGCACGGTGCCGGAGAGCGCCCGGCGCAACTCCTCGTCCGACCAGCCGTCGCCCCGCAGCATCCGGACGGCGAGCACCGCCCGGGCCCGGCCCGCCAGCCGCCCGTCAGTGAGCTGCCGGTATGACGTCCCGGCCGCGCCGGCGGCGGCGGCCGGTGCCGGGGCGGGGGAGGCGGAGAGCAGCAGCTGAAGCCGGACCGGTGGGCTCTCCGGCCCCGGTGGCGGTAGCAGGGACAACGGCGTGGGAAGGGGCTGTGGGCCGGTGCCGAGCAGGTCGTCGGGGTCGCCGATCTCCAGCAGCGCGGTCATCCCGTCGGCGTCCTCGATCAAGGCGGCCGGGCCGCCGGCCAGCTCGGCCGGGCGCACCGCCGCGCCAGGGACCACCAACTCCAGTACGGCAGCGGCCCCGGACGTCGCCGGCAGGGCCCGCCGGCGGGTCAGATGCCCCAGCCCCACCAGCAGCCACTCGTAGAGCCACCGGCCGCGCAGGCGTATCCAGGCAGCCGGCAGTAGCAGCATCGCCGACAACAGGGCGGCCGCGGTCACCACCACGCCCCGGCCGGCGGCGGCGACCAGCATCGCCACCGCGACCTGTGCCGCCACCACCTGCCCGGCCCGTACCCCGGTCGTCGTCCTTTGTGGCGGTCGAGCGGTTGCGGGTGCCGGCCCGCCGCTGGCGGTCGTGGTCACCGCACCCCCTCGCCTGTTCGCCGCGTGACGTCGCCGTGGCTCATGGTAAGGCCTCGTTGTCCACAGGGGAGCCGAGGGGGTGGCATATCCGGAATCGGGCGGCTACCGTCAGCGACGAGTTGCGCCGAGTGCGGTCGTCCCCACCCCCCCCGAATCAGGATCTGCGCCCGGCGAGTCCACGGTGGTCGTTCCCACGACCAGCCACGACCGATGAGACGAGGTGACGTCCGGGTGTCTCAGACCCAGGCGGAAGCGGCGGTGATGCAGCAGACCGCTGCGAAGTTCGAGCAGGTAGACCAGTCGTTGCAGAGCATGCTGAGCGGCCTGATGGCCGAGCTGGAGGTGTTGCAGCAGGCCTGGCGGGGCGCTGGCGGGCGCTCGTTCGAGCAGGTCAAGCAGCAGTGGGCGCAGGACCAGGCGGCGCTGCAGCGGGCCCTGCGGGAGACCGCCACCGCGATCCGCACCGCCGGCGCGCAGTACGACGTCTCGGACACCGAGGCCGCCAGCCGGGTCGCCGGCACCCACCGCGGCATCCAGCTGCCGCTCTGACGACGACGGAAGGATGGATGTGATGGACCACGGTGTGCTGGTCGTCAACTTCGCCGCGCTGCAGCAGGCCGGCGCGGACATTCAGAAGGCCCTGAACACCCTCGACAGCCAGCTCGGCCAGCTCGAGCGGGATGCCGCGCCGCTGGTCGCGAGCTGGTCCGGCGAGGCTCGCGAGGCGTACGAGCAGCGGCAGGCGCGGTGGCGGTCCGCCTCGCAGGACCTGCAGGCCATGCTGCGTGACATCAAGTTGGCAGTGGAGGACTCCGCCGCCGACTACCTCGACACCGAGAAGCGGAACGCCAACCTCTTTCAGTAGTCGCCGCCGCCGGCCCGGCCAGGACCCGCGCAACCTCCCGCCCCCGGGTGGTGCGGGTCCTGGTGCCGGGTCAGGCCGGGCCGGCCGAGCGCCAGCGGCGGCGGGCCCCCCGAGGCAGCACCACGGCGAGCAGCAGCACCACCAGCGTCGCCGTGCCGGTCGCGCCGGCCACCAGCAGCGCCCGGTCCCGGGCCGCCGCCCGTCGCGCCCGCTGCGCCAGCGCGGCCGGGTCCGGCCGGTCCGCAGCCAGGGTCTCGCTCCGGCGCGGGTGTGTTACCGCCGGCCCGGGTGACTCCGTGACCGCCCGGTACGGGTTCAACACCCCGGCCCCGGTCTCGCCCCCACCCCCCGGGGCCGGGTCGGCGCTGTCCACGATCCGCCGGGCCACCTCGGCCGCGGTCAGCTCGGGGCGGTACTGGCGCAGCAGCGCCGCGGTGGCCGCCACGAAGGGCGCCGCGTAGCTGGTCCCCTCCGCCCGCCGGTGCCCCTGCTCCGGCGCGGCCAGCAGCACGTCGCTGCCCGGTGCGACGAGGTCGACGTACGGGCCGGTCTGGGAGAAACCGGCGCGGGTGCCGTCCGCCCCGATCGCGCCGACCCCGAGCACCCCGTCGTACGCGGCCGGGTACGGCCGGGGATTCCCGCTGTCGTGCAGGTTGCCGGCGGCGGCCACCACGACGACGTCACGGTGCAGCGCGTACGCGATCGAGAGGCGGACGGCGGGGTTGTCCGCGTACAGCACGACGGAGAGGTTGAGCACGTCGGCACCGTGGTCCACCGCCCACCGGATGGCCCGGGCGAAGTCGGCCGCGTCGACCGTACGCCCCGACTCCCGCCCCTCGACCACCTGCTGTTCGCTGACCCGTACCGGGAGGATGCGGGCATCCGGGGCGAGCCCTTGGAACGCCACCCCCGGCCGAGGCGTCGCCGCGATGATGCTCGCCACCCCGGTGCCGTGCCCGGCACAGTCCCGGGTGCCGTCGCCGCCCGGATCGAGAAAGTCGGTGCCGGTGAGCACCCGCCCGGCCAACTGCGGATGACGGCGGTCGACGCCGGAGTCGACGACCGCGACGGTCACCCCGGCGCCGGTCGCGAGCGGGGCGAGGCGGTCCGGCGCGTACCGTTGCTGCGGCCACGGCTGTTCGGCTACGGGCCGGGCCGGGGCGGGGGGCGCGGCGCACGCCGGGGACGGCGTGCGGGCCGCCGCCGGGCCAGCCGCTGGCAGAGTGGCGAGGACGGCTGCCACAACGGCCAGGGCCGGGCGCGCGATGGGCCGGGACATCGACCGCCTCCGTAACGTGTCGGCTCCGAAACGGGATGTTAACGGCTCGTTGACGCCCCGACGTACCGCCGGCGGCCAGCCATTGTGATGTGGCCGCCACCTTGTAGGTTGTTAGGCGATGCCTATGGCCTGTACACGGAGGGAGAGGTGGCCGTGACCGGATGGGAGCCGGCCACCGAGGCCGAGGTGGCGATGCGGGACGCGCTGCGCGCGCAGGATCAACAGCTCTACTTCCGGGTGCTAACCCGCGTTGATCTGCTGCTGCCGGTCGCCGCGGAGTCGCCGGCCGGGCGGGCCCCGGTCGGCTGGGGCACCTGGACCACCGGCGGCCGCACGCACATCCTCGCGTTCAGCTCCGTCACCGCGTTGCGGGCCTGCCTGGGTGACCACGCGGGTCCCACCCGCCGCGTCCCGTACGCCGACCTGGCCGCCGGGTGGCCGAACCAAGAGTGGTGGCTGGCGGTCAATCCCGGGCTGCCGATCGAGGGCTATCTGCCGGCCTGGTTCGTGGCGCAGCTCTCCCGGGGGGACGTCCGGCTGCCGGGCCGGACCATGGGCGCCCGTGCCCGCCTGGAGCGGGTAGGGACCGCAGCCTGGCCCCGTGGCAGCGCCGGTGCCGCCGACCAGGGCGGCACGGCCTCGCCACCGTCGGCCGCGTCCGCGGACGAGCTGTCAACCGTTCCGATCTCCATTTCGGCAGCCCGGCCCGCCGTTTCCGGCGCGACCGGGCCGGCCGGCCCACCACCGGCCCCGGCTGCCGACCACCTCTCGGGTTGGCTCGACGGCCTGCGTCGTCGTCCGGACGAGCCGGACCCGTTCGCCGACAACGGGCGCACCGGTGCGGCGAACGGCCGTTCCGGCGAGCCCCCGCCGCCGGCCCGGTCGTTCTTCGAGCCCGCCTCGTCCCGCCGGCTGTCGTCCCTGGATCCGGCACACCGGGCCGGTGAGCGCGCGGTACCGCCGTCCCGGATGGCCCGCGGCGGCCAGCCATTCCCGCGTCGCCGCCCGTTGAACGAGCCGGTGCCGGAGCAACCCACCGGGCCGTCGGCGATGGACGCCGGGGAGACCACGCAGGCACTCCGCCCTGACGCGCCGACCCGGCCGTTCCAGCCCGCCCCGGCGGCCTCGACCGAGGAGGCGACCCAGGCGCTGCCCCGTCGTCGCCCCTCCACCGGCGACGGACCGGGTGCGGACGAGCGGACCCACCCGACCTTCAAAAGCCCGGGGGGTGGGGCTCTCCCGCCGGACGAGGCGGAGGAACTGCCCTCGTCGATCGCCGAGCCCGTGTCCGGTCCCCCCGCGCCGCAGCGGGCCTTCAAGCCGATCGTCATCGAGGGCACCGTGATCGAGGCCCGGGACCTCACCAGGCCCGCAGAGCCGCCGAACCGCCTGGCCGCTGATCCGGCGTTCGAGGCGCCCGAGCCGTACGGTGTGACCACCGCTTCCGCCGCTACCTCGGCGATGGCGACCGCGACCGGTTCACCGCACCTGACCGACGACACCGTGCCGCTCACCCTCGATCCGCCGGCCGCGCCCGCCGACGTACCGTCCGGGTCGCTGTTCGCCGCGCCCGCGCCGGAGTCGGTGCCGCCCGCGCCGGAGTCGGTGCCGGCCGACTTCGCGCCGGCCAACGACGTCGAGGAGGAACTGCTCGCGGCGGCCAGCAGTGGCAGCACCGACAGCTTCCTCTCCACTCTGCTGCTGGCCCGGGTGCTGCTGCCCGTCACAGTCGACTCCGCGCCCGGGAGCCGCCCCGGCGACCCCGGCTTCGTCTGGCGGACGGAGCAGCTCGACGGCGAGACGTACGTGGTGGTCTACACCTCGCCGGAGCGGCTGACCAACCGGGTCGACCCGCCCGTCGACACCGTACGCGTGAGGTTCGTCCAGCTCATCCGCCGCTGGCCGGACGAGAGCTGGTCGTTCGCGGTGAATCCGGGCACCCCGGTCGGGGCGAAGTACCCCGGCGAGCAGGTCCTCGCGCTGGCCAACTGGGCCGCCGAGGTGGGGCTCGGGGACGACCCGGAGAGCGAGCCGGAGCCGCCCGTAGCCGAGGCCGAACCGGTGGCCGAGACCCGGCCCGCCGCGCCACCGGTCGACCCGAGCCGACCGGTGACCATGCAGAAGGCGATCGCCCCGAGTCAACTCGCCTACTATCTGGAGCGCGGCTACGACCGGGTGTCCGGCTTCGTGCACCGGTCCAGCGAGCTGGCCCACCTGAGCACCCCGGCGCAGCTCTACGACGCGCTCGGCCTCGGTCACCCCGACTCCCCGTTTTCTCGGGAAGCCGACGAGATCTACGTGCTGCGTTGGCCGGCGCACCGGCCGAGCCTCTACCGCATTCCGTACGGCGGGCAGAACGAGACTGCGATGCGGGCGATGGAGGGCTGGGTGATCGAGCGTCCCCCGTTCCGCGGCAACGGCTTCGCGCCAGGGGAGAGCACCGATGTGATCGCCGAGTTCAAGGTGGACAGTGCTCGGCTGCCGCACGGTGCGCAACTGTGCCGGATCGGCGCGGACGGCAGCGAACGGTTGGTGGCGGTCCTGGACACCGATGCGCTGCTCTGGCAACGGATCGGTGCGCCGTGACCCGGGACGGCTACGTGGCCCGCTGGCGGGGCCGGGAGTATCAGGCCAGCCCGGACGGCGACGATGTCCGCCTCTACCAGCCCGAGCCAGGCGAGGGCTTCGCGGAGGTACGCCCCGGCCGTCACGTCCGGGTGGTCCCGGCCGTCGAGGTCGACGAGCTGGCATACGTCCGGACCACCTGCACCTGGCAGGGGCAGCCGTTCATCGTGCTGGCCGAGCAGGACGGCTGGCTGCGGGTGGAGTACACCGGTGGCCGGTGGCCGGTGGCCCGCGCGCTGGGTCTCGAGGCGTTCGACTTCGGGGTCTACCAGGGCTGGGCACCCGCGAACGAGGTCGTCGACCTGCGGGAGCGGCGGCTGTAGAGTCAGGCCTTCGCCCAGCGCAGGATCTCGCCGAGCACCACGTCCGGGGCCTCCACGTGGGGGAAGTGGCCGACCTCGTCAAGCAGCCGCCACTCGTACGGGGCGGTCACGTAGCGCCCCGAACCCTGCGCGGTACGTGGCAGGGACGCCTGGTCCAGCGCGCCGTGTAGTTGAAGGGTCGGCGTGACCAGCGGCCGCTGCATCAGCTTGACGAACCGGTAGCCGTGCAGACGCAGCACCGACCGGAACGCCCAGCGGTAGCCCTCCATGGCACAGAAGGCTGCCTGCGGGATCTGCATCGCCTCCCGACAGGACCGGGCGTACGCCGGGAAGCCGGAGCCGTTCACCCAGCGCGGCCCGCCCCAGCGGCGCAGGATCGCCTCCACCTCGGCGGCGTTGTCGCGGGTCAGCACGTGCTCGTATCGGGGCAGCTGGAATTTCAAGGTCGGGGTGGAGGCGGCGAACTGGCCGCGCGGGTCGGCGAAGATGGCGGCCCGCAGCCGGAGCGGGTGTGGCGCTCCGAGCACCACCAGCCGCCGAACCAGGCTGGGGTGGAACGAGGCGGCGGTCCACGCGATCAGACCGCCCGCCCCGGAGCCGACGAGGGTCGCCGACCGTTCGCCGAGCGCCCGGATCAGCCCGGCCACGTCGGCGGCGAGGGTGTAGCCGTCGTACCCCCGGGGTGGTTTGTCGCTCGCGCCGTATCCGCGCAGGTCGACCGCGACCGCCCGGAATCCCGCGTCGGCGACCGCCGGCAGGATCTCCTGCCAGGCCAGCCAGTATTCGGGAAAACCGTGCAGGAAGAGCACCATCGGGCCGGTGCCGGCCTCGACGACGTGGAACCGGCTGCCGTTGGCGCCGACGAACCGGTGCGTCCAGGGCCCGTCGGGGAGGACGCAGGACTCGTCAACGGGCCCGCGGCGCTGGTCGGTCATGTGGCAAGCCTAGGGCGGGCATCTCCCCGGTGGCCGCGCAGGTGCCGCGGATCAGGGGATTCTCCGGGAGATCACCGGAGGACCGATACGGGCGATGCCCGGGCAGCTGACCTGCCCGGGCATCGGCCTGCCGTCAATCCTCGTCGGACTTGCCGCCACCGATTCCGGCGGAGATCAGGTCCATCACCGAGGAATCCTGCAGGGTGGTGACGTCGCCGAGCGAGCGGTGCTCCGCGACGTCCCGGAGCAGCCGGCGCATGATCTTGCCGGAGCGGGTCTTCGGCAGCTCGGGCACCAGCATGATCTGCCGTGGCTTGGCGATCGGGCCGAGCGTCTTCGCCACGTGGTTGCGCAGCTCGGTGATGAGCCGCTCGCCGGCCTCGCCGGAGATCTCGGCGCTGCCGCGCGGGATGGCGAACGCCACGATCGCCTGGCCGGTGGTCGGGTCGGTCGCGCCGACCACCGCCGCCTCGGCCACCGAAGGGTGGCTGACCAGCGCCGATTCCACCTCCGTGGTGGAGATGTTGTGGCCGGACACCAGCATCACGTCGTCGACCCGGCCGAGCAGCCAGATGTGCCCGTCGTCGTCCTTCTTTGCCCCGTCGCCGGCGAAGTAGACCCACTCGTCGCCGGCGTTGGCGCCCGCACCGAACCGCGACCAGTACGTCTCGATGAACCGGTTGTCGTCGCCCCAGATCGTGCGCAGCATCGACGGCCACGGCTCCTTGAGCACCAGGTAGCCACCGCCGCCGTTCGGCACCGACTGGCCCTGGTCGTCCACCACGTCGGCGACGACGCCGGGCAGCGCGGTCATCGCCGAGCCCGGCTTGGCCTCGGTGGCCCCCGGCAGCGGAGAGATCATGATCGCGCCGGTCTCGGTCTGCCACCAGGTGTCCACGACCGGCAGCTCACCCCGGCCGACGTGCTGGCGGTACCAGATCCACGCCTCCGGGTTGATCGGCTCGCCGACGCTGCCGAGCAGCCGCAGCGAGGACAGGTCGTACCCGGCCGGGATGTCCTCGCCCCACTTCATCATCGTGCGGATCAGGGTCGGCGCGGTGTACAGGATCGTGACACCGTACTTGTCGACGATCTCCCAGAACCGGCCCTTGTGCGGGGTGTCCGGGGTGCCCTCGTACATGACCTGGGTGGCACCGTTGGAGAGCGGGCCGTACACGATGTAGGAGTGCCCGGTGACCCAGCCGATGTCGGCGGTGCACCAGTAGACGTCGGTCTCCGGCTTCAGGTCGAACACCGCGTGCGCGGTGTACGACGCCTGGGTCAGGTAGCCGCCTGTGGTGTGCAGAATGCCCTTCGGTCGGGCGGTGGTGCCGCTGGTGTAGAGAATGAACAGCGGGTGCTCGGCATCGAACGGCTGGGCGGTGTGCGCCGGGGAGGCGGTCTCCACCGTCTCGTGCCACCAGTGGTCCTTCGCCGACCAGGCGACCTGCTCGCCCGTGCGGCGCACGACCAGCACGTGCTCCACCGACGGGCAGTTCGCCACCGCCTCGTCGACGGTCGGCTTCAGCGCCGACGGCTTGCCCCGGCGGAAACCGCCATCCGCGGTGATCACCACCTTGGCGGTGGCGTCCTGGATCCGGTTGGTCAGCGCGTCGGCGGAGAAGCCGCCGAAGACCACGCTGTGCGTCGCGCCGATCCGGGCGCAGGCCAGCATCGCCACGGCCGCCTCGGGAATCATCGGCAGGTAGATGGCCACCCGGTCACCCGCGACCACGCCCAGGTCGGTCAGCGCGTTCGCCGCCTGACAGGTGAGCTTGTGCAGGTCGGCGTAGGTCAGGGTGCGGGTGTCGCCGGGCTCGCCCTCCCAGTGGATCGCCACCTTGTCGCCCCGGCCGGCCGCCACATGCCGGTCCAGGCAGTTGTACGCCACGTTGAGCTGGCCGCCCACGAACCACTTCGCAAACGGCGCGTTCGACCAGTCGAGGACCTGGTCCCACGGCCGGGCCCAGTCCAGCCGGCCCGCCTGACGCTCCCAGAAGGCCAGGCGGTCCTCGGCGGCCTCGGCGTACGCGTCCGCGGTCACGTTGGCGTTCGCGGCGAGTTCGGCCGGCGGCGGGAACTGCCGCGTCTCGTTCAGCAAGTTGGCCAGTGCCTCGCTCATGCGGTGCTCCTTTGTCGCGTGACCTGCGTCTCCTAACGGCATGAGGTTAGACCCGGCGTACCGGTCACCGCGACGCCGGTGAGCCGCCGCGCGCCCAGCGGCCCGCGCAACGCGCCGAGATGCAAGGAAGGGCCCCCTGTTAACGCCTGCGGTAGAGAAGGGTTCCCTTCTCACCGCGGATGTCCCGGTGGGATGGGTGGGCCGCTAGCGTGGCGGGGTGACCAACGACCCGCTCGCCCCACTGCTCGCGCTCGCCGACGTCGCCCCCGCCGCCGAGCGGGCCCGCGACCGGGTCGACCAGGCCCACCGGCACCGCGCGTTGCGCCGACACGGCGGCCAGGTCGCCGCCGAGGTCAGCCTCCGCAGCGCGGTGGCCAGCGCCGCCCTGGAGGGCCGGGTGCACGACCGTGAGGAGGTACGCGCCGGTACGGTCACCGACCCGGTGCTGCAGGGGGCGTTGCGGGTGGCCGGGGCGCTGCCCGGGCTGAGCGAACTCTGGCCGAAGGCCCCCCGCCAGGTCCTCGCGCGGCTGCACGTCCTCGCCGCCCGGGACGTCGTCGCCGAGGCGGAGCTGGGCCGCCCGGTGGTCGACCCGGTGGTCGCGGCGCGTCTCGACGGGCTGGCCGGGCTGGTCGCCGGTGGCACGAAGGCACCGCCGCTGGTGCTGGCCGCGGTGGTGCACGGTGAGCTGCTGAACCTGCGCCCGTTCGCCGGCCCGTCCGGGGTGGTCGCGCGAGCCGCCGCCCGGTTGGTGCTGATCACCACCGGTTTCGACCCGCGCGGTCTGGTCGCCGTCGACGTCGGTCACCGGGAGCGGGAGCCGGAGTACGTCGGCGCGGCCGGCGCCTTCGCCACCGGGACGCCCGACGGGCTGCGCTCGTGGCTGCGCCACTACATGACGGCGGTCGAGGTCGGCGCGGACCAGATCACCTCGATCGGCGACGAGGTCCTCGCCGCCTCCTGACCTGTTCCGCCGGGGAATGGCGCAGGAATCAGGCGGTGGGTGCGGCGGTGGCGCGGGTGCGGCGGTGCCGGCCGTACCAGGCGATGCCGATGGCGACACCGACACCGACGCCGAGGGCCGCCGCGGCGACCGGCACGGCGGGGCGCTCGCGCAGCCGCCGGCCGAGCGGTATCGGGTGCCGGAACTCCAGCACCGGCCAGGAGTTCTCCACGGCCAGCTTGCGCAGCGCCCGGTCCGGGTTAACCGCGGTCGGGTGGCCCACGCACTCCAGCAGCGGTCGGTCACTGTACGAGTCGGAATAGGCGTACGAGTCGGTTAGGTCGTATCCGCGCTCGGTGGCCAGCTCGCCGACGGCGTCGACCTTGCTCGGGCCGGCCGCGTAGAACTCGACCTCGCCGCTGTAGCGGCCATCCACCACCGCCATCCGGGTGGCGATCACATCGGTGATGCCGAGCAACTCGCCGATCGGCCGGACCATCTCCTCGCCGGAGGCGGAGACGAGCACGACGTCCCGGCCTGCGGCCCGGTGCTCCTCGATCAGGGCGGCGGCCTCGGCGTACACATAGGGGTTGATCAGCTCGTGCAGCGTCTCCGCGACGATCTGACGGACCTGCTCCACCTGCCAGCCCTTGCAGAGCGTGGCGAGGTAGTCCCGGGTCCGGGCCATGGTCTGCTCGTCGGTCCCGCCCAGCCGGAACATCAGCTGCGCGTACGCCGACTTGACCACGTCACGCCGAGTAATCAGCCCGTCCCGGTAGAACGGCCGACCGAACGCCAGTGCGCTCGACTTGGCGATGACGGTCTTGTCGAGATCGAAAAAAGCGGCACCTCGGCCCACGGCGCGAAGTCTAGCCCGACCGGGAACGGCGAGCGGGTGCCCGGGGTGGCGCGGCCGACGTATGCACGACATGGTCGGCCGCACGTGATGCCGATCACATTATGAGGGTGCGATTTAGCGGTGGGTGGAGCGGACACCACTCGACGTATAAGGGTCCGCTGCGGCATGCTAGTGCTCGCGACGAAAGTTCACCCCCCGTCTGCCAAAAGGCCCTCGGCGGTCGCACCCCCCGTGACCGCTGAGCGGGTTCGGCTCGACCCCCCCGGAGCCGAACCTCCCCGACGACCCCCGTCACCCCCCGACGGGGGTCGTCCCTATGTGGGAGCGCTACCCGGCCGCGTACGCGCTGCGGCCGCTCGTCATCCCGGATGCTTGAGATCAGATCAGGCCCCCGAAGCCCCGCCGCTCAGCCGAAGGAGACGAGGGCGCCGCGCTCGTCGAAGACCGCCGTGCGGGCCCACGCGATCTCCCACCGGGTGCCTTCGGGATCGGCGATGTAGGCGGAGCGCCCACCCCAGGGCCGGTCGGTTGGCTCGGCCACTACCGCCGCGCCGGCGGCAACCGCCGTAGCGAAAGCCGCATCCACCGCTTCGCGGGTGTCGACGTTGCAGGCCAGCGTGATGCCGGACCACCCGCCGGACGGCTCGGGCACATTCGGTGCGGCTTCGGCGGCCAGGTCGTGGAGCGGATAGAGCGCGAGCAGGACCCCGCCAAGCAGGAAGGCCGCCCAGCGGTCATCGCTGCCACGCAGTTCGGGCCAGCCCAGTGCGCGGTAGAACGAGCGCAGAGCGCCCAGGTCACGTGCACCGAGGGTGACGGCCGACAGCCGGGAGGGGACTCCACTCATGCCGCTGACTATGTCATCCCGTCCATAGCAGATCATCCCGCTCGCCGTGGCCTGTCCACAGCACCCGCCGTTGTCCACAGGCGAGCATCCGGCGAGGGTTCGTGTCGGCAAGCTTCCCGGCGGTACGTCCGAGTCCGACCGCTGGAGGCCGCCATGCCGTCCCGTACCCCGCTTCCGCCGCGCCCCCGCCTTCCCCTGCTGGTCACCGCCGACGGTGACCTCCTCGACGAGCTGCTCCGGCTCGCCGCGGCGGGCGGCACCGAGGTCGAACTGGCCGCCGATCCGGCCGCGGCCCGGGCTCGGTGGGCACCGGCCCCGCTGGTGCTCGTCGGTGCCGACCAGGCGCAGTCCTGCCTGCGGGCCCGGCTGCCGCGCCGGCCCCGGACGGTGCTGGTCGGCCGCTCCGGACACCTCGACCCGGGTACGCAGGTCGCCGAGCTGATCGGCGCCGAGCACGTCGCGACGCTGCCCGCCGCGGAGCCGTGGCTGGTCGACCGGTTCGCCGAATGCGCGGGTGATCGGTCGGGCTCCGGCGCGGCGCGGGTCGTGGCGGTGCTCGGCGGTCGTGGCGGCGCCGGGGCCAGCGTGCTGGCTGGCGGGCTCGCCGTCACCGCGGCCCGGGCCCGAATGCGTACGCTGCTGGTCGACGCCGACCCGCTCGGCGGCGGCCTCGACCTCGTGCTCGGCTGGGAGCAGCTGGAAGGGCTGCGCTGGCCAAGCCTGACCGACACCGACGGGCGGATCGACCCGCCGTCGCTCGTCCGAGCCCTGCCCAGCCGGGGCGACCTGGTCGTGCTCTCCTGGGACCGGGGTGACCTGCTGCACCTGCCCGCCGAGGCGATGGCCGCCACCGTCGACGCCGCCCGCCGGGGTCGCGACATCGTGGTCCTCGACCTGCCTCGCTACCTGGACGACGCGGCCGTCGTCGCGTTGCAGGCCGCCGACCGGGCGCTGCTGGTCGTACCGGCCGAGTTGCGGGCCACTGCGGCCGCCGCCCGGGTGGTGGCGGTCGCCGCCCCGCACTGCGTCGACCTGGCGGTGATCGTGCGCGGGCCGGCCCCGGGTCGGCTCAAGGCCGGCGAGGTGGCCCGAGCGCTCGGGCTGCCGCTTGCCGGCACATTGCGCCCCGAACCGGAAATCGGCCGGGGCCTGGAGCGGGGCGAGGCACCCGCCGCCGCCGGAAAGGGTCCGCTCGCCGTGCTCTGCCAGCGGATCCTCGACGAGCTGACGGGCGCGGAGACGCGGGGTGCGGCGTGACCGGCCCGGCCGACTCGAAGGAGCTGGCCGTCCGGGTCCGGCAGCGCTTCGCGGCAGCGGCCACCCCGGTAACCCCCGCCGCCATCGTCTCCGCCGTACGCGCCGAGCCGGGCCCCGTGCTCGGGGACACCGCCCTGCTACGAATCGCCGACCGGGTGCACGACGACCTCGTCGGCGCCGGCCCGCTCGCTCCACTGCTGGCGGATCCGCAGGTCACCGACGTGTTGGTGAACGGCACCCGGGTGTGGGTCGATCGGGGGCGGGGGCTGCACCAGGTGGCGGTGCCGCTCGGCACCGTCGACGACGTACGCCGGCTGGCGCAGCGGCTCACCGCGGCCGCCGGACGGCGGCTCGACGACGCCTCCCCGTACGCCGATGCCCGGCTGCCCGACGGCACCCGGCTGCACGCTGTGCTGCCGCCGGTGGCGATCGACGGGCCCTACCTCTCCCTACGCACCTTCCGGCAGCGGCCGTTCACCCTCGATGAGCTGGTGCATAGGGGCACGGTGCCCCGGCCGGTGGCGCCGCTGCTGGCCGCCGTCGTGGCGGCGCGGCTGGCGTATCTGGTGACCGGCGGCACCGGCTCCGGAAAGACCACCCTGCTCAACACGCTGCTCGGGCTGGTGCCCGGGACCGAACGGATCGTGCTCGTCGAGGACGCCTCCGAACTCCGTCCGGTGCACCCGCACGTGATCGGCCTGCAGGCGCGTACCTCCAACGTGGAGGGGGCGGGGGCCGTCGGGCTGAGCGAGCTGGTCCGGCAGGCGCTGCGGATGCGACCGGACCGGCTGGTGGTGGGCGAATGCCGGGGCGCGGAGGTGGTCGACCTGCTCGCCGCACTCAACACCGGCCACGACGGCGGTGCCGGGACGCTGCACGCCAACGCCGCGACGGACGTACCAGCCCGGTTGGAGGCGCTCGGGCTGCTCGGCGGCCTGCCCCGGGCCGCCCTGCACGCCCAGGTCGTCGCGGCGCTCCAGGTGCTGCTGCAAATGCGGCGCACCGCCGAGGGGCGGGTGTTGGAGTCGGTAAGCCTGCTGCTCCCCGAGGGGCCGGACCGCCTGGCCACCGTGGTACCCGCCTGGATGCGCGGGCGCGGACTCTGCCTCGCCGCCCGGCCGTTGGGCGCGCTGCTGCGGCAGCGGGACGTGACGGTGCCGCCGATCCTCTGCGCGGCCTGGCCGGGGTCGGCGGGCCCGTCGTGACCGTCCAGGGCTGGCTGGTGACAGTGCTCCTGGTCGCCGCCGCGACGGCGGTGGCCTGGCCGGTACGAGCCGGCCGGGCCCGGCAGCGTGCCGTCCTCCAGACGGCGCACCGGGCCCCGTTGCCCTCGGGACGCCCCGCCCACGGGCGTCTGGCCGACGAGGTCGCGCAGCTCCGGCAGGGCAGCGGCATCGGTGGCGAAGCCGGGACGACGGCTCGTGGCGGATGCCGTGTGGCACCTGCCGTGGCGGACCGGCCGCTGCCGACCCGCCCACCGGGGCGGCACGATGGCAGCCACCCGGCTGCCGCGCGGGCACCGGTCGGCGGGCGGCGTCCCCGCGCGGCCCTGTCGATCGCCCCGACCTCGGCCGGTGCCCTGGCGACTCTCCCGACGGGCCGCATCGCCGTTCCAGGGCAGTTGCCGGAGTGGGTCGAGGCCCTGGCGGCCCGGCGCGGTCTGCTGGTGTTGGTGCTCGGCGGGACGGGTGCCGTGCTGGGCGGGCCGGTGGCGGCGACGGTGCTGGCCGCCTACGGCGTGCTCGCGGCCCGGGGAATCCGGCGTCGCCGGGCCCGTCAACTGGCGGACCGGGCGCGCCGCCATGGGCTGGATCAGCTCAGCGACCTCGCCGCCGACCTGCGGGCCGGGCTGCCGGTCGGGGATGCGGTCGTCGACGGGCCACACCGGACGGCCCGGCTGGCCCGGGCTGCCGTGCGGCTGGCGGACCGTACCGGGGCACCCCTGGCCGAGCTGCTCGAACGGGTGGAGGCGGACGCTCGTGCCGCCGACCGTGGTCTCGCCGCGGCTGATGCGCAGGCCGCCGGGTCGCGGGCGACGGCGTGGCTGCTCGCCGCGCTGCCGCTCGGCGGCATCGGTCTCGGTTACACGATCGGGGTTGACCCGGTCGCCGTGCTGCTGCACACGACCATCGGCGGCGGCAGCGCGCTGGCGGCCGTCGCACTACAGATCGGTGGGCTGCTCTGGGCCGAGCGGCTCGGCGCGGCACCGGGGCGGGACAGCTGATGTCCCGGCAGGTGCTGGCCGCAGGCTGTCTCGCCGGGGCGGCGCTGCTGCTGGCCGCCGCCGGTGGGCCGGCCGGCCGCACTGGGCAACGCCTTCGCCTGCTCATCCGGCCGACGTTGGCGAAGCGGGCCAGGCCACCGTGGTGGCCGGATCGGATTCGGCTCGGCGCTGGTCTGGCCGGGGTGGCGGTGCTGGTCGTGGTGGGCGGCTGGGCTGGCCTCACCGTCGGGGTGGTGGCCGGTCTGGCCGCGGACCGCCTGCTGCGGCGGATCGAGCCGCGCGCCGCCCGCGACCGGCGGCTCCGGGAGATCGCCGAGCTGCCCCTCGCCGCCGATCTGCTGGCAGCAGCGCTCCGGGCGGGTGCGCCGGTCGACCGTTCTGTGCTGGCGGTCGCCGAGGCGCTCGGTGGACCGCTCGCCGACCGGCTCGGACGGGCAGGGCGGACGCTGGAGCTGGGCGGCACGGCGGCGGAGGCGTGGGCCCACCTGAATCCGGTGAGCGGGGCCGACCGCCTGGTCACCGCCGCGATCCGCTCGTCGAACAGCGGTACGGCGCTGGCCGGCGCGCTCACCCGCCTGGCCGACGACCTGCGGTCCGACCGGGGCATCGCGGCCGAGGCGGCGGCCCGACGAGCGGGGGTTCTGATCGTGCTGCCACTCGGGCTCTGTTTCCTGCCCGCCTTCATTCTCGCCGGCCTGGTGCCGGTGATCGTCGCCGTCCTCGGCGACCTGCTGTGAACCCACAAGAAAGGAGTACGAGATGCGCAAACTTCTCGCCCGACTGCGAGGTGACGCCGGGATGAACACGGCCGAGTACGCCGTCGGCACCCTCGCCGCAGTGGCCTTCGCCGGCATCCTGCTGAAGGTGCTCACCTCCGGCAACGTGCAGTCCGCGCTCACCGCCGTGATCGACCGGGCGCTCAAGTGATCGGGCGCCGGCGGGCCGACCGTCGCCGGTGCGGTCCGGGCTCGGGGGCACCGCACCGGGCCGGTACGCCCGCGTGGGGCGCTGGGGAGCGGGGCTCGTTCACCGCCGAGCTGGCGGCCGGCCTGCCGGCGCTCATCCTGCTGCTGCTCGTCGGCCTCACCGCCGTCGAGGCGGTGACCACCCGGGCCGGATGCCTGGACGCGGCTCGGGAGGCGGCGCTCGCCGCGTCCCGGGGCGAGCCGGGCTCGGCGGCCGGCGCCCAGCACGCCCCGGCCGGTGCCGACGTCACGGTCACCATCTCGGGCGACCGGGTCACCGCGACCGTCCGCGCACCGGTTCGCACGCTCGGCGCGCGGCTGCCCCGGATCACCGTGTCGGCCACCGCCGTCGCAGCTGTCGAGCGCGGTACGCCGGGACCATGGCCGTGAGCAACGGTGCCGGCCGTCGGGCGGCGGACCGGGGCGGAGCGACGGTTCTTCTGCTCGCGGTGGGGCTCGTCTTCGTGCTGGTCGGGCTCTTCGGCGCGGCGCTCGGCTCGGCTCGGGTGGCGCGGCAGCAGGCCCGAAACGCGGCGGACTTCGGGGCTCTGGCGGGCGCCGGCCGGGCGCTCGAAGGCGACGGTGCCGCCTGCGGACGGGCCGACGAGCTGGTACGGGCCAACGGCGGCCGGTTGGTGGCCTGCCGGCTCGACGGGCTCGACGCCGTGGTCACGGCCGAGGTCGGGGTTTCGCCGCTACCCGGTCTGGTGCGCACCGCGACCGTGACGTCCCGGGCCGGCCCGGTTCGCGGCTGACCGGCATCAGCCAGGCGACCGCCTGCAGGGTCTCGTACCGTCGATGCGGGGCAGCCTGGCGCCCTGGCATTGCCGCCGGGCGTTGGCCGTCCGGCTATCCGCCAACGATGGTCACGCTGTGCGCGCCGTACCCCTCTGCCGTGCCGTCTGTCCTCGTCACCAGGATGACGGGCTCGCCTTCGTGGAGGGCGTACTTCCGCCGCTCCTCGGGATCCGGCATTCGAGCCTGCATCTGGTCGCCCTTGCTCAGGGTTACTACTGTCCGCTCTTGCTCGCCCCTGACAAAGGTTCCGCGGCTTTGCACGACCACGATCAATCCCTCGCTCCGTAGCTGCTGAAGTGCGCGGCGGACCGTGAGTCGGCTGAGCTGGTATTCCTGGGTGAGGCTTAGTTCGGTCGGAACTCGCTGGCCAGGGGCAAGCTGGCCGGAGCGGATGGCTTGCCGCAGCCGGTCCGCGAGTTGCTTCCACGTGGCGACATCGGGATCGAAGCCGCTCTCACTGCTCACGAGCGCACGTTAGGTGATCTCATGCTGCCGTAGCGTTGTGTTTACGTCAATACAGCACTTAGAGTAATGGCGTCTCGTGTTGATCCGCTTCAAGGAGCGCGACATGCCCCGGCACGTCACCTACGACCAGTACATGATCGCGGTAGCTCTGACCCTGGCTCGCAGGCACCGACCAACGTGGAACTACATCCTCAAGCGGGTGACCTGCCGGTGCGGTCGGGACTTGTCCTGTCGGGCGAGACATCGCGTCCCGATCAACCGGAGGCACTGGCCAGGTGAGGCGTGATGACTACCCACGGACCGGTGCCGCCGATCTGGACATGCAGCGGGTGTGGTCGGCCCTGGCCCTGCGCCACGCGGCGCGATGAGCTGCTGAAGGAGTACGCCGGGGCGCGGGTCAATCTGGCGTACTACATGAGCCTGTGCCTGGTGTCCGCTTGGCAGGACATGAGCTGGGCACCTGCCGGTGACCTCCACCGGAGGTTCCTGGGGTGGGTGCGATGACCACACCGCGCCCCGGTGACGTGGTGCTGATCGGACGGGAGTGCTCGGTGCAGTTCGCGGGGGATCGAGCGCTCACCCTGCGCCTGGTATCCATCGACCCGAGGCTGACGTATGACGGGTGGGTCTGGCTGGCCGGTTATGTCCTCAACAAGCGCGGCGAGGCGACCGACAAACGCGAGGTGTTCGTGATGAAGGCCGGGCTGCGCGTCGCCCCGGCGTCCACCATCGGACAACCGGGGCGTCAGAGCCGCGCCAGGTCCCGGGCCGGCCCGGGCCGCAGCGAGACAGGCGAGGTGGACGCCTCAGCGGCCCTGCAGCGCGTCGAGGGCAACCGCCATGGCGATGACCAGCCGACGGTCGATCTGCGGGTGCTGGATCTCGACGAGGTACCGGTCGCGCAGGCCCCACTTCTTGACGACGGTGAACACCGGCTGACCGTCGGCCACGAAATCGAAGTGGTAGGGCAGCCAGGAGAGCGAGTCGACGAACCGGCGTAGCAGCGCCACCGGCATGCTGCGTTCCTGCCCGGTGATCTGCGGCAGGCCGGCCTGTTCGACGTGCCAGGTGGAACGCAGCAATGACTGGGCGAAGTCCTTGCGGAACAGGCCGATCGGGGTGCCGGCATGGTCGGTCACGTCGTACGTGGCGCCGAGGTCGATCACCTGACGGGCCTTGAAGCCGAGCAGCGGGGTCTGCTTCGAGTCGTCGGTGTAGATCGTCACCTGCTCCTTGAACGCGAGCCGCTTCTGCTGCGCGAACGCGAGCAGCGCGCCCTCGGACCCGTCCGGTGCCACCGCGTGGACCTCGTACTGGTTGACGACCATTCGGATCCGCTGACGGATGAGGAACTGTTGCTGGGTCTGCAAGCTGGCGGGGTGCATCGCTCTCCTTCGACGAACGGACGCCGGAGTCTCGCACAGCGCGGCCCCGGCGTCCGCCCGCCGGTCCCACCGGAGACCGGCCGTCACCCTCGGGCCAGACCGCTCCTCAGCCGGCCGGCGTGTCCCCGCTGGTCGGTTCGAGCACGACGACCGGGATCTGGCGGTCGGTCTTGCCCTGGTAGCTGGCATAGTCGGGGAACGCGTCAACCGCCCGGCGCCACCAGATGGCCTTCTCGTCCCCGAAGACCTCGCGCGCCCGGTACTCCCGGGTCACCGCGCCGTCCTGAAGCTCGATGACCGGCTCGGCGACGAGGCTGGCGTACCACTGCGGGTTGGTGGGGGCACCACCCATGGATGCGACAGCCGCGTAGTGCCCTTCGTGTTCGACCCGCATCACCGGAGTCTTGCGAACCTTGCCGGTCCGGGCACCCCGGTAGGTCATCAGCACGATGGGTCGGCCACCGATCGTGATGCCGTCGGTCGTGCCGGTTTGCGAGATCTTGTCGACGTGCTCGCGGACCCACCCCGACGCACTCGGTTCGTATTCACCAGTCAATGCCATGCCCTGATCCTGCCCGGCCCGTGGCGCCTCCGCGACCAGGCCGCGCCGGCGACCGCTCGTCCTGCCGGGGCACGGCCGCGCCGACCTCACCCTGCGCTGGCGGCACCACGGCGGCCGTCGCCAGGTTGGCGAGGACCACGTCGAGGACCCGGACAGCGTCCAGCTTGGAGAGCGGGTTGTTGCCGTTGCCGCACTTGGGGGACTGGACGCAGGACGGGCAGCCCGACTCGCAGCCGCACTCGGCGATCGCGTCGCGGGTGGCGCGCAGCCAGGCCGCCGCCGTCCCGTACGCCCGCTCGGCGAAGCCGGCGCCGCCGGGGTGGCCGTCGTACACGAAGACGGTGGGTGCCTCGGTGTCCGGGTGCACGGCCGTCGACAGCCCGCCGATGTCCCAGCGGTCGCAGGTCGCCATCAGCGGCAGCAGACCGATCGCGGCGTGCTCGGCGGCGTGCAGCGCGCCCGGCACGTCGGCGGGCTCCACCCCGGCAAGCGCCAGGGACTCCGGCGAGAGGGTGAACCAGACGGCGACGGTACGCAGTTCGCGGACCGGCAGGTCCAGCGGCCGGGTGTCGATCACCTCGCTGGTGGCGATCCGCCGCCGCTGGTACGACACCACCTGGCTGGTCACGTCCACTTCGCCGAGGAAAAGCCCGACCGGCCCGGCGTCCACGTACGACCGGACCGACACCACGGACAGTGAGGTGACGTCCCGGGCGTGGGTGGACCAGTCCGGCTCCTCGGCGTGCACCAGCGCGCACCCGTCGGCCAGGTCGAGTGAGTCGACCACGTACGAGACGCCCTGGTGCAGGTAGACCGCGCCGGTGTGGAGGAGGAAGTGCGAGGACCCGCCGTCGACGGTGCCGAGCAGCCGGCCGGTGGCGGCCTCGACCACGCAGACCGGTGCCCCGTCCTGCCCGCGCAGGTCGACCTCGGGGCGTTCGCGGTGCCGCCAGTACCAGCCGGTGGGCCGCTGCCGCAGGGCGCCGGCCTCGACGAGGGAGTCGACCGCCTCCTTCGCCCCTTCCCCGAAGAGTTCCAGGTCGGCCGGGGTGAGCGGGGCCTCGTACGCGGCGCAGGCGAGCTGCGGGGCGAGCACGTACGGGTTGGCCGGGTCGAGCACGGTCGCTTCGACGGGCCGCCCGAACAGCGCCTCGGGGTGGTGCACCAGGTAGGTGTCGAGCGGGTCGTCCCGGGCCACCAGCACGGCGAGGGCCTCGTCGCCGGAGCGGCCGGCGCGGCCCGCCTGCTGCCAGAGCGACGCCCGGGTGCCGGGCCAGCCGCAGATCAGCACGGCGTCCAGCCCGACCAGGTCGACGCCGAGTTCGAGCGCGTTGGTGGAGGCGAGCCCGAGCAGGTCGCCGTGCAGCAGCGCGCGTTCCAGCTCGCGCCGCTCTTCCCGCAGGTAGCCGGCCCGATAGGCGGCCACCCGGTCACCCAGCCCGGGCACCGCCTCGTCCAGCGCGCGTCGGGCGTTCGCGGCAACCACCTCGGCGCCGCGCCGGGACCGGACGAAGGCGAGCGTGCGGACGCCCGCGACGACGCTGTCGGCGAGCAGGTCGGCGGTCTCCCGCAGCGCCGACCGGCGGACCGGCGCGAGGTCAGCCTCCTCGGCCGCCGAGGAGGGGGGCAGTAGCGGTGGCTCCCAGAGCGCGAAGGTCACCCCACCGCGCGGCGAGGTGTCCTCGGTGACGGCCGCGACCGGCAGGCCGGTGAGCCGCCCCGCCGCCGTCGCCGGGTCGCCCGACGTGGCCGACGCCAGCAGGAACACCGGGGTACGACCGAAGCGGGCGCACTGCCGGCGCAGCCGGCGCAGCACGTGCGCCACGTGCGAGCCGAACACCCCCCGGTAGGTGTGACATTCGTCGATCACCACGTACGCGAGTCGGCGCAGGAACCCGGACCAGTGGGCGTGCCCGGGCAGGATGCCGTGGTGCAGCATGTCCGGGTTGGTCAGCACGAACCGGGAGTGTCGGCGGATCCACTCCCGCTCGGTGCGCGGGGTGTCGCCGTCGTAGCAGGCCGGGCGTACCCCGTCGAGATCCAGGTCGGCGACGGCGCGCAACTGGTCGGCGGCGAGCGCCTTGGTCGGGGCCAGGTAGAGCACGGTGGCGCGCGGGTCGGCGAGCAGCGTGGCCAGCGCCGGCAGCTGGTACGCCAGGGACTTGCCGGACGCCGTCCCGGTGGCCACCACCACGTGCTGCCCGGCGTACGCCAGCTCGGCGGCCTCGGCCTGGTGCCGCCACGGGGCGACCACCCCGCGCCGGGCGAACGCGGCCCGTAGTTCCTCCGGTGCCCAGGTCGGCCACGGTGCCGGCTCGCCGGCGCGGGCCGGCACCCGCTCGACGTGGGTGACCGGGTCACCCGCGTGCCGGGCGCGCAGCCGACGCAGCAGCTCGGCCGGCGGCAGATGCGCCGAGCTGAAGCCGTTGGAGGTCACGTCCTGCACCTTCGGGAATAGCGATCGGGGAGATGAAACGCGGGGGACCTGGGTAAGGAGAAGCGTCGGCCGGTGACGATGGGGTGTTCCGGCAAAGATGGTTAGATGCCCAGGGGAGTTTACCGAGGAGGGACGATGGAGCTGTCGCTGGCGACCCGCGCCGTGGGGGAGCACACGGTGCTTGAGGTCGGCGGTGAGGTGGACGTGTACACCGCGCCACGCCTGCGGGAACGGCTCCTCGAACTGATCGACGCTGGTGCCCGTCGGGTCGTGGTCGACCTGGGTCGGGTGGATTTCCTCGACTCGACCGGTCTCGGCGTGCTGGTGGGCGCTTTGAAGCGGCTCCGCTCGCTCGGTGGCTCCTTCGCCCTGGTCTGCGACAAGGAGCCGCTGCTCAAGATCTTCCGGATCACCGCCCTGGATCAGGTCTTTCCGCTGCTTCCCACGGTCGACGCGGCGGTCAGCGCCGACCCGACCGGCGCCGGCGCCTGATGGCGACGGTCAAGCTCTCTTTCTCGCCGGCGCCGGTGCACGTCCGCACCGCCCGCCTGGTCGGCGTCGCGGTGGCCCGGCGGGCCGGCGTACGCGAGGACCTGCTCGACGAGGTGCGCCTGGCGATCGGTGAGGCGTGCACCCGGGCGGTCGCCCTGCACCGGCAGTACGGGTTGCCCGACCCAGTTTTGGTGGAGATGTCCGACAACGGGGCGTACGCGGTGCGGGTGGTGGACCGCGCTCCGATCGAGGCGGGCATCGGTCTCGCCGCCCTGCCTCCCGACGAGCTGGCCAAGGAGTCGCTCAGCGAGGACGCGCTGACCACCGGCGTCGGCTTCGCCCTGCTCGCCGGATTCGTCGAGGACCTGCAGGTGCGCCCGGTCGAGGAGGGCTTCGGCACCGAGGTGCGGATGGTGTGGCCGGTAGGCCGCTGACCTGAATTTTCGTCGCGAGGCCGCGTTCCCGATCAGGGGGCGCGGCCTCGTCGTGCTGCCCGGGCCATATATCAAAAATTTTCGCATAACACAGCGACGAAGATCATCGAATGAGGGTGCCCCCTGGGTGTGACCCGCAACACGCTGTAGGGCTACAGTACCCGGGTTGTCAGCAAGTGATCCGTCCCGCAGCCAGCGGGAATGGGTGTTCATCGCTGGTCCGCCGGGGTGGGTTGGCGCGCGCTTGCGAGTCCGCATCCAGGCGTCGGTCCGTGCGTCTCCACGGATTTGACGCGAGTGTTCGGTACAGGAGGACATAGATGTCCGGGACCTTGGCCGCCGACGGCGGCACGCTGTCCCTTACCGGAGCCAACCTGACGTACGTCGTCATCGCCGCGGTCATCGCGCTGGTGGCGCTCGTCTTCGCCGCCACCTTGACCAAGGCGGTGCTGGCAGCCGGTACGGGCACCAAGAACATGCAGGAGATCTCCGGGGCCGTGCAGGAGGGCGCCTCGGCGTACCTGCTCCGGCAGTTCCGCACCCTGGCGATCTTCGTGGTCATCGCCGTCGTGCTGCTGTTCCTGCTGCCGGTGCACGACACCGACGGCAACCAGACCCTGGTGAAGATCGGCCGCTCGGCGTTCTTCGTGGTGGGCGCCGGGTTCAGCGCGTTCATCGGCGGCGCCGGCATGTGGCTGGCCACCCGCGCCAACCTGCGGGTCGCCGCGGCGGCCCGAGAGCGGGAAGGCGGGCGCGAGGGCGCCATGAAGATCGCCTTCCGGACCGGTGGCGTGGTCGGCTTCCTCACCGTCGGCCTCGGTCTCTTCGGCGCCGCGCTGGTCGTCATCCTCTACAAGGGTGACGCCCCGACCGTGCTGGAGGGCTTCGGCTTCGGCGCCGCGCTGCTGGCCATGTTCATGCGGGTCGGCGGCGGCATCTTCACCAAGGCGGCCGACGTCGGTGCCGACCTGGTCGGCAAGGTCGAGCAGGGCATCCCGGAGGACGACCCGCGCAACGCGGCCACCATCGCCGACAACGTGGGCGACAACGTCGGTGACTGCGCCGGCATGGCCGCCGACCTCTTCGAGTCGTACGCGGTCACCCTGGTCGCCGCGTTGATCCTCGGCCGCGCCGCGTTCGGCAACGACGGTCTGGTCCTGCCGCTGATCATCTCCACGATCGGCGTGCTGGTGGCGATCGTCGGCGTCTTCATCACCCGGCTGCGCGCCTCCGACCGCAACGGGCTGACCGCGATCAACCGGGCGTTCTACCTGTCCGCCCTGGTCTCCGCGGTGCTGGTGGCGATCGCCGCGTTCGTCTACCTGAAGCCGACCTGGGCGGACCTGCTCGGCGACAACTGGCGCGAGACGCTCAGCGTCACCGACGGCGAGCCGCCGTTCGGCCCCCGTGGGCTGGCCATCGGCGCGGTGGTGATCGGCATCGTGCTGGCCGCCGCGATCCAGGCGCTCACCGGCTACTTCACCGAGACCGACCGGCGCCCGGTGCAGGACATCGGCAAGAGCTCGCAGACCGGCCCGGCCACCGTCGTTCTCGCCGGCATCGGCGTCGGCCTGGAGTCGGCGGTCTACTCGGCGCTGCTGATCGGCGCCGGCGTCTTCGGCGCGTTCCTGCTCGGCGGCAGCTCCATCACCCTGTCGCTGTTCGCGGTCGCGCTGGCCGGCACCGGCCTGCTCACCACCGTCGGCGTGATCGTCGCGATGGACACCTTCGGCCCGATCTCCGACAACGCCCAGGGCGTGGCCGAGATGTCCGGCGACATCGACGAGCACGGCGCGCGGACGCTGACCGAGCTGGACGCGGTCGGTAACACCACCAAGGCGATCACCAAGGGCATCGCGATCGCCACCGCCGTGCTGGCCGCGACCGCGCTGTTCGGCTCGTACACCGACACGCTGAAGACCGCGTTCGGCGACGCGAAGGTGGAGAACGTCGAGGCGGCGATCACCGACCTGCTCAACGTCTCCAACCCGCGCAACCTGGTCGGCCTGATCGTCGGCGCGGCGGTGGTCTTCCTCTTCTCCGGCCTGGCCATCAACGCGGTCTCCCGCTCGGCCGGTGCGGTGGTGATGGAGGTACGCCGGCAGTTCCGTGAGCTGCCCGGCATCATGGACCGCACCCAGCGCCCCGAGTACGGCAAGGTCGTCGACATCTGCACCCGGGACGCCCAGCGCGAGCTGATGACCCCCGGCCTGCTGGCCATCATGGCGCCGATCGCCGTCGGGTTCGGCCTCGGCCCGGGCGCGCTGGCGTCGTACCTGGCCGGTGCGATCGGGGCGGGCACGCTGATGGCGGTCTTCCTGGCCAACTCCGGCGGCGCCTGGGACAACGCCAAGAAGCTGGTGGAGGACGGCGCGTACGGGGGCAAGGGCTCCGAGTCGCACTCCGCGACCGTCATCGGTGACACCGTCGGCGACCCGTTCAAGGACACCGCCGGCCCGGCGATCAACCCGCTGCTCAAGGTGATGAACCTGGTCTCGCTGCTGATCGCGCCGGCCGTGGTGGCCTGGAGCGTGGGCGAGGACAAGAACAACGCCCTGCGGATCACGGTCGCCGTGGTGGCCGCGCTGGTGATCGTGGCGGCCGTGGTGTTCAGCAAGCGCAAGGGCATCGCCATGGGCGACTCCGGCGACGGCGACGACACCGGTGCCGGCAGCCCGGAGGAGCGGGTGGCACCGGTCGGCGCCTGAGCTGAGGCGGGTGACGGTTCCCGGTCGGTGCACCTGCCGGCCGGGAACCGGGCCGTCCGGTGGTCCCGACCCGAAACCGGAAGGTCGTACGCTGCAACGCATGCGTACCCGCCGGGCGGCCCTCGCCGGAAAGCTCACGGTGGTCCTGGCCACGCTCAGCCTCGTCGTCGCCGGGTGCGGCGGGCCCAGCCCCCGGGCCTGGGCCGCGTCGGTCTGCCAGGCGCTCACCCCGTGGCGCGCCGAGATCAACAAGCTGACCAGCAGCACCCAGCAGCAGATGACCGCGCAGACCACCCCGGCGCAGGCCAAGGAGAACCTGGTCCGGCTCTTCGCCGGTGCCGAGGAAGCCAGCGAGACCGCCCGGCGCAAGGTCGAGCAGGCCGGCGTGCCGGAGACCGAGCACGGCGCGGAGATCTCCGCCGGGTTCCACGCCTCGCTGAGCAAGATGCGGGACGCGTACGGGCGAGCCCGGGAGGCCATCGGCGGGCTGGACACCGCACAGGCCGACCCCTTCTACGACGGGGTGCGGGTCGCGGTGGACATCCTCAACAAGGACTACGACGCGAGCGCGCTGGACACCAGCAAGCTCAACTCGCCAGAGCTCAAAGAGGCCTTCGACGAGGTCCCGGAGTGTCGCTGACGCCGCCATCTTCGTACCCGGTTCGCCAGCCCTCGCTGTTCTCCACCGAGGCGGCGGACCCGTCGCTGGCGGACCTGGCCGGCCTGCTCGCCGGGCCGGCGGAGGTGGTCCGGATGGGTGGCACGGCCCGACTCGCCGTGGTGGTGGGGGCCGCCTGGCGGGTGCATGTGCTGGTGGCCGAGCTGGGCGCGCGGGGGATGGCGGCGACCTGGGAGCCGACCGGGGACGGCCGGCACCTGGTCCGTACCGCGTACGCCGCCACGCTGGCGCCGCTCGCCACCGCCTGGCTGAGCGGCACGGCGAAACGAGCCCCGGTCGGCTTCCACCTCGACGGGCGCCGGCTGCGGCTCTGGCTGGCCGCCGCCGGGGTGGTCGATCCGGCCGGCGTCCAGCTCGGCCTCGGCCCCGCCGACGAGGAGTGCAGGTCGCGGGTACGGGCCGCGCTCGCCGCGGTGGGGCTGCCGGCGGCGTTCGTGGAGCCGGACGCGGGCGGGCCCGCGTACCGGATCACCGGGCGGCGGGTGGCCCGGCTGGCCGAGCTGGTGGGTGATCGCCCCAGGGCCGCACCGACGGCCGAGTGGCCGGGGGCCGGATGACGGCGCGGTGGCCGGGGGCCGGATGACGTCGCAACCTCGACGGCTGTCCGATCTCAGACACCTTACCGCCGGTTTGCCCAGGAACGGAGCGCTGTCAGCCCGCCCGAGCGTGCGTGATCGTCACAGTGACCCGCCCGACGCCCTACCCACGGTGTACGGTGACGCCGTCCGGCGGGTGCCGCCGCCGGCCGGACGACGGTCCGCCGAACCGGACCGTTTGCCGCCCGCGGAACCCGGAGCGTGGACGGCGCGTTACGTTGGACGTCCGGACCGCCGGTGGTCCGGCTGGTGCAACACTGCCCGAAACGGGCAGTAGGTGAGACGGCCCGGGCACGGGCCGGACGCAGGAGTGAGGTCGGAGAGAACCGTGCCGAGCAACGCTGGAACCACCCGTCTGGTCATCGTCGAGTCACCGGCGAAGGCCAAGACGATCTCGGGCTATCTGGGCCCGGGATACGTCGTGGAAGCCAGCTTCGGTCACGTCCGAGACCTGCCCCGCAACGCGGCCGACGTGCCGGCCAAGTACAAGGGCGAGCCGTGGGCGCGGCTCGGCGTCGACGTCGACAACGGCTTCCACGCGCTCTACGTGGTCTCGCCGGACCGCAAGCAGCAGATCAGCAAGCTGACCAAGCTGGCCAAGGAGGTCGACGAGATCCTCCTGGCGACGGACGAGGACCGCGAGGGCGAGGCGATCGCCTGGCACCTGGTGGAGACGCTCAAGCCCAAGGTGCCAGTCAAGCGGATGGTTTTCCACGAGATCACCAAGCCCGCCATCCAGGCCGCGGTGGCCAACCCCCGGGAGATCGACCGGGACCTGGTCGATGCCCAGGAGGCCCGGCGCATCCTCGACCGGCTCTACGGCTACGAGGTCTCCCCGGTGCTGTGGAAGAAGGTCATGCCGAAGCTCTCGGCGGGCCGGGTGCAGTCCGTGGCGACCCGGATCGTGGTCGAGCGTGAGCGGCAGCGAATGGCCTTCCGCACCGCTGAATACTGGGACATCCTGGCCACCCTCGCGGTGGCGAACGCGGGCGAGGGGCCGCGCGGCTTCAACGCCACGCTGATCGCGCTGAACGGCGACCGGATCGCCACCGGCAAGGACTTCGAGCCGACCACCGGCCGGGTGAAGCCCGGCGCGGGGGTGGTGCACCTCGATGAGGGCGGGGCCAGAGGCTTGGCCGCCCGGCTGGAGGGCCGCCCGTTCACGGTCACCCGGGTCGAGGAGAAGCCCTACCGCCGCCGCCCGTACGCGCCGTTCATCACCTCCACGCTCCAGCAGGAGGCGGCCCGCAAGCTGCGGTTCTCGTCGCAGCAGACGATGCGCACCGCGCAGCGGCTGTACGAGAACGGCTACATCACCTATATGCGTACCGACTCGGTGAACCTGTCGGAGACCGCCATCGCGGCGGCCCGCCGGCAGATCGTCGAGCTGTACGGCGAGCGCAGCGTGCCGCCGGAGCCGCGCCGCTACACCGGCAAGGTGAAGAACGCGCAGGAGGCACACGAGGCGATCCGCCCGGCGGGGGACAATTTCCGCACCCCGGGCGACGTGGCCAAGGAGTTGCCGGCCGAGGAGTTCAAGCTCTACGAGCTGATCTGGCGGCGCACCATCGCCTCGCAGATGACCGACGCGGTCGGCTCCAGCGTCTCGGTGCGCATCCGGGCGGTCTCCTCCGCCCAGGAGGAGGCCGACTTCGGCGCGACCGGCAAGACCATCACCGACCCGGGCTTCCTGCGCGCGTACGTCGAGTCGAGCGACGACGAGAACGCCGAGGCCGAGGACGCCGAGCGGCGGCTGCCCACCCTGGTCAAGGACCAGCCGCTGACCGCCGAGGAGTTGGCCGCGCAGGGCCACCACACCCAGCCGCCCGCCCGCTACACCGAGGCGTCGCTGGTCAAGGCCCTTGAGGAACTGGGCATCGGCCGCCCGTCGACGTACGCGTCGATCATGCAGACCATTCAAGATCGTGGCTACGTCGTCAAGCGCGGCCAGGCGATGATCCCGTCGTTCCTGGCGTTCGCGGTGATCGGGCTGATGGAACGGCACTACCCGCGCCTGATCGACTACGACTTCACCGCCAGCATGGAGAACGAGCTGGACGAGATCGCCGGCGGCGACCACGCGGCGGTGGACTTCCTCACCTCGTTCTACTTCGGCAGCGCCAACGGCACCGGCGACCAGGCGATCGCGCACGCCGGCGGGCTCAAGAAGCTGGTCACTGAGAACCTCAGCGACATCGACGCGCGCAGTATCAACTCGATCCCGCTCTTCACCGACGACGAGGGGCGCGAGATCGTGGTGCGGGTCGGCCGGTACGGGCCGTACCTGCAGCGGGCGCTGCCGGGCGAGCAGCCGGTTCCCGCCGCGGAGGGCGAGGAGGGCGGCACCCAGGGCGACCGGGCGCCGATCCCCGAGGGGCTGGCGCCGGACGAGCTGACGCCGGACAAGGTGCACGAGTTGTTCCTCGGCGGCGGGGGCGAGCGGAAGCTCGGTGACGACCCGGCCACCGGCGAGCCGATCGTGCTCAAGTCGGGCCGGTTCGGCCCGTACGTGGCCAGCGGGGAGCGCAAGTCCTCGCTGTTGCGCTCGCAGTCACCGGACTCGCTGACCTTCGATGACGCGTTGAAGCTGCTCAGCCTGCCCCGGCTGGTGGGCGTGGCGCCGGACGGCGCCGAGGTGTTCGCCAACAACGGCCGCTACGGTCCGTACGTCAAGCGCGGTGACGAGTTCCGTTCGCTGGACTCGGAAGAGAAGATGTTCAACGTCACCCTGGACGAGGCGCTCGCGCTGCTGGCCGCCCCGAAGACCCGCCAACGCCGGGCCGCCGCGCCGCCGCTGCGGGAGATGGGTGCCGACCCGTTGACCGAGAAGCCGCTGGTCATCAAGGACGGCCGGTTCGGGCCGTACGTCACCGACGGGGAGACCAACGCGTCGCTGCGGCGCGGGCAGACGCCGGAGGCGCTGACCCTGGAGGAAGCGTCCGAGATGCTCGCCGAGAAGCGAGCGAAGGGCCCCGCCCCGAAGAAGAAGGCAGCCGCCAAAAAGGCCACCCCCGCCAAAAAGGCAGCAACCGCCAAGAAAACAGCGGCAAAGAAAACCCCCGCCAAAAAGACCACCCCCAAGAAGGCCCCCACCTCCCCCGAGTAGCGGCGGATTCTGGAAGATCTTGGAAGGAAAGGGCCCCTAGAGGGGTCGAAACCTTCGTGCTCGCCGCAGGACCGGCCGCGATCCTCGGTGGACTGACCGCCGCGCAGTCGGGTGGGCTGCGCGGGTTCTCCGATCGCGTCGTGCATCTGCTGCTGCCGGCTTCCTGCCGGCGCGCCCCGCTGCCGCAGGGCGTGCTGGCCCACCGGACCACTCAACTGTCGGATCGGGACGTGGTCGCCGTGGCGCAACCACCGCGGACGGTGGCCGCCCGTTCGATCGTCGACGCCGCGCAGTGGGCGTCCAGCGACGAGCAGGCGCGAGCCATCGTCGCAGCGGCATTTCAGCAGCGGTTGGTCGGTGGCCACGACCTGCACGAGGTTGTCGACCGGATGCCACGCCTCCGGCGGCGCAGGTTGATCCTGGCCACCGCCACGGACGCGGCCGGCGGCGCACACTCCTGTGGTGAGCTCGACTTCATGCGCCTGGTCCGTCGTGCCGGACTGCCCGAACCAATTCGGCAGAAAGTCCGCCAGGATTCGGCCGGGCGGCACCGCTATCTCGACGCCTACTTCGAGGAGTGGCAGGTGCACGTGGAGATCGACGGCGGCCAGCACCTGGACCCGGCCCATGCCTGGGCGGACATGAAGCGACAGAACGACCTCTGGGTCGAGGGCGATCGAGTCCTACGCTTCCCGACCTGGGCGCTGCGCGCCCACCCGGACGAGGTCCTCGCCCAACTACGCGCCGCGCTCCGCGCAGCTGGCTGGCCCGGCTGACCGATGACCGGCCGAGATCTTGGAAGCATTGCGCCCCCACAGGGGCCGTTTCCTTCCAAGATCCAGCAGCGGTTGCGGTCAGTCGCCGAGGACCTGGCGGAGGTAGGGGTTGGTGAAGACCCGAGTGGGGTCTAGGCGGTTGCGGATGGTGAGGAAGTCGCTGAACTTCGGGTACGCGGGGGCGAGTGACGCCGCGTCCCGGTAGTGCAGTTTGCCCCAGTGCGGCCGACCGCCCAGCTCCGTGGCCACCTTCTCGAAGGCTCGGAAGTAGGGCTCGAAGGGCATGCCGACGTACTGGTGGATGGCGAGGTAGGCCGAGTCCCGCCCGTATCCGTGGGAGAGCCAGATGTCGTCGGCGGCGCTGAACCGCACCTCGACCGGGAAGAGCACCTTGACCGGTAGCCGGTCGACGATGCGGCGCAGCGCGGCCAGCGCCTCCGCCAGCGCGGCCCGGGGAAGGGCGTACTCCATTTCCACGAAGCGGACCCGGCGCGGGGTGCAGAAGACCCGGTCGGAGCGGCCGGTGTAGATACGTTCGGTGAGTGCCCGGGCGGAGACCGCGCTGATCCCCGGTACGAGCGCCGGCACGGCCCGGCCCAGCCGGCAGGCCCCGGCGAAGACGGTGTTGGCCAGGAACTCGTCGTCCAGCCAGCCACGCCAGCGGGGCAGCGGCCGATCGTCGGCGGGCACCCGGTCGTTGGTCTTGACCTGCACCCGGGCGGTGTACGGGAACCAGTAGAACTCGACGTGGTCGTGCCGCTCGACGAGCCCGGGCAGGTCGGACAGCACGGCGGAGAGCGCCGCCGGCCGCTCGTGCGCGCGGAGCACGAAGGCGTCGACGCAGCGCAGGGTGACCTCGACCAGCACCCCGACCGCCCCGATCCCGACCCGGGCCGCGGCGAAGACGTCGCGGTGCGCGTCGGCGGAGCAGTGCAGCACGTCTCCGGCGCCGGTGACCAGGGTCAGCGCGGTCACGAAGGTGGACAGGCAGCCGAGTTTCGCGCCGGTGCCGTGGGTGCCGGTGGAGAGCGCCCCGGCCACGGTCTGAGCGTCGATGTCGCCGAGGTTGGGCAGGGCCAGTCCGTGGGTGGCGAGCAGTTGGTTGAGGGTGTGCAGGGTCATTCCGGCCGGCACGGTGACCAGTCGGCGGACGGTGTCCACGGTGACGCCGGTGGCCAGGCCGGACAGGTCGAGCCGGTGCCCGTCGGTGAGGGCCGCCCCGGTGAACGAGTGTCCGCTGCCGACCGCCCGGATCGTCGTGCCGGCGTTGGCGGCGGCCCGGACCGCTTCGACGATGTCGTCGACGGTCCGGGGGCGCGCCACGAGCAGGGCGGTGCTGCGCTGGTTGCCGGCCCAGTTGCACCAGGCGGCTAGCGTGCCGGCCATTTATGCTCCTCGACATGAATATGAACTGACTTCATATCAGGAACGTTGTGGCTGGTAAATACCGCAATCGGGGTCCGCTCGTTGTATCTGTAGTCACCGCATGGTGACGTGCAAGTAGGTTCTTCGTCGAAGGGGGGTGGCGCCGAGTGTCCACACCAGCCGCCACGACCGGGCCGCTGCGCCGGGTTCCGGTGCAGGGTCGAAGTGTCGCACGGGTCCAGCGGATGTTGGACGCCTGCGCCGAGCTCGTCGACGAGGTGGGGTACGAGGGGCTGACCACGACTCTGCTCGCCGAGCGTGCCGAGGTGGCGATCGGGTCGGTCTACCAGTTCTTTCCGGACAAGCGGGCGATCGTGCAGGCGCTGACCCTGCGCACCATGGAGTCCTACCTCCAGCGACTCGACGAGCGGTTCGGCTCCGACGACCTGACCCACTGGTGGGACGGCGTCGACGCGGCGATCGACGAGTACATCACGATGCACCGTAATGTCCCGGGGTTCCGTACCCTCCACTTCGGCGACGTGGTCGACCTGCACCTGCTCGACGAGCAGCGCGACAACAACGGTGTGATCGCCGATCAGCTCGCCCGGGTGCTCACCGAACGGTTCGGCCTGGCCGACGTACCCGACCTCCGGTTCCATCTGGAGATCGCGGTGGAGTCCGCCGACGCCCTGATCAAGCTGGCGTTCCGGCGTCGGCCGGAGGGCGACGAGCGGGTGTTGGCGGAGGCGAAGGCGCTGATCCGGGAATATCTGCACCGGCAGGTCGACGCCCGGACCGAGCCCCAGCAGGCCTGAGCCGACGAGCCGCGGCGGGTTTCCGAGGTACGCCGGGGCCCGCCGTCATCCTTCTCTAGAGGAACGCACGGCCCTCGCCCCGATAGGTGGGCACGGTCGCGACCACCTCGTCGCCGTCGATCAGGTGCAGTTCGTTGACCCGTTCGCAGAGTTCGCCGGCCTTGGCGTGGCGAAACCAGACGCGGTCACCCACTCGCAGGGTCGTCGCGACCGCCCCCGCGACCGGGGTCTGCACCTCGCCGGCGCCCTCGGACCCGACCAGCTTGAGGCCCGCCGGCAGCCACGGCCGCGGTAGCCGGCTCTCGCCGGCCGCGCCCGAGGCGATCCAACCGCCCCCGAGTACGGTGGCCAGCCCGGGTGCCGGCCGGCGGACCACCGCGCAGGCGAAGAACGCCGCCGGGGTGGGGTGCCAGGCCCGGTACGCGTCGAACAGCGTCGGCCCGTACAGGCCCGAACCCGCGGTGATCTCGGTGACCGTGGGATCGGCGCTGGTGGCGGCCACGCTGCCGGTGCCGCCGCCGTTGACGATCTCCAGGTCGGCGTGCTCGCGTACTGCGGCGACCGCCGCCGCCCGCCGAGTAAGCAGTTCCCGGTACGACCCGCGCTGGACGACCCGGATCGCCGCGCCGCGCACCGCCTGCCCGGGCGGCGCGTCGCCGAGCCCGGCGATCTGCGCCTCGTACGACATCAGGCCGACCAGCCGGAAGCCCGGCCGGCCGGCGACGGTGGCGGCGAACGCGCCGGCCGCCCGAGCGCTGTGCACCGGGGAGCGGCGGACGCCCATGTGCACCCGTCCGCCCAGCGGTCGCCAGGAGGCGTCCAGGTCGAGGCAGACCCGGAGCGGCGGCCGGCGCCCGGGCGGGCACACCTCGTCGACCAGGTCGAGTTGGCCGGGGTCGTCGACCATCAGCGTCACCGCGGCGGCGAGCGTCGGGTCGGTGGCCAGCTCGGCGAGCGCCCCCCGGTCGGCGGTGGGATACGCGACCAGCACGTCGTCGCTGACGCCGGTACGGGCCAGCCAAATCGCCTCGGGCAGGGTGAACGCCATCACGCCGCGCCAGCCGGGGCGGGCCAGCACCCGGCGGAGCAGGTCTCGGGCGCGGACCGACTTGCTGGCGACCCGGAGCGGCTTGCCGGCGGCGCGGCTGACCAGCGCGTCCGCGTTGGCGTCCAAGGCGGTGAGATCGACCACGGCGTACGGCGGGTCCAGGTGGATGGTTGCCCGATCGAGGCGATCGCGAAGTTTGTCACGGTCCACGTCTGCACGCTAACTGTCTGGGCGTCGATGCGAAATACCCTCGCGTCTGTCCGGGCTGCGGCCGGTGGCGCCGGCGGCCTAGGCTCGGCGAGCAGGCGAATGTCGCTCCGGAGGCGGTTCTCGCCGCGACTAGAGTGTTCCACCGGGGATGCCCAGCTCTGGGCCGGCACGTGGAGGTACGGCCATCGAAAGCCAGAACAACGGCGAGTCGTCCGGCGTGTCGTCGTCGGCGGCTCAGGCCGACCGGTCCGGAGCCGCCGCCATCCGCTCGGTGCTGCGCATCCGGCCGTTCCGCCGGCTGTGGATCGTGCTCGGCGTCGCCTCCTTCGGTGACTGGCTCGGCCTGCTCGCCACCTCCGTCTTCGCCGCCGCCCAGGTCGAGGGCGACACCGCCAAGGGCGCGGCCTTCGGCACGGTGATCGCGATCCGGCTGCTTCCGGCGCTTGTGCTCGGCCCGGTGGCCGGCGTCTTCGCCGACCGCTTCGACCGGCGCTGGACGATGGTCATCTGCGACATCCTGCGCTTCGGCCTCTTCGCCTCCATCCCGCTGTACGCGCTCACCGGCGCCAGCGGCGGGCTGGTGGTCGCCTGGGCGGCGGTCGCGACCTTCCTGATCGAGACGGTCACCCTGATGTGGATCCCGGCCAAGGAGGCCGCGGTCCCCAATCTGATCCCGCGCGCCCGGCTCGAGACCGCCAACCAGCTCACCCTCATCACCACGTACGGCATCACCCCGATCGCCGCCGCGATCGTCGCCGCGGTGCTCGACCGCGGCGTGCGCGGGCTGGTCGGGGGCAACCTGTCGTGGGCCGAGCCGGCGCAGCTCGCCCTCTGGCTCAACTCGTTCTCCCGGCTTGCCACCGCCCTGGTCGTCGTCTTCGGGATCAGGGAGATCAGCCAGGCCCGGACCGGCGAGCGCGAGCCCACCGAGCAGAGCATGATGCGCCAGTTCGTCGACGGCTGGCGGTTCATCGGCCAGACTCCGCTGGTCCGCGGTCTGGTGCTCGGCATCTTCGGCGCGTTCGCCGGCGGCGGCATCGTGGTCGGCACGGCCAAGTTCTTCGCCGCCTCGCTCGGCGCCGGTGACGCCGCCTTCTTCCTGCTCTTCGGCGCGATCTTCATCGGGCTGGCGATCGGCATCGGGGCCGGCCCGATGATCGTGCGGGACATGTCCCGGCGGCGCTGGTTCGGCATGAGCATCGTGCTGGCCAGCGCCTCGGTGCTGGTGCTCGCCTTCGCGATCCACCTGTCCATGGCGATTGTCGGCGCGGTCCTGGTCGGCGCGGGCGCCGGCATGGCCTTCCTGGCGGGCACCACCCTGCTCGGCGGCGAGGTCGCCGACGAGGTACGCGGCCGGGTCTTCGCGGTCGTGCAGATCGGCACCCGGCTGGTGCTGATCCTGGCCATCGCGCTGAGCAGCATCCTGGTCGGGGTCGGCGGCTCTCGCCAGCTGCCCATCGCCGACCTGGGCATCTCGGTCTCGTCGACCCGGCTGCTGCTGCTCGCCGCGGGCGTCGCCGGCATCTTCGCCGGGATCAGCGCGTTCCGCCAGATGGACGACAAGAAGGGTGTGCCGGTCCTCGCCGACCTGTGGGGCTCGATCCGGGGCCGCCCGCTGATGCCGGCCGAGCCGTTCGTCTCCAACGGCCTCTTCGTGGTCTTCGAGGGCGGCGAGGGCGCCGGCAAGTCCACCCAACTTGCCGCGCTCGCCGACCGGCTGCGCGGCCAGGGGCGCGACGTCGTGGTCACCCGCGAGCCCGGAGCCACCGCCGTCGGCGAGCGGATCCGCGCGCTGGTGCTGGAGACCAAGGGCGCCGAGGCCCCGTCGCCGCGCGCCGAGGCGCTGCTCTACGCCGCCGACCGGGCGCACCACGTGGCCACCGTCGTCCGGCCGGCACTGGCCCGGGGCGCGGTGGTGATCAGCGACCGGTACGTCGACTCGTCCCTGGCCTACCAGGGGGCCGGTCGTACGCTGCCGGCGGAGGAGGTCTCCTGGCTCTCCTCGTGGGCCACCGGTGGGCTCAAGCCCGACCTGGTGGTGCTCCTCGACGTCGACCCGCGCACCGGCCTGTCCCGGGTCGAGTCCCGCAGCCGGGGCGCCGACCGGCTGGAGGCCGAGTCGATCACGTTCCATGAGCGGGTCCGCTACGCCTTCCTTGACCTGGCCGCTGCCGACCCCAAGCGCTACCTGGTGCTCGACGCCTCCCGGCCGGCCGAGGAGATCGCCGCGGCGGTCGCCCGGCGGGTGGACGAGTTCCTGGTCAACCCGGCCGGCATCGTGCACCCACGCCCGGCCCACGGCCCGGACACCACGGTCCAGCCCGAGTTATCCGAGGCGGAGCTGGTGGCCATGGAGCGCCCCACCTGATGGCGGACGTCTTCGCCGACCTGGTCGGGCAGGACGAGGCCGTCGTGACGCTGCGCCGCGCCGCAGCCTCGGCGGCCGCTCTGCTTCGTGTCGAGTCGACGCCCGGGGTGACCGTCGAGCCGGATGGGCCGGAGGCGGCGGGCGGCCCTGGGGCGGGGATGACCCACGCCTGGATCTTCACCGGGCCGCCGGGCTCCGGCCGGTCCGTGGCCGCGCGGGCCTTCGCCGCCGCGTTGCAGTGCGGGCACGGCACCGGCTGCGGCGCGTGCCCCGGCTGTCACACCACGATGGCCGGCACCCACGCCGACGTCCGGCTGGTGGTGCCCGAGGGGCTTTCCATTCCCGTCAAGGAGATGCGCGCCCTGGTGCTCCGGGCGGCGAGCACCCCGTCCGGCGGGCGTTGGCAGGTCGTCATCATCGAGGATGCCGACCGGCTCGGCGAAAGGGCCGGAAACGCGCTGCTCAAGGCGATCGAGGAGCCGTCGCCGCGTACGGTCTTCCTGCTCTGCGCCCCGTCCACCCACCCGGACGACATCTCAGTGACCATCCGGTCGCGGTGCCGGATCGTGCCGCTGCGGCAGCCGTCGGCCGAGGCCGTCGCCGAGGTGCTCGTACACCGGGACGGCATCGCGCCCGACGTGGCCGGGTGGGCCGCGGCGGCCGCTCAGGGGCATGTGGGCCGGGCGCGGCGGCTGGCCCGCGACCCGGAGGCCCGGCAGCGCCGCGACGCGGTGCTCGCCGTGCCGCGTCGGCTGACCGGGGTGGGCGCGGCGTTCGACGCCGCCGCCGCGCTGATCGAGGCGGCCGAGGCGGAGGCCGCAGCGTCGGTCGCCGAACTGGACGAGGCGGAACGGGCGGCGCTGCAGACGGCGCTCGGCGCGGGCGGCACCGGCAGGGGCGCGGCCGCGGCGATGCGCGGCGCCGCCGGCCAGCTCAAGGACCTGGAGAAGCGGCAGAAATCGCGGGCCACCCGGGCCCAGCGCGACGCCCTCGACCGGGCACTGGTCGACCTCGCCGGCTTCTATCGGGACGCGCTGACCAGCGCGCTGCGGGCACCGGTCGCCCCGGTGCACACCGACACCGCGGCCCTGGCCGAGGCCGGCGGGCAGCGGTGGTCCGCCGAGGGGGCGCTGCGCCGGCTGGAGGCCGTGCTGGAGTGCCGGGTGGCGATCGAGGCGAACGTCAAACCCCGGATCGCGGTGGAGGCGATGATGCTGGCCCTCTGGAAGGGCTAAGCGCCCCGTTCGGCGTTGTCCACAGGGCATCGACAGGTCCGATTGACGTGCGGTACGGTCCGGGGTGCCGCGGTGACGGTGGCGGCACGCTCAGTGATGATCAGCCGGGGAGGAGTTCGCCGATGCCGCGCGGGGAGATCGACGAGGCCTGGATCGAGGAGGCGGTGCGGCGCTACCGGCGCATCGAGACCCTGCAGGCCGAGTTCGACGAGGCGGTCGCGACGGTCGAGGTCACCGTCCGCTCGCCCGACGGGCTCGTCGAGGTGGTGGTGACCGCCGGTGGGCGGATCACCGACGTCCGCTTCCTCGCCCCCCTGCACCAGCGCAACCCCCGGGACGTCGCCAGTTCGGTGCAGGCCGCGGTCACCGCCGCCGCCGACGCCGCACAGTGGGCCCGCGAGAAGCTGCACAACGAGACCTTCGCGGCCTACCGGCCGCTGGCGGGAGCCTGACATGGAGACGCTGCGCGCCCTGGCCACCCGCCTCGACGAGGCCAGCGCCACCCTCGCCACCCTCTCCCGCACGGTGACCGCCACCGATCCGCCGCACCCGGCCTTCGGCGCGCAAGCCGACGGCCGCCCCGGCGAGATCGGCCGCGCCCTGCACCGGCAGTGGACCAGCGCCACCGGCGACCGGGCACGGGAGGCCCACGCCGCGGCCACCCGGCTGGCCGCCGCAGCATCCGCCCTGCGCGACGCCGCCGACCGGTACGCAGCCACCGACGACGCCGCCCGCCACCGGTTCGCCAGGGAGGCCTGATGGACGCCCTGGACCGCCTCGCCGAGCCCGGCCTCGACCTGCTCGCCCGGGTCGACACCCTGCTCGCCGCCGGCGCGCCCGAGGGGCACCGGCTCTGGCCGCTGCTGCGCCGCATGCAGGTGCTGCCCGGCGCGGCCGTGCGGGAGTTCCTCGACCTGCACCCGGCGCCCCTGGTCGATGCCGGCCACGCCGTGCGTCGGCTGGTCCGGGGATACGACGACGCCTGCGCCGTGCTCGCCGATCCGGTCGCCTGGTCCGGGCCGGCCGCGTCGGCGTACGACGAGGCCCGCACCGCTCTGCTCCGCCACCTCGACGAGGGGCCGGAGAGCCTGGTCGGGCGCCTGGAGTCGACCGCCGGTTACGCCGACGCGCTGGCCGACTGGGTGGAGGGGAGCCGGCTCGCCCTGGCCCGAGCGCTGGCCGACGTGCTGCGCTCGGCCGAGGCGGTCACCGTGCACACCACCACCGCTGCGTCCGGTGACGGGCGGGCCGGGGCGCTCGCGGCGGCGGAGATCGGCACCCGGGTGCTCAGCGTGCTCGGCGTGGCGTACGACGGCGCGGAGACGCTGCTGCGCCAGTGGGCACCGAGCCTGGCGGAGACGGCGTGGCGGGAGCGGACGACCGGCGTCCGGACCGCCAACTCGACCATGCGCATCGGCTGAGCTTCGCCGGCGCGTACGCCACGGCGTCGCCGGCAACTGCTCAGCCGGCGACGCCGTGGTCATCCCCTGCACCCCCCGCAGGTCTGCCTCCACTCAACGCGGTCCGGCGTCGTTTGTCGTCCGGCTGGCGCATGATTCAACCGTCCGGGCGAGGACCATCGACACCAGGGGATGGGGGCGACTCGGTCGAGTCGACAACCATGGATCACTGCGCCGGGTGGCCGGACGGCGACGGGTGGCCCGGCCGGAACCGCCCCGGGGTCGTAGTGTGGTGGCATGGGCATGCTCTGTGCGGTCAGTTTCAACCGGTATGGGCGCCTCTACTACCTCGACCCGGGCGAGCTGCGCCCGCAGGTGGGCGACAAGGTGCTGGTGCCCACCGACGAAGGACCCGAGGTGGCCGAGTGCGTCTGGGCCGCACAGTGGGTGACGGAGGACACGGCGGGTTTTCCCCGGCTGGCCGGGCTGGCTCAGGAGGACGACCTGCGCCGCGACGAGCAGCTACGCCGGCGCAAGGCCGACGCGAAGGTCGCCGCCAAGCGGCTCATCCGTGAGCACGGGCTGCCGATGAAGGTGGTGGCCGTTGATCACGTCTTCGGCACGCCGGAGTCCGGCAGCGACCGCACCACGATCTACTTCACCGCGCCGCACCGGGTCGACTTCCGCTCGCTCGTGCGCGACCTGGGGGCCACCCTGCACTGCCGGGTCGAGCTGCGGCAGCTTTCCGCCCGCGACTCGGCGCGGGTGCAGGGTGGGATCGGCTCCTGCGGCCGGGACCTGTGCTGCGCCACCTTCCTGACCGACTTCGAGCCGGTGACCATCCGGATGGCCAAGGACCAGGACCTGCCGCTCAACCCGCTGCGCATCTCCGGCGCGTGTGGCCGGCTGATGTGCTGCCTGAAGTTTGAACATCCGCTGTACCAGCGGTTCCAGGAGTCCGCCCCGGCGATCGGCACCCGAGTCTCCACCGCAGAGGGAGAGGGCAAGGTCGTCGGCCACAGCGTTCCCCGGGATTCGGTCACCGTCCGCCTGGACGCCGACGGCTCCCGCTGCTCGTGCAGCCGCGCCTCCGTCTGCGCCCCTCGCCAAGCCCACGACCAGCACTACACCCCCTGACCCCGCCCTCCCACCCCCGCCCGCACTGCTCCCGTCGATCATGACGTTAGCCGCGAAGTGAATCTCTTCGGGCGCAGCCAACCTCATGACCAACGACGCCCGGGGGGTGGGGGTGAGTGGTCAGTGGAGGGTGATGGGGGGCTCGGCTAGGTGGGGGTGTAGGGGAGTCTGCGGGGTTAGCCAGGAGGCGGTGGGGGACTCGTCGGGGTTGAGCTGCCAGGTGTGGGAGACCTTGTTCAGGGCGATCGGGTAGATCGTCAGGGTGCCGTCGGGGTCGATGCGCATCCTCAGGAAGGACTTCGAGTCCTCGATTCCCTGGGCGGCGAAGAGTTCGTTGACGTTCACCCCGAACGTCCCGGCCACCAGCAGGTAGAGCGCCACCAGTTGGCTGGAGACCAGGCCGATCACCGGCCCGTACACCACGGCGGCCACGGCCAGTGGCAACGGCCACGGCCAGTCGTAGAAGGGCAGCTTCAGCCAGAGCCAGGTGCCCGCGGCGGCCAGTGCGACATGGGCCAGCCCGTGCGATACGCCGAGGATCCAGTGCCGGGTGTGCCGCTTCCCGCCGGCGCTGGGCGGGTTCGCGAAGAACACCGCGCTCAGCATGGTCACCAGGAACATGATCACCAGTGGCACGCTCAACAGCCGTTGTTCGGTGGCACCCACCCGGCCCGCCGTCACCCCGGCCATGGCCAGCATCAGCAGCGTGTGCAGGATGCCCAGCAGAGTGGTGAACCCCGGGTTGCGGAACGGCAACCGGGCGAAGATCCCCCAGCCGTAGCGCCGCGAGCGGGCCTTGTCCGGGAAACGGGCCGTTAGGTCGTACTCGCGGGTGCGACTGGCCCGGCGGGACAGCGTGTCGCGTGGCGGCACCTCCAATCGCTCCGGGAGGGTGTGCGTGGGGTAGAGGTAGGCCCCGCCGCCCCCGCAGGTGATGAGCTGCCGCTCCGGGCCGGCGTAGCGGGCGTAGTGGTGCAGGTCGCCGGAGAGCAGCAGCCGCACCTGCGCCCCCGTGGGGGCGATGATCGTACGGATGAAGTAGTCGAGCGAGTCGTACGCCGTCGGATGGTCGGCGGCCTTGACCCAGGTCGGCTCCGGCACCGCCAGGATCACCTTCGACCGTGGGGTGAGTTTCCGGGCAACCTCGTCGAAGTAGGCGAGCTGCGGGTCGTCCACGTACGACCCGGACTGGTCGTCGAGGGCGAGCAGCCACCAGCCGGCGGGCAGCTCCACCGCGAAGTACGACCGGGACTGGCCGGTGCTCCAGCCGGCGAAGTTCCGGTCCCGGGAGCGGACGAACAGCCGCAGGAAGGCGGTCAGGCCGTCGTACCAGTCGTGGTTGCCGGGCACCGCGAAGATCGTCGGCCGCTCAGGCGGCGCCACCGGCAGCGCGGCCTGGTACGGCCCTTTGCACCGGTCCTCGTACGCCTCGAAGGCCGCCGACGGATAGACCTCGTCGCCCCCCATCACCAGGGTCTGCGCCCGGGGCAGCCGGTGCCCGTCGACCGTCAGCTCCGGCTGGGCGAGCAGGTAGGCCACCGAGTACGTCGCGTCGAAGCCGTCGCCCAGGTCGGCCACGTAATCCAGCCAGAGGCCGCCGTCCGGCCCGACCTGCCGGAACGTCCCGTCGCCGAACGCGTTCTGCAACTCCCGCTTGTCCAGGTACGCCCCGAACAGCATCGCCAGCAGGGTACGCAGGCCGGTGCTGATCAGCAGCAGCGGCGCCAGCCAGGGCACCGGCTTGCGCGGGGTGAAACCCAGCTCCAACGGGTCCAGGCTGCGCGGCCGGCGGCCGGCCCGCTCGCCGGGGTGCGCCTCGGGGATCGGCTGCGGTGGCGGTGCGTGCTCGTCGCTCACCCCTCGCACGGTAGCCGGGCCCGAATGTGAGCGCTGTCCGGCAAACGACCGAACTCGGCCTCGATGTCCGGTCTGGTGAGGCGGGGGATCCCGTTCGGCTCCAGGCGGGGTGTGGCGTACACTTGGCGATCGTTGCCGCCTTAGCTCAGTCGGCTAGAGCGACGCACTCGTAATGCGTAGGTCGACGGTTCGATTCCGTCAGGCGGCTCGGTGAAGAAGCCCAGGTCAACGGCCTGGGCTTCGCCGTTTTCCGAGGTCGACCACGCTGCCGCCGACCGTGCCGGTCCGCAAATAGTCCGCATGCCGCGCGGCGACCGCCTCGTCCAGCCGGTTGGCAACGGCGTCCAGGTCGTCACCGAACAGGCCCGCGTACACGTCCAGCGTCATCGATGCCGTGGCGTGCCCGAGCATCCGCTGCACCGCCTTGACGTTGGCACCAGCGGCCACGGCCAGGCTCGCCGCAGTGTGCCGCAGGTCGTGCGGAGTCAGCCCGGCCAGCCCGACCGACGCCGCCGCCGGCGCGAAGATCCGCGACCGGAAGTTGGTGTTACGCAGCGGCCCACCGTTCGGCGCGGTGAACACCAGCTCGTCCCGGCCCTTCTCCCGCGACGTGCGCGGCCATCTCGTCGACGAGGAAACGCGGGATCGGCACCGACCGGCGGCGCTGGTGATTCTTCGGCGTCCCCTCGACCAGCTCCCCGCCGACCTCCGCGAACGCGACCGCCACTGTCACCCGACGCCGCAGCAGATCCAGCCGCGACACCCGCAGCGCCGACGCCTCACCCCACCGCAGACCCGTGTAGGCCAGGAACCGCACCAGCAGTCCGTAGCGCCCGCAGGCATCCGCAAGCCTCGCCACCTGGTCGTGGTCGAGGAACACCGGCTCTTCCTTGACCACGCGAGGCAGCCGGATGCCAACTGCCGGGTTCCGGGACATGCGGCCATCCCGCACGGCATGGGCCAGGACCAGCGACAGCACCCGGTGCGCGTATCGGACAGTTGCCGGGGCGAGGCCGGACGCAGTGAGCCGCTGCACCCAGGCCGCTACCTCCGCGTACGAGACTGCCGAAAGCGGGATGTCCTCCCAGGTCGGGAGAATCTGCCGCCGTAGCGCCAGCTCATACCGTGCCCGAGTCGACGGCTTGAGCTGCACCTGAGCCCTCATCCACTGCGCCGCCCAGGCACCAACGGTCACCCGCGCCCGAGCCGGGTCGATCCAGTCGCCCCGAGAGATTGCCGCCTTGGCCGACGCCTCCCACCGCTCCGCCCGACTTCCGGTCGAAGTGCCGAGCGATCTCCTTCCCGGACGCATCCCGGACCCGAGCCCGCCACTTCCGATTGGGTCGCTTCTCGACGCTCACCGGCTACCCGCCTGCTTCGCGAACCAGGACCGCACGTCCGCCGGGTCGTAACGCAGATGCCGACCGACCCGAGACGCACGCGGCCCGATTCGGCGGTATCGCCACCGGTAGAGTGCTGGTAGCGAGAGACGAGGATGCCCCGTTGGGTGATGGCGCAGGGCACTCCTTGCTGCCACCCTGCTTCTATGTCGATCATGGGACAAGAACGTCTTGCCGGGGTGGCCAAGACTCGGCGTGCGCGGGTGTCGATAGCGCTCGCAGTCATCGCCGCAGTCATCGCCGGGCTCGGTGGCTATTGGATCGGGTTGTCGCGTGAGCGGCATTCGGCGACCGCAGTGGTGTTGACGGGGACGGTCACGTGGTCGAACAAGGAGACGCGACTGATCGCGTTCGAGACGGATGGCGTCGTGCGCAAGTCGAACGACGGGGACACGATCTACTCCGTGCTTACAGACCATTGGCAGGACGCCGCAGGGACGATTCGCTCAGATAGCACCTATCCGACCTGTCTAGGTGGGGAGAGCGGCGACGCGGTTTCCATGGACCATCACCGTGCCGAGTTGACCGTCATTGACTGGGACACTGGTGGCGCCCAGTGGGTGCATGTCGCGGTCCAAGTCCGCTGTTTGGGCTGACCGCTCATTGGCGCGTCGCAAGTGGCGTTGGTCGCGCTCGTCTGGCCGCGACCAGCGCGCTGAGGTGTCGCAGATCAGTTGGCGGGCGACGGTCGCGCATCAGTCGACGGAGGACAGCAGGTCACCGGATAACGTTGCCGAATTGCGCTCTATCAGATCAAGGCGGCCCGCAAGCGGGCCGCGCCGGCCCGGCCCCGGCCTGCTGGCGACCTCCGGCCGGCATCGGCCGGGCCGGCCGGCCACGCTTGGGGACGACCAGGACTTTGAAGACCTCGGGGCGCTGCCCCGAACCCCGGCCCTCCTCAGAGATGCCGCCGCGGATCACCTCGCCGGACACCACAAGGGCTACCAGCCTCCCCGGACGGGGCCAAGGTCGTCCGGTAGGGCGCTCCATCTTGTCCCCGTCCGGGGAGGCTGGACGGTCTGGCGACTGCCCGACGAGGAGATCCGCTCTACCCGGAATTTGACTTCCGCCGGTTGATCCAGGCGAAATACCGGGGAACTCCGAGGATCGCCCGGAGCAGGGAAACGCCGGCAGCCATCAATGCAAGGATTGTGGCCGTAACTCTCACCATGCCGACCACTGACACGGCGATGCCCCACAGCAGCCAGGTGGGTCGACCGTAGTGGCACTCGGTATTATTGGCACCGAAGCATGCTTCACGGAACTCGACCGGCCTTCCCCGGTCATCGGGCGTGACGACTGAGTGACCTACCGCCGTTTCGACGGCGCGGCCGTCTCTCATCCGGACCGTTACGTCGCACTCCCACCAGTAGCCGAAGCCATTACTGCTGACTGGCCCAGCCTGTTCGCACTGCCGCACCGTCGCTGTTGCCGGCTGCTCCCGGGGAGAAGGCTTCACGACGCCGGTTCCCGGATAGAACGCTGCGAGGGTGGTGAGGAGCAGGTTGACCACGATCATCGCGGCAAGCACGGCGATCCCCGTCAACAGCTCGCGCAGCCGCCCCCAGATCGGCCCACGTCGTAGATAGGCGGCGCTCTGTTCCCGCTGCAATTTCTCGTGGAAGTACTGCTTGGCGTCGCTCACATGCACTCCCCGTAGCGGGCCCGTCAAGTGTTCGGGCTCGATCGTCGGGCCGTCATCGTAGAAGGGCTGTCAATGAATCCCAGCGGTGCGCATCCAGTCCGCAAGAAGGCGACGGACGGCGGGGGTGCTGTGAAGTGCCGGGAGGCCTCTCCGCTGCTAGAACCGTGTCTGCCTAGGGGATTGGGGGGTGGACAACTTGATCTCATAACCCGTCGGTCACTGCTCTCGCCTGACGTCTGCCGCCGGGCCATCCGTGGGCCACAAGGTGGTGTCACGGGAGGCCAAACGGGGCCGCAGTGGGCCAGGCAGACCGCGTTGGCCGACAATGACCGCATGTGGAAGCGATCGCGCCTCCGGGGACACGGCGACTGCCCGGACTGCGGCCATGACTGGCGCGAGCACATCCCGCCTGCGCCCTGCAGTGAGTGCCAGTACGAGATCGAGCACGGGGAGCCCGGCGCTCCCGCCGTTCCGTGCATGAGTCAGCCCTCCCCGCCTCAGTCCTCATTCAGTCCTCAAGAGGTCGACCCCTGACCACGGTTGGTGAGAGATGCCGAGAGTCTTTTCCGCAGGTCATCGGCCAAGTCGCGAGGTAGGCGCAGGTGGCCAACTTGATCTCGCAATGCGTAGGTCGACGGTTCGATTCCGTCAGGCGGCTCCAGCACGATAAAGGCCCTGTGAGCAGGCGAAACGTCAAGATCACTGGGCCCTTCTCGTTGCCGCGAAGATCAGCGCTGGGGCGGAACAGGTGGCGCGCCCTTAAATCGCCGCGGCCGTCACCGGCTCAGGCGCCGCCGGAACCACCCGGCCCCCGCCCGACTGCCCCGCCCCGTCGCCGCCCGTTGATGCACCACCATCGGAAGCCCTGCGGCGGCGGCCGGTCAGCAGCCGCATCATTGGCAACTCCACAACGTGATGCAGCACCATCGCCGCGACCAGCGCGAAGCAGAACGTAGCCAGAACCAGCACCCCGGCGGCCACCGACGGCCGATGAGGGTGATCATCGCCGAACGTGTGCCGCACCGCGTACAGGCAGATCTCGTGAACCATGTAGAACGCGAACGACACCTCACCCAGGTACACCAGCCGCCGCGCTCGCCAAATCGACCGTGACCCCCGCACATCCGCCAGAGCACACGCCGGCAGCAGAAGCGAGTAACCCACCACCGTGCAAGCCGCGTCCCGGGCCAGCCCGTACTCCTCCGTCAGGAACGCCGCCACGGCCATCCCGCCGAGAATCACCACGATGCTGACCGTCATGCCAGGACCACGCCACCAGCCGCTCCGCACCAGCAGCGCAAGGCACATGCCGAGCAGGAACTCGACCATCCGCACCGGCGGCAGGTGGTACACGACGAAATGCTCGGACCAGCCGAACGGCTCGTCGAACACCTTGATGCCGAAGGGCAGAACTGCGACGAACAGGATTGACGCTCCCGTGATGGCCCACCAGGCGGCCGGTCGCAGTCGCCGCAGCCCCGCGTAGAGGAGCGGGAAGCACAGGTAGAAGAACGCCTCGCAGCTCAGCGACCACGACGGAGCGTTGAACGAGTACCAGATGTCGCCCTGCTCGGGTGGCCAGGAGTGCAGCAGCGTCAGGTTGTAGAACATCCGCTCGAAGTCGATGACCTCCATGCCCCGCCAGGACAGGAGGAGGCAGGCGATCAGGAATGTGGCGAAGTGGTTCGGGTAGATCTTGGAGAAGCGGCGCCACCAGAATCGGCTGGCGGTGTCCGTCGGTCGCACGGACCAGGCCAGAACGAAGCCCGACAGGATGTAGAAGAACGACACCCCGGACCGACCGGCGGCCAGGAGCGAGTTCAACGCCTGCTGTGCGCGGCTGTCGGCGATGAAGAAGTTGCTTTCGCTCTGGATGTGCAGGCAGAAGATCATCAGGGCTGCGATCCACCATCGGGGCGTGGCCAGGGGGCTCGACGGGCTTCGACCGTTCGGCGGTGGCGTCACCGGCTCTCCTCCGGCACACTTCGTTCGCCCGCAATCCCTTCTCCTGGCTGCGGTGCTCTCATCGGCTCGACCCAACGGGGAGATTCCGTGTCACTCCGCCGCTCGGCGGTGGCTGCGCTCGTCCTTGCCGTCGCCGGGGCGCTGGTTCCCAGCGTGCACCCGGCCCAGGCCGCCCAGCCGTCCGACCATGAGTTCAGCGCCAAGCGGTTGCCGCGGCCAGAACGCCCGCGTGACCTGCAGGAACGCGACTTCGACCCGCACGCCGTCCTGGTCCGCTTCAAGCCCGACGCCTCGAAGTCGGCAAAGGACCAGGTCCTGTCCCGGCGTGGCGTTCGCGCCACCTCCGCCGTCAGCGGGACCCGCTGGGTCAAGCTGCACGGCGACGCCTCGGCCAGCGACCTGATGCGCAGCCTGCGCGACGATCCGGCGGTCGCCGGGGTCAGCCTCGACTACAAGCGCACGGCCAGCGTCACGCCGATCGACCCGCTGTACGCCTACCAGTCCTACCTGAGCACTGTCCGGCTGCCCCAGGCGTGGGATCGCACCAAGGGCTCCACCAGCCAGATCATCGCGGTGGTCGACTCCGGTGTGGACGTCAATCACCCGGATCTCAAGGGCCGGACCGTGGCTGGGTACAACGCGATCAAGCCGGGTGCCGCGCCGGCGGACGACAACGGCCACGGCACGATGGTGGCGGGCATCGCGGCGGCCAACACCAACAACGGCATCGGCGTGGCGGGTGCCGCCTGGACCGCTCGTGTCATGCCGGTCAAGGTGCTCGGTGCCAACGGTTCGGGGTACGACTCGGACGTCGCCAGGGGCGTCATCTGGGCCGCTGACCACGGTGCCACGATCATCAACATGTCGCTCGGCGGTCCGGCCGACAACAGGGCCCTGCACGACGCGGTCTCCTATGCCACCGGCAAGGGCGCGGTGGTGGTGGCCGCCGCCGGCAACGAAGGCGACGGCCAGGCGCAGTATCCGGCGGCGTACTCCGAGGTCATGGCGGTCGCCGCGACCGACGCCGCCGGCCGGCTCGCCGACTTCAGCTCGTACGGCGACTGGGTCGACGTCGCCGCCCCCGGCACCGACATCGTCTCCACCTGGCCCGGCTCGGACTACTACGTCGGCGACGGCACCTCCTTCGCCGCCCCGATCGTCTCCGGTACGGCCGCGCTGGTCCGGACGATGTACCCGTCGCTGACTCCGGCGCAGGTCGTCTCCAGGATCCGTCAGAACGCCCGGGATGCCGGGCCACGCGGCATCGACCCGTACTACGGCTACGGGGTCCTCGACGCGTACGCCTCGGTGGGCGGCACCTGGGGGGCGGAGTTCCCGGCTCCCTCGTTGGGCGCGAACGAGCCGAACGACGTGCCGGCCCGGGCCACCGCGTTCAGCACGTCGATCACCGGCACCATCGGTGCCGAGGGCGACGTCGACTGGTACAAGTTCAGCACCGACGGCCGCAAGGCCGTCGACGTACGGGTGACGCCGGCCCGGTTCGACCCCGACCGGTACCAGAACCTCGACCCGGTCCTCGCCGTCTACGACGGCGACCTGCGCCTGGTCGGCGAGTCCGACGTCGCCGACGTGGGCGAGGCCGAAGTGGTCTCCGCCAAGATCGATGCCGGCACGTACTACGTCTCGGTGCGCAACCACAACGGTTCCGCCGACACCCGCCCCTACACCCTGTCAATGACCGGTGCTCCGGCTGCCCCGGCGCCGCTGTTCGCGCCGTTCCAGACGAGAAAGGTCGGCTCGTGGCCGGAGGCCGTGGCCATCGGCGACGTGACGGGTGACGGCCGCAACGACGTGCTCCTGACGACCAGTTTCTACTTCGACCCGGCCAACGACTACACGCTCGTCGTCTTCCCGCAGCAGCCTGACGGCACCCTCGGCACCCCGGTCAAGTACGCCACCAGGCTCCGGTACGGAGACAGAGCCGGCCTGACCCTGCTCGACGCCAACGGCGACGAAAGGCTGGACGTCGCCCTCGCCACCTCGGCCGGGGTGGAGGTCTTCCGACAGACCGCGGCGGGCCTGCTGGAGTCCACCGGCCCGCTCCCGAGCACGGCCGGCAGTTGGTTTGTCACCGCAGCCGACATGGACGTCGACGGCCGCACCGACCTGGTGGTCGCGACCACCGAGGGGATCAAGGTGCTGACCCAGGAGGCGGACCACACCTTCACCGTCTCGTCGGTGATCAGTGACGGCGGCGTGCTCGCGGTCGGTGACGTCGACGGTGACGGCTGGCCCGAGGTGGTGGGCGTGTCCGGCTCGTCGGTCCGGGTCTGGCACCGCACCGACTCCGGCTGGGACCACATTGACCACCCCACCGGCTCCACTCACGGCGTCAACAGCATCGAGGTCGCCGACGTCAACGGCGACGGCAAGGACGACGTGATCGCCAGCATCGGCGGCAACCAACCGAACTCTCAGGTCGCCGTCTTCACGCAGAACGCCAGCGGCGAGCTGGACGCCCCGCGGTTGGTGCCCGTCGTCGATTTCCCGGAGCCGATCCGGGCCACTGACGTCGACGGCGACGGCAGGACCGACGTGGTGACGGCGCACGGCGGCTGGGGCACGCTCAGTGTGCTGCCGCAGCAGGCGGACGGCTCGCTCGGTGCGCCCCGGGTCTCGGGGATCCCGTCCCCCTCGCACTATCACCCTCAGGGCCTTGCCCTGGGCGACATCAACGGCGACAACAAGGTCGACGCGGTCATCGCCGCCGACCCCAGCCGAGGCCTGGTCGTGCTGTATAACGGCGCGAGCCGTGGGGGCGAGCAGTACTGGGTGCGGGACGTGTCGCCGGCCGACTTCTCCACCAACGTGCCGGTCGCGGCGAAGCCGACCGCGACCTTCGCACGGGACGTGAACCCGGCCTCGGTGAACTCGTCCACTGTTCGCCTGATCAACGGCCGCACCGGGGCGGCTGTGGCCGCCACCGCCTCGGTCAGCGGCAACAAGGTGACCCTGACTCCGACCGCGCCGCTGCAGGACAACACCCCGTACCGGATCACCGTGGGCGGGCTCAAGGACAGCTCGGGCGCCGTCCAGGCGGAGAAGTTCAGCTTCACCTTCCGTACGGAGGACCTTCCGCCGCCGGCGGTCGGCGACCTCAAGGCGGTGGGCGCGCTCCAGGGGGCCACGCTGAGCTGGACCCTGCCGAACATCACCGACCTGGATCAGGTCATCGTCCGGGCCGCCGCCGGCACCACCGCGCCGTCCTCGCCGAGCAGCGGGATCGGGGTGTACGCGGGCACCGGCAGCTCGGCCACGGCGACCGGCCTGGTCGCCGGCACCACCTACACCTTCCAGGCGTGGGTGCGGGACCGGTCCGGTAAGTACAGCTCGGGCTCGCCGGTCCAGTTGCTCGGCAGCGGGGCGACCATCAGCAGCAACGTCACCGCGCTGACCCACGGCGGCACGGTGACGGTGACCGGCAAGCTGACCCGCAAGGACACCGGGGCCGGCCTGACCGGCCAGTCGGTCCAGCTGTACGGCAAGTACAAGGGCAGCTCGTCGTACACGTTGATCGCCACCGTGACCAGCGGCGCCGGTGGAGCGCTCAGCTACCCCCACAAGCCCGCCAAGGGCGTCAGCTACGAGTGGCGGTACGCGGGCTCCACCACCTATCTGGGGAGCACCAGCAGTCTGCGGACTGTGACCGTGGCGACCCTGGTGGCCGGGAAACTTTCGAAGACCTCGTTCCGCCTCGGCGGCACCGTGACCCTCTCCGGCTCGGTCTCGCCCAAGCATGCGGGGCAGACGGTCTACCTCCAGCGCCTGGTCAACGGTTCGTGGAAGAACATCACGAGTAAGAAGCTCACCTCGTCGAGCACCTACTCGTTCTCCATCAAGCCGACCAGCAAGGGCACCTTCACCTACCGGGTCTACAAGCCGGCCGACACCGACCACGCCGCCGGGTACAGCCCGAAGCAGAAGTTCAAAGTTACCTGATTCCGTCGGCACCTCCGATCGGTTCCCCCGTCGCGGCCGCGACGGGGGAACCGTCGTCTCCGGGGCTAGGATGGCCGCGTCATTCGGTGACCGAGCCGATCGGAGGGGCCGCAACACATGACCGCGATACCGCCCGGCGCGCTGGTGCCGATCTTCGTCCTGCTCGTCGTGATCGCCCTCGACGCGTGGGTCTACACCGACGCCAGGGAGCGGATGAGGCGCGGGAGCCCCGTCTCCGTCTCGGTCGGGTCGCTCCGAATCGAGACGCCGCAGGCGTGGTTCCTCGGCTGCCTGATCCTCTGGGTGGTGTTCTTCCCGCTCTACCTGGCCGCCTCCGGGCGGAACCCCTTCGCCCGCAGTCGCGGTCAGGAGTAGATGGTCTGCGCGTACTCCGGGCCGTAGTGGCGTTCGAGCTCGGCGAGGCTTTCCGCCGGGTTCTGCACCTCCTTGATCAGCTTGGCTCGGCTGGGCAGGACGTCCGGCTGCCAGGTCTCCGGCTGCCACAGCTCGGAGCGGAGGAACGCCTTCGCGCAGTGGTAGAAGATCTGCTCGATGGTCACCTCGACGGCCAGCACCGGCCGGTGTCCCTGGACCACCATGTCGGCGAAGTACGGGGCGTCCCGGACCAGCCGGGCCCGGCCGTTGATGCGCAGCGTGTCGGTCCGGCCGGGGATCAGATAGATCAGCCCGACGTGCGGGTTGGCCAGGATGTTGCGGTAGCCGTCGGCCCGCCGGTTGCCCGGCCGCTCGGGGATGGCGATGGTCGCCTCGTCCAGAACCAGCGTGAAGCCGGGCGGGTCGCCCTTCGGGGACACGTCGCAGCTGCCGTCCGCGCCGGCCGTGGCGACCAGGCAGAACGGCGACGCGGCCAGCCACTCCCGGTCCCGCGCGTGCAGCACGGTGCGCTCCTTGTCGAGTGACCGCTGCGTCGGCGTACCGAGCAGCTCGCGCAGTTCCTCCACGCTGGTGATCTCCATCGTCACGTGGACCTCCCCCATCCGTTGACGTTGCTGGGGAATCCGGCCCACAACCGGCCGGCTTCCGCGATCGTCAGCGTAGGCGAGCGCGCCGAACGCGAGGTTTACCCCCGAAGGCGGCGGGTACGGCCAACCCGCAACGCGCTCGGGACGCGACCGATGGAGGCCGGATGGAAAGCCGACTGAAGGTGCTGGGACACCCCTTGCACCCGATGCTGGTGATGTTCCCGGTGGCGCTCCTGACCATTTCGGTGATCTTCGACGTGGTCGACGCCGCGGGCGGGCCGAACTACCTGGCCGAGGCCGCGTACTGGAACATCGCCGCTGGTCTGATCGGCGGCCTGCTGGCCGCGGCGGCCGGGTCGGTCGACCTGTTCGCCCTTCCGTCCGGCACCCGGGCCAAGCGGGTGGGGCTCACCCACGCGGCCGCCAACCTCGCGGTGATCCTGCTCTTCGCCGCGGTCTGGGTGGTCCGGCTGAACGCCCACTCCCGGGCCGCCGGGGGAGCCCTGATCGCCATCGAGGTGGTCGCCCTGGCGATCCTCGGGATCAGCGCCTGGCTCGGCGGCGAGCTGGTGGATCGGCTGGGCGTGGGCGTAGACCCGGAGGCCGACCTGAACGCTCCCAGTTCACTGCGATCTCGTTCGGCGACCCAGCGGATCGGAGACACGCGATGACGGAACAGAGGGGCTGGCGCGGCCGGCACCAGGGCTGGGACCCGATGGGTGAGCTCCACTCCCTGCGGACCGAGCTGAGACGGCTGGTCGGTGGCCGGCCCGGCCCACCGGAGGTCGAACTGGGCGAGGCCGCCGACGGCTGGGAGGTGGTCGTCCGGCTGCCCGGCGTGGCGCCGGAGGAGGTGGCCGTCGAGCTGGACGACCGGGAGCTGTGCGTACGGGCCCGCTCGGAGGCGGAGGTGAACGCCGACCAGGGCATCCCGGGCGGCTTCGAGACGCGCGGCTTCGAGTATCGGGTGGACCTGCCGTCCCGGGTGGACCCGGATCGGATAGACGCGGTGATGGACCACGGACTGCTGCGGGTGCGGCTGCCCCGGGCGGCCCGGCCCACGCCGCGCACCATCACCGTCGGCCGCACCGGCCCCCGCACCAGCACCGGGGGTACGCGGCCCCTGGCCGACCGGGCCGCCGACCGGGAAATGCACCACCCGGACATCACGGTCGACGAGATCGACCGGCCGTAGGGTCGCATGGCCACCCCGTCGGTGCTCGGCCCGGTCGGCGAGCAGGTGCCCGACGTCGAGCGGATCGCCGTGCTGCGGGCGAACGCGCTCGGCGACTTCATCTTCATCCTGCCCGCGCTGGAGGCGCTGCGGGCCGCGTACCCGGGGGCGGAGATCGTGCTGCTCGGCGCGCCGTGGCACGCGCAGCTCTGGCGCGACCGCCCCGGCCCGGTGGATCGGGTGCTGGTGGTGCCGCCCGCGCCCGGCATCCGCGACGCCGGGTCGGACGAGCCGGTCTCCACGATGGACGAATTTCTGGCCGACGCCCGGGAGGAACGCTTCGACCTGGCGGTGCAGCTGCACGGCGGCGGAGCCAACTCCAACCCGGTGGTCGCCGGCCTGGGCGCCCGGGTCACCGCCGGGCTGCGGGCCGAGGACGCGCCGCCGCTGGACCGCTGGATCCGGTACGTCTACTACCAGCCCGAGGTGGTCCGCTACCTGGAGGTGGTGGCCCTGGTCGGGGCGCCGGCCACCACGATCGTCCCGGCTCTCGGGGTGACCAAGGCCGATCGGGCCGAGGCCCGGGAGGTGCTGGGCGAGCCGACGCGCCCCCGGGTGGCGCTGCACCCGGGGGCCACCGACACCCGGCGGCGCTGGCCCCCGGAGCGTTTCGGCGAGGTCGCCCGGGCGCTGACCGGCGACGGGTACGAGGTGCTGGTCACCGGCACCCCCGCCGAGCGGGAGACCGTCGACGCGGTGGTCGCGGCGGCCGGCGTCCCGGTCCGCCCGCAGGTCGGCACGCTCAGCCTCGGCGGGCTGGCCGCCTGCTACGCCGACTGTGCGCTGGTGGTGTCCAACGACAGCGGTCCGCTGCACCTGGCCGGTGCGGTCGGTACGCCGACGGTGGGCGTCTACTGGATCGGCAACCTGATCAACGGGGCGACCCCGATGCGCGCCCGGCACCGCCCGATCGCCTCCTGGACCACCCACTGCCCGGTCTGCGGCGTCGACTGCACGCCCGGCATCTACCCGCACCGCCCGGGCGACGGCGACTGCCCGCACCGGGACTCGTTCGTTGCCGACGTGCCGGTGGTCGAGGTCGTCGAGGCCGCTCGCGAGCTGCTCAGCTGAGGACGACCTCCCACGCCTCCACCTCCCGCTCGGTGACCGTGGTGGGCGACTCCAGGTGGTAGGCGCCGCTGGGCAGCACCCCCGCGCCGCCGTACCGCGCCAGCACCGTGAGCTGCGCGGCGACGTCCTCGCCCTGGTGCCGTTCCGGCAACTGGCGCCAGAATTCGAAGCCGCCGGAGTCGACCAGCTTGGCCCGGTCGTAGAGCACGCACCCGCCGATCCAGGAAACCTTGTACGCCCGCCACGCGCCCGCCGGCAGCCGCAGCTTCTCGGTGACGTGCAGCAGGTTCGCCGCCGGGTGGATGGTGGCCCGGTCCCACTCGGGGGTGCCGGGGCGGACCCGCTCGGGCACGGGCCGGCCGTGCCACTCCTCGTAGTGGACGTGCGTCTCCGGGCGGATGTCGTCGGCGTAGGAGAGGCCGTGCACCGCGTTGCCGACGAACCCGCAGCCCAGCTCCCGGATCGCGGTGACCAGCCGGGCCAGGCTGCCCGGTTCCAGCCAGACGTCGTCGTCGAGGCAGAGCACGTACCGGGCCGTCGACTGGTCCAGCAGGTACGCCCGGTGCTCGGCCAGCCCGCGCCGGGGCAGCCGCCGGGTCAGCAGCACCGGGTGGCCCCGGTGGCGCAGCGCCCGGACCATGGTGGCCGCCGCCGGGTGCGCGTACGCCGGCTCGCCGTCGGACTGGTCGCTGACCACCACCCCGAACTCGGGAACGCCCTCCTGGGCGGCCAGTCCGGAGAGGGTGACCGCCAGTTCGGCGGGCCGGTTGCGGGTGGGGATCAGCACGTCGAGCTGCCGGGCCCGGCGGAACCGTTCCGGTGTGCCGAGGTCGAGCGGCCGGTTCACGTCGGCCGGCCCGTCCCTGGGCCGACGGTGGGCGTGACCGACTGCGCCCGGATCCGGTCGATGATCGCCGAGGTGGACCGGTCCGGCACGTACCCGAGGGTGCGGACCTGCCCGCCGAGCCGGCGTACCAGCGGCGCCTCGGGCACCATCTCCGGCGGGTAGTCGCCGCCCTTGACGTACACGTCGGGGCGCACCGCCTCGATCAGCTTCGCCGGGGAGTCCGCCTCGAAGACCACCACGTGGTCGACGCACGCCATGGCGGCGAGCAGGGCGATCCGGTCCTCGACCGGGTTGACCGGCCGGTCCGGCCCCTTGAGCCGGCGCACGCTGTCGTCGGAGTTGACCGCCACGATCAGCAGGTCGCCGAGCGCGCGGGCCTGGGTCAGGTAGCGGACGTGCCCCGGGTGCAGCACGTCGAAGCAGCCGTTGGTGAAGACGATCGACCGGCCCGTCCGGCGGTGCTCGGCGACGAGCGCGGCCAGTTCCTCCGCGTCGACCAGCGTCGAGTGGCCGAGGTCCGCGGTACCGGCGCCCAGCGCGTCGAGCAGGTCCTCCCGTCGGCATACGCAGGTGCCGGTGTCGGAGACGGTGATGGTGGCGGCGAGCTGGGCGAGTTGGGCGGCGGTCGGCAGGCTCGCCTCGGCCGCCAGCGCCAGTGTCATCGCCGCCAGGTAGGCGTCCCCCGCGCCGACCGCGTGGCTGGCCGGGACCGGGGTGCTGTGGCTGCGCCGGCGCTCGCCGTCGGGCCCGCCGACCACCGCGCCCTCGGTGTCCAGGGTCACCGCCACGACGTCCGCGCCGGTGTGCGCGTGCAGTTCGGCCAGGCGCGATTCGGCCAGCACCGCCCGGTCGACCCCCTCGCCGGCTCCCGCGTTCACGGTGACGCCGGTGCCGGTGACGCTGAGCCCGTCCCCGGTCAGCGCGACCCGATCCTCGCCGGGGGTCGGCTCGCCGGACGGCCCGGTGACCGCGCCGAAACCGTCGGCGGAGCGCCCCCCGGCACCGCCGGGCGCCGCGCCGACGACCAGTTCGGAGGGACCGTCGGTCGGCTCGGCCAGCGGGTCCAGGTGCACGTCACCGGCGGCTGCCGGGGTACGGCCGCCGCTGCCGAAGCCGGCCGCCGCGCGGGCCAGCAGCCGGGTCGCCTCGGCAAAGCTCGGCGTCACCACGGTCGGGTTGAGGCCGCGCCAGTCGGCCAGGTCGTGCGCGTCGAGGGCCACGGTGGCGTAGCGGTCCCGGTTGGCGACCAGCCAGGCGCGGAGCGCCCTCGGCAGCGCGCCCAGGCCGTAGTCGCAGACGACCAGGGTGAGCGGCTGCCCATCGGCGGCGGCCCGCAGCTCCTCGGTCGCGCAGTGCAGCGCGGTGAGCAGGCGGGCCACCCCGTCGTCGTCGAGCGCCTCGTCCGGCTCGCCGGAGTCCTCGCGGAGCAGGATCTGGTTGCCGGCCAGCATCCGCCGCTTCACCGGGGTCGGCCGGCCGGGCTGGTTGACCGTACGGTCCCAGACGCCGGCCCGGTCGAGACAGTCGTGCAGTTCGTCACCGGCCGCGTCGGCCCCGACCGGGGACACCAGCACGGCCCGCCCGCCGAGGGCGGACACGTTGACCGCGGTGTTCGCCGCACCCCCGGCCGCCGAGATGCGCCGGCGCAGGGTGAGGACCGGGGCGGGGGCCTCGCGACAGAGCCGCTCGGATTCCGCGAACCGCCACTCGTCCAGCATGGCGTCGCCGACGACCAGCACGGGACGCCCCTGCCAGCTCTCCACGACAGTGGCGAGCCGGCGTTCCTCCGCTGCTGCTCCTGCCATGTTCCGCCGGGTCCCCGGAGCCGGTCCGACCAAACCTGCACACCGGTGAGGCATGTTCTGCGGGTGGTGGGAAAGCGGGCGTGATGACTGCCCTGGCCCACGGTCGTCCCGTGCTGCACCGCCGTCAGATTCGCCTGCTGATGTTCGGTCTGATGACCGGGATGCTGCTGGCGGCGTTGGACCAGACCATCGTCGGTACGGCGCTACCGACGATCGTCGGCCAGTTGGGCGGGATCAACCACTACTCGTGGGTGGTCACGGCGTACCTGCTCGCCTCCACCGCCTCGACGCCGCTGTACGGCAAGATGGCCGACCTGCGCGGGCGTCGCCCGGTCTTTCTCTTCTCCATCGGCACGTTCCTGGTCGGCTCGCTGCTGGCCGGCCTGTCGCAGAACATGACCCAGCTGATCCTCACCCGGGGCGTGCAGGGGTTGGGTGCCGGTGGCCTGATGACGTTGGCGTTCACCATCATCTCGGACGTGGTCAGCCCCCGGGAGCGGGGCCGCTACCAGGGGCTCTTCGGCGCGGTCTTCGGCCTCTCCTCGGTGGCCGGACCGCTGGTCGGTGGCTACTTCGCGCAGACCAACTGGCGCTGGATCTTCTACATCAACATTCCGCTGGGGATCCTGGCCATCGTGGTCTGCTACCACGTCATGCGGTTGATCCCGTTCCAGCGGCGGCAGCACGCCATCGACTGGCTGGGGGCGGCGCTGCTGGTTGCCGGGGTGAGCGCCCTGCTGTTGGCGCTGAGCTGGGGCGGCAACCGGTACGCCTGGGGGTCCGGGGTGATCATCGGCCTGTTCGTCGCCGGGGCGGTGCTGGGCGTGCTCTTCGTGCTCCAGGAGGCCCGGGTGAGCGAGCCGATCCTGCCGCTGCGGCTGTTCCGCAGCGGCACGTTCGCGTTGGCCAACTCGGCGGGCTTCGTGCTCGGTCTGGTGATGTTCGGGTCGATCATCTTCATCCCGCTCTACCTGCAGATCGTCAAGGGCGCCTCGCCGACCCGTAGCGGTCTGCTGATGCTGCCGATGATGGCCGGCATCATCGTCACCTCGGTGTTGACCGGTCGGGCGATGAGCCGGATCGGACGCTACAAGTGGTTCCCGGTGGCCGGCTCGGCGGTGCTGGTCGCCGGCATGCTGCTCTTCCGGCAGCTCCAGGTGGCCACCTCGATCTGGGCGGCCTTCGGCTACATGGTGGTGATCGGCGTCGGGCTGGGCCTGTGCATGCAGTCGCTGATCCTGGCGGTGCAGAACTCGGTGGATCCGCGCGACCTGGGGGCCGGCACCTCGTCGGCGACGTTCTTCCGTTCGCTGGGCGGCTCGTTCGGCGTGGCGATCCTCGGCGCGGTGTTGTCGTCGCAGCTCACCGGCCAGCTCGCCAGCCGGTTGCCGGCCGCGATCGCGCAGCTTCCGCCGGCGGAGCAGGCGGCGGTGGCGGCCCGTGGCGGCACCAAGATCTCGATCAACGAGCCGGCGACCATCCTCGCCCTGCCCGGCCCGGTCCGGGCCGCGATCCAGGCCGCGTTCGTCGAGTCGCTGCACCTGGTCTTCCTGACCACCGGGCTGATCGCGATCCTGGCGGTGCTGGTCACCCTGGCCCTGCCAAACCACCAACTGCGGGGTGCCGGCCCGCACGGCGCGACCGGCGGCGCGGACCCGCTCGGCGGGAAGGCCGCCGCTGCTGGTGGCAAGCCGCTGACGAAGGAGTCGAAGGAGGAGGCCGCCGCGGACATGGAGTCGAAGTCGCAGACGATGCTCTGATCTGGGCTACTTGAGGATGAGGCGGTTGGTCTGCTCGAAGACGGCCAGGTCGGCGAGGGTCTCGAGGACGCTGGTGGAGAGCGGCGTGGGCAGTTTCTCCGGGTAGAAGAAGCCGGCGTCGGTCGTCTCGTCGGTCATCCGGAGCAGGTCCCCGTCCCACTCGTCGACCCGGAACGCGGTGGTGAAGATCTGGTAGGTGTGGCCGTACATGTTGGTGTTGGTGCGATCGGGGCCGGTGTAGAGGGCGAACGCGCTGACCCGCAGGGCGCGCAGGCCGGTCTCCTCGCGTACCTCCCGCACGGCGCAGTCGGCGATCGACTCGCCCAGCTCCATGGCACCGGCCGGCATCGCCCACTGGCCGTTGTCGGAGCGCTGAATCAGCAGCACCCGGGCGGCATTGTCCCGGACCACGGCGCGGGCTCCGACGAACATCAGGGTGCGGTCACCGGCCAGAGCGCGTAGCTGTCCCACGTATGAGTCGGCCCATGAGATGCTCATCCGGACAATCTACGCAGCTTCCCTGGCCGGGGTCGACTGTTCCGGAGCTCTGTGGTGTGATCGGCACCACTTTCTGGGATACTCAAACACCCGGAGGGCGGCCCCGGCGTTCGCACCGCGCCGGGGCCGCCGTCCATGCGGGCGACCCGCACAATCATTCTTGCGAAAGTTATTCGCCTCTGTCCTGATGTCGGGAAAATCCGTTTCGCCGGGTCAGGTCTCGCTCGTGGTGATCAACACCTTGCCGACCACTGCGTTCTCCACCGCCTCGTGCGCCGCCCGGGCCGCCGACAACGGATGGTGGTGCAGCGGCAGCCCCGCCTCCTCACCCACCCGGATCGCACCCTGGGCCACCGCCGCCGCCACGTCGGTCACCGCCTGCGCCTTGGCCGCCTTCGGCTCGGTGTAGACCAGCACGAACTGCCAGCGGGCGTTCGGCACCATCAGCGACCGGATCGGCAGGGTGACCTCGTCGCCGCCGTCGTCGGCGTACACGCAGACCGCGCCGCCGTTGCGCAGGACCTGCACGTCGGTCGCGGCGTTGCGGGCCGCCGAGACCTCGACGATCGTGTGCACCCCGTCGGGCGCGATCTTGCGGACCTCCTGGGCCACGTCCTGCTCCCGGTAGTTGATCACGATGCTGGCCCCGGCCGCCGCCGCGAGCTGCGCCTTCTCCGGGCTGCTGACCGTGGCGATCACGCAGGCGTCGGCCCAACGGGCGAGCTGGATCGCCGCGTTGCCCACCGCGCCCGCCCCGCCCTGCACCAGCACCACGTGGTCGCTCAGCGCGCCCGCGTGCAGCTTGTCCGGCATGAACTCGCCGGCGGTCAGGCAGCGGTGCGCCGTCAGGAACGGGATGCCCAGGCAGGCGCCCAGGTCGAAGGAGGCCGAGCCGAGGCGGACCGCATGTCGGACCGGCACCACCGTGTACTCGGCGGCGGTGCCCCAGGGGCGTTGCCAGGCGGCCTCCCAGAGCCACACCCGCGCGCCGATCAGGATCTGGTCGACGCCCTCGCCGACCGCCTCGATCACCCCGGCGCCGTCCTGCCCGGGGATCTGCCAGCCGACCGGGAGCGGCCACTGGCGCCGCGCCTTCCAGTCGGTGGGGTTCACTCCCGAGACGGCCATCCGCACCAGCACCTCGCCCGGGCCCGGCTCCGGGATCGGACGCTCGACCTGCTGGAGCACCGAGGCGTCCCCGTTGCGTTCGTAAACGATCGCCCTCATCGCCGTCCCTTCACCGCCGACACGTGCGCCACCGGCTGCGCTACCCGGCCATTCCCCGGTCATGCCGATCCGGCGCGTTCGAGAAAACGTATAACGAGGCGGTAGGGGGATGAAGAGGTGTGATCAGGGACATGCCGGCGATGCAGGGGTGGGACGGCGGGCCGGCCGGTTCCGGTTCGGTCGGCCCGCCTGCGGGGATGCTCAGCCCGCCGCCACCGACCGCTTCACGTACTCGATCAGCTCCGGCGTCGGGCCACCGTGCTCCCGGGCGATCTCCGCGCTGTTCTCCGCCTGCATCCGGTAGAGCGAGTCCCGCAGTCCCGGGTCCCCGCCGTGGAACGCCTCCAGCAGCTTCATCCAGCGCGCCGCGAGGGCCCGTACCCGCGGGTCCGCCGGGTCGGTTCCGGCCACCAGCTCCGCCTGGACCTGGGCGATCAGCCGGGGCCACTCGTCCTGTACGTCGCGGATCGCCGCCTCACCGAGCTGCTCCCGCCGTTGGCCCAACGCGGCGAGCTGCTCCTCGCTGAAGTAGTTCCGGATGGTGTCGTCCACCCTGGTCACCTCCTCGATCAGCGCGAGCAGGTCGACGGGCGTGGCACCCCCGGCGGCGCGTACGGCGGGCACCAGCGCGACCAACCGGTCACGCAGGCCGCCCAGCGCGGCCAGCTGCCGCTCCACGTGCGCCAGGTGCTCGCCGAGCAGCTCGGCCAGCTCCGGGCCGCCGCCGCCATCGTGGCCGTCCAGCAGCACGCCGATGGTCTCCAGCGGTAGGCCCAGTTCGCGCAGCGCGACGATCCGGTACAACCGATCCACGTCGCTCTCGTCGTAGAGCCGATGCCCGGCGAACGTGCGCGCGGACGGCCGCAGCAGCCCCACGTGGTCCCAGTGGTGCAAGGTCCGCACGGTGAGCCCGGTTTGCCGGCACAGCTCGCCGATCCGCCAGGTGGACGCCACGTCCCACTCCCTCTCGCATCGCCGCAACCTGCGGCGACGAAGGCGACGCTATGACCTGACGCCGCGTCAGGAGCAAGCCGTGCGGCGGCGTCAGCCGAGCCGCTCGACCACCTCGAGACTGAGCGCGTCGATCGAGGGCAGCAGCACCGCCGCCAGCGCCTCGGTGTCGGGGTCCAGCGGGTACGACCCGTGCGGCACCCCACCACCCGCATCCCGGCGGCGGCCGCCGAGCGAACCCCGTTCGAGGAGTCCTCGATCGCCACACACCGGGTCGGATCCACGCCGAGCCGCTGCGCCACCTGAAGCCAGACGTCCGGCGCGGGCTTGCCCCGCGCCGTCTCCTCCGTCGACAGCGTCGCGCCAAAGCAGTCGGCCAGGCCCGTCGCGTCCAGCGCCGCCGCGATCAGCCGGGTGGGGGAGGAACTGGCCAGCCCCAGCGGCCACCGCGCGGCCATCCGCCGCACCACCGCGTCGGCGTCGTCGATCAGCTGTACGTGTGCCGCGTACCGTCGGGTCATCTCGGCGACCACCTCGGTGGCGACCTGCTCGGCGGTGCGGTCGACGTCCAGCTCGCCGCTCAGGTAGGCGGCCCACTCACCGGTGCTCATCCCCATCAGCCGGCGCTGGCTGTCCGGTTGCCAGGTGCCGCCGTGCGCGGCCACGTACGCCCGCCGGACCTCCTCCCACACCGGCTCGGAGTCCACGATCACGCCGTCCAGGTCAAAGAGCACCGCGTCCACCACGTACCCATCCTGCCCGACTGCCCGGGCGGACGTCAGCGGGCCGATGCCGGCGCGCCCTCGGAGGCGGCGCGCTGGGCGGGCAGCCCGATCGGGGCCTGTGGCGGGATGATCGTGCGACATCGGCCGGAGATCGGTTCAAGCAGCTCGTCCAGCCGCGCCGTACGCTCCGCGCCCAGCGCCCGCCACGGGCCGAGGGCGGCCCGGTCGGTGGCCTCCTCGACCGCCCGGAACGTCGCCGTGCCCTGCTCGGTCGGCGTCCGGTCGGCGGTCAGCCAGCCGCCCTCGATCAGCCGCCCCTCGGCGGCCACCCACTCCTCGTCGGTCCAGCCGCGCGCCATCCGGTGAAACTCCCGGGACTGGTCGACCCGGCACCGCCAGGCCAGCACCTCGACCGGGTCCAGCCCGGTGGTGACCAGCGCCGCGACGTGCCCGTCGCCTCGATGCTCCCGCAGCGTCGTGGCGGCCTGCCAGAGCCGGGCCAGCGGGTATTCCCCCCGAGACAGTGCGGCGTTGGCCGCACCGAGCACCCGCCCGGCCGTCTCGATCTGCCCGGCCGCCGCCTCCAGCAGCTCCGCCGCCTCGACCAGGTGCGCCTCGGGCAGCTCGTAGGTCAACTCGGCGAGCGCCTGCACGGCGCCGGTGAGCCGGGCCCGCAGCGCCTCCTCCGGAGCGGCCAGCCGCCACACCGAGGGCAGGACCCGGGCCACCATGCTCGGCGCGAAGCCGAAGAACGCGGCGACCACCGTCGGCGCGTCGACCGACCCGAGCGGGGCGGCCCGACCGGCGAAGTAGCCCCGCCAGTAGCCGCGCAGCCCAACCGCCTCGTACGCGGCCCGGGCCCGCGGGTGGAAATAGGTCACCGCGTGGACCGGCTCGAAGTGCCGCCACATCGCCCGAGCCAGCCCAGGGTCGTCCAGCGCCGCCACGTGCACCTCCGCGTCGTCCGGCAGGTCATCGCGGACGGGTGACCCGCCCGCGATGATCCCGAACCTACTGCCGGAGGGTGACCGGAAGGAAGCCTGTTGTGACCTACTGCGCGCCGAGCACGTCAACAACGAACCGCAGCGGCCCGGAAACCCTGCCGGTGTCGCCGTACGCCAGGTTCGCCGGGATGTCGAGCTGCACCCGGCTACCCACCGACACGCCGACCAGGCCCTGGTCCCAGCCCTGGATGACCTGCCCGACGCCGATCGGGAAGGTGGCCGGCTCGCCCCGGTCCCAGGAGGAGTCGAACTGCTCGCCGTCCTTGTAGAGCACGCCCACGTAGTTGGTGGTGATCGCCTGGCCGGCCTGGACCTTCGGTCCGGTGCCCTTGATCAGCGTGGTGACGGTCAGCTCCTTCAGCTCGCCCTGGCCCGCGCCGACCTCCGGCTTCGTCTTCAGCGCCGGGTCGAGGTCCGCGGGAAGCTGCGCTTCGGGAGCGGTGCCCGAGTCGGCCGGGGCGGTGGGGCTCGCCGCCGAACCGGCGGTGGACTTCGTGTCGTCGCCCTTGTTCAACCAGACGATGCCACCGATCAGCGCGGCCACCGCCAGGACACCGACGAACGCACCCAGCATCGACTGCCGGCGGCGTCTCGCCTCGGCGGCCTTCTTCGCCGCCAGCTGGGCGGCCAGCCGCCGCTCCGCCTTGGTGCCCGGGCTCTGGCCCGCCGACTGCTCCTGCACACGCTCGCTCACGTCGACTCCCCTGCTGGGTGGGTGGGTGGCGGCTCGGTGGCCGCTGTCGAGACCAGCGCACACGGTACCCGCCCAGACGCCCGCAGCGCTCCTACGGCCGGCCGAAGCGAAAGGAAGGGCCCCCTTTTAACGCCTGCGGAGGCGGTTAGGCCGTCTTGCGGGGGGCGGCCTTCTTCTCGGCCGGTTTCTTGGCGGGGGCCTTGGCCGCCTTCTTCTCCGCGGCCTTCTTCGTCGGCTTCTTAATCGGCTCGGCCTTCTTCGCCGGGGCCTTCTTCTCGGCTGCCTTCTTCGCCGGCGCCTTGGTCGCCTTCGCGGTCTTCGCCGCCTTGGCCGCCTGCTGCGCCGACCGCGCCGAGGTGATCGGGGTCGGCTCGGCCGCACCCTCCGCCGTCGGCGCCTCGCCCCGGGCGACCCGGGCCCGCTCCACCGAGGCCTTCAGCGCGGCCATGAGGTCCACCGCAGCGGCCGGCGCGGCCTCTTCCTCCTCCGGCTGGACCACCTCGCGTCCCTCGATCTTCGCGTCGATGACCTCCTGCAACGCCGCCCGGTAATCGTCGGTGAAGGCGTCCGGCTCGAACTGCCCGGCCATCGAGTCGATCAGTGAGCTGGCCATGGCCAGCTCCGGGGGGCGGACCTTCAGGTCCTCGTCCAGGAAACCGAAGGCCGGGGTACGCACCTCGTCCGGCCAGAGCATGGTGTTGAGCAGCAGCACGCCCTCGCGTACTCGCAGAGTGGCCAGTTGCTCCCGCTGACGCAGGGCCACCTTGACGATCGCCACCCGCTCCGAGTCGGCAAGCGCGTCGCGCAGCAGCACGTACGGCTTGGTGGCCGTGCCCTCCGGCTCCAGGAAGTAGGCCTTGTTGTAGAGGATCGGGTCGACCTGCTCGGCGGGGACGAACTCCAGCACGTCGATCGCCTTCGAGGTGGTCAGCGGCAGGTCGGCGAAGTCGTCGTCGGTGAGGATGACCATCTCGCCGCCGCCGATGTCGTACCCCTTGGCGATGTCGTCGTAGGTGACCTCCTCGCCGCAGACGGAGCAGGTGCGCTTGTAGCGGATGCGGCCGCCGTCGTCGCGGTGCACCTGGTGGAAGCGGATGTCCTTCTCCTCGGTGGCCGAGTAGACCTTCACCCCGATCGACACCAGGCCGAACGACACCGCTCCTTTCCAGATGGCCCGCATTCCGCGCTCCTCTCGCTGGTTCTGACCAGAATCGCAAACGATCGAACGGGATGCACGCGCTTCCGTGCCCAACTACAGTCTGAATGTGCCCGGCGCGCCGTTGAAGCCGATGCTCGCGATGACCGGGCAGCTCCCGGCCGATGGCGGCTGGGCGTACGAGTTCAAGTGGGACGGGGTTCGGGCGCTCGCCGACATCTCCCACGGCGACAAGCACCTGTACGCCCGCTCCGGCGCGGAGATCACCACCGCGTACCCCGAACTGATCACCCTGGCCGAGCAGGTCGATGACGCGCTGCTCGACGGTGAGGTGGTCCTCTTCAACGAGGCCGGGCAGCCGTCGTTCACCGCCCTCGCCGAGCGGATGCACGTGCGGAACCCCACCAAGGCGGCCCGCCTGGCGGCCAGCATCCCCGTCACGTACATGATCTTCGACCTGTTGCGGTTGGGCGGCGAGGACCTGACCGGCCGCCCCTACCGGGAGCGGCGCGCGGCGCTGGAATCGCTCGGGCTCGGAGCCGCCCGGTGGGCGGTGCCGCCCGCCTTCGCCGACGGCCCGGCCACCTACGAGGCCGCCGGCGAACACGGCCTCGAGGGGGTGATGGCCAAGCGGATCGACTCTGCCTACCGGCCCGGCGTCCGCTCGCCGGACTGGCTGAAGATCAAGCTGGAGGTGACCGGCGACTTCGTGGTCGGCGGCTGGCGGCCCGGCGCGCGCAAGATCGGCGGCCTGCTGGTCGGGGTGCCCCGGCCCGACGGGCGGCTCACCTTCCGGGGCCGGGTCGGCGGCGGCATCGGCGCGGCCCTCGAACGCGAGCTGCTGCGCGAGCTGGAACCGCTGCGCACCGCCGCGTCGCCGTTCGCCGGGGACGTGCCGCGTGAGGATGCCCGCGGTGCGATCTGGGTGACCCCCCGGATCGTGGTGGAGATCAAGTACGGCCAGCGCACCCCAGACGGGCGGCTGCGCTTCCCCCGAATCCTGCGCCTGCGCCCTGACAAGCCGCCCGAGGAGGTCGAGGATGCCAGCTGACCGGTTGAAGGTGGACGTCGAGGGACGTGCGCTGGAACTGTCGAACCTGGACAAGATCCTCTATCCGAAAGCCGGGTTCACCAAGGGCGAGGTGATCGACTACTACACCCGGATCGCCCCGGTGCTGCTGCCGCACCTGCAAGGTCGCGCACTCACCCGGATCCGCTTCCCGAACGGCGTCGAGAGCAGCTCGTTCTTCGAGAAGAACGCCCCCGCCGCCACCCCCGACTGGGTACGCACCGAGACCCTGCCCGCCCCCGGATCGACCAAGGGGCGGGAGACCATCGACTACGTGGTCGCCGACGACCTGCCCACCCTGGTATGGCTGGCCAACCTCGCCGCCCTGGAACTGCACACGCCGCAGTGGAAGATCGGCGAACATCCGGACATGATGGTGGTCGACCTGGACCCGGGCACCCCGGCCGGATTGAAGCAGTGCCACCAGGTGGCCCTGCTGATGCGGGACCGGCTCGCTCTCGACGGGATCTCCTCGTATCCGAAGACGTCCGGCAAGAAGGGCATGCAGCTCTGCTGCCCGATCGCCGGCAAGCAGTCCTCCGATGACGTGTCGGCGTACGCCAAGCGGATCGCCCAGGACTTGGAGCAGGCGCACCCCAAGCTGATCGTGTCGAAGATGGCGAAGAACCTGCGCCCCGGCAAGGTCTTCATCGACTGGAGCCAGAACAACGCGGCCAAGACCACGGTCGCGCCGTACTCCCTGCGCGCCCAGACGGTGCCGGCGGTGTCGACGCCACTGACCTGGGACGAGGTCTCCGCCGGTGCGGCGGGCAAACGGCCGGCGACCAAGCCGTACACCGCGAGTGAGGTGCTCAAGCGGGTGGAGAAGTCGGGTGACCTACTCGCCCCACTCCTCGACGGCGGCCCGGAGTTGCCCGGGTAAGGAAGGGCACCTTATTAACGCCTCCGGTAGCGGCGAGGCCCCCTGTTAACAAACGGTCTTGGCTTGCCCCAACCTGATCTCTAGGCTTGTCCAGAATCGGGCACGCGTGTCGATTCTTGACCGTACGGGTGGGAGGTGGGACGTGCGGCGGAAGCTGATCGCACGCCTCATGGTCGCGGTGCTCGGCGCCGCGTTCGTCGTGGTGTCGTCGCCGGGAGCCGGCGTGGCGATACCGCCGGCTCCCGAGCCGCCCGTTTACGAGAACGAGGTCGGACTCGGCATCGAGGCGTTCGATGAGATGGTCGTCGACTCGGCCCACGGGCGGTTGTTCTTCAGCCTCGGGCGGGGTCGGTCGGGGTTGCGGTTGACGGACCTGTCCGGCGGCTCGCAGCGGACGATTCCGGGGCTGCCGGGTGCCAGCGGTATGCTGCTCAGCCCGGACGGCTCGACGCTCTACGTGGCTCTGGCCGACGCGGACGCCATCGCCGCTCTCGACACCAAGACGCTGACCGAGACGCGTCGGCACAGTATCGGCGCCGGCACCTGCCCGACCCGACTGGCGCGGGCCGGGGGAAAGATCTATTTCGGGTACGGGTGCACGGCCCCCGGCTTCAAGCTGGGTTCGCTCGACGTGAGCGGACCGACGCCGGTCATCGCCCTGAACCTGCCGCTCGACGACGGCTACACCGCCCCGCCGCTACTCCGCAGCACTTCGGGTAACCCGGACCTCCTGCTCGCGGTCGACCAGTCCGGCATCAAGTCGACCGGCGGCCCGACCAGGTTGACCTTGTTCGATGTTTCGTCCGGGGCCCCGGCAAAGGTGGAATCCGATGAATCGTGGCAGGAGTGCCTCGGCCTCCAGAACGCGGCACTGACGCCCGACGGTCGCAAACTGATCTTGGCCTGCTCCAATGTCAGGCAGCCCGGCGACTCCGACGTGTTCGCGAGCTACCACCTGGCGTACTGGACGGCGGATCTCTCGCCAGCAGGCCGTTACCACAGTGACCGGTCACCGGTGGCCGTGACAACGTCCCGAGACGGCGCCTTTGTCGTCCTCGGTGCCGGCGCGGTCGACAGTGCCTCGACGATCGGGGTCAGGCGGACGGACGGGACCTCGGTACGCACCTACGAGCTTCGGTCCGCCGTCCGACTGCACCGCCACGGTCTCGCGGTCGGCGCCGGCAACAACATGCTCTACGCCGTCGTCACCGACCGCTCTGGGCGGAACCCGATCCTGCTTTTGCTGCCGGACTTCACCCGGAGGGAATCCTCGGTCGAGCTGTACGCACCGGCTACCGGCCAGAGCAGGACCCTGGCGCTGAGCGGGTGGCTGACGTTCCCGAGCGACGGGTTGTCGTCCCCGCAGACGCTGCACGTGTCGCGGCGCGACGCCTCGGGCACCCATGCCCTGTCGGACGTGACCACCGAGGCCAACGGCCGCTACTCCCTGACCGACACGCCGACCCACAGCGGCAACAACACCTACACGGTCACCTACCCGGGCAGTGGGACGCATGCGCCCGCCAGCCGATCGGCCACGGTCTGGATGACCGGTGCCACGTCGGCGCTCACCCTCTCCACGCCCTCAACGGGCGCCCGTGCCGCGAAGCTCACCATCAGCGGCACGTTGACGTTCAGCGGAGCGCCCGGATCGCCGCCGTGGACTCTCCACGTGATGCGGAAGGACGACACGGGCAGCCGTACGCTGCCCGCGGTCACGACCACCGCAACCGGGGAGTTCTCCTTCACCGACACGCCGCTGGTCGGCGGCAGTAACACCTACACCGTGACCTTCGCGGGCGACACCTTTGTCGACGGGTCGAGCCGATCGGCCACCGTGCGGATTTCCCACGACCCCGCCACCCTGCGCCTCACGACGAAGGCGGACCCCAAGAACTGGGCGCCACCCGTGACCGTGACCGCCTTCCTGGGCACCACGTACACCAACCGGCAGGTCTGCCTGTACGCCCAGTCCTATGGCGAGGGCCGGATGACACTCAAGTGCGGCACGGTGAATTCGTCCGGCAACCTGACGGCCACCCACCTGATCCACAAAAGGACCACCTTCACCGCGACCTTCGCCGGGGATCACCGGTACGCACCCGCCACGGCCACCCAGGTGGTCACGACGCCGGCGAAGGTGGACGTGGCGCTGGTCTCCCCGGCCGTGAAAAGGTCGGGCAAATATCGGGTCTTCCAGAGGAAAGCCAACCCGGTGACGAAGAGCTGGGTCACGCCGAACAACAAGGGCACGTGCATGTACTACACGGTGCAGGCGTACAAGTCCGGCAAGTGGCGCACGGTGTCGACCAGCAAGTGCCTGAAGCTGAACTCCGCCAGCGTGGGCAAGTACACCTATACCGGAAAGCGGACGGTCGGCGTCCCGTACCGGGTGCGGGCCAAGTTCGGCGGCAGCACCGCGAACTTGGCCACCTACAGCTACTGGGAGTACTTCAAGTTCCGGAACTAGCCCGCGTCTCCGCCGGCGCGGCGGGCAAACGGCCGGCGACCAGGCCGTACACCGCAGGCGAGGTGCTCAGCTCAGCCAGACGAGCAGCGCGCGACTTCCGCTGTCGTGGGAGTTCATGTCGGAAGGCTTACGTCCGGATCTGTGGCGGACGGCGGGTGAGGTCCGCGCCGTCTACCCGATACCGGCATTCTCAGTCGGAGACTTCGCGGTTCCGGTGTAGTGGCCTGACGAGACCGGCGTTGTAGGCGGCGATGACGAGGTGCGTACGGTCTCGTGCAGAAAGTTTGCTCAGTAGATGCGAGACGTGGGTCTTCACAGTCTTGATCGAAATGGTGAGATGTTGAGATATCTCCTCATTTGACAACCCTCGTCCTATCAGTTCAAGAATCTGGGTCTCGCGGCTTGTCAGATTCGCCACCAATCGACCGGCGGCCTCCTGGTCGGCACTTTGTGGTGCGATGCTTATATAGTGCTCAATAAGTCGAGTCAAAATTGTGGGGGCGAAGAGGGATTCTCCGGCGTGGGTGCGCTTGATGGCGTCGAGCAGTTCGTTAGGACGCGTGTCTTTGAGGAGAAATCCACTGGCTCCGGCCCGTATTGCCTGGTAGACATACTCGTCGAGCTCGAACATGCTCAGCACAAGTACCCGGGTGTGGGAAAGGTTTGTGTTTCGACAGAGGCGCCTGGTTGCCTCGATTCCATCGAGTCGTGGCATCCGGACGTCCATGAGGACCACGTCAGGTCGACTGGCGCTAATGGTGTCGATTGCTTCGATTCCATCGCTAGCTTGGCCCACTACAGCGAGATGTGGATCTGCGTCGACGAGGGAAGCGAGACTTTGGCGCAGAAGGAGGTGGTCATCGACCAAAACCACCTTGGCTACATCAGCGGAAAGGGTCATCATGCACCACTGGGGATCGTGGCCCAGAGGCGGTAGCCGGAACCGTGGGGCCTAACTTCAAGCGTTCCACCGACGCTCTTGACCCGCTCGCGCAGGCCCATGAGACCGTGACCGGCTCCGGGTTGGCTGGACCATCCCGTACCGGGTCCTTCATCGTCGACTATCACTATTACCGTATCGTTCTCACGGGAGAGGGACACCTGAGCGCGGGTGGGGCCAGCATGCCTGATGACGTTGGACAGGCCCTCGCGTATGACTGCGCAGGCTACCACCTGCGTACCAAGTGATACGACTCCCAGGTCAGGGTGATCTAGGTCGATATCGAGTCCGGAAGATTCCGCATCAGCGATGATCGCGGGCAAGGACTCCAAGTTCTCAGTGGGGTGCCGCGGGGCTATTTCATCGGGATTGCGTAGAGCTTGGAGCATGCGGCGCAATTCTACAGTTGCTTGCCTGCTGACCTCCTCTACGTCGTCAAGAGCTTCCAGGAGCGACCGTTCCGCCGCTCTTGGATCTTCATCCGATCGTTGGGAATGTAGGTGCCTAGCGGTTGCTGCCCTAACCGTGATCATCCCTAGTCCATGGGACACGATGTCGTGCAGTTCTCGGGCAATCCGCACGCGTTCGGCCAACACTGTTTGAGAAGCCTCCCACCTGGCGAGATCGGCTTCATGGTGCGCCCTTTCCCTACGGAGTTCGAGTAGAGCCCAGATGATGACTGCGATAGCGCCACCTAGAGCAACCATTGCCGAATTACGGGCGGTGAGACCGAAGACAAAAGACACCGCCATCACGACGAGGATCACAGCGACCACGACCGGCAATATGCGTGCCCGGCACACGCGGCGCTCATTCATCCTCCAATGATACCCAGGCCACCAGTAACGGCATCGGTCTCAGGTCTGACAGACCTCAGGCCTACGTCAGAGAAAATGCCGGGCCACGGTCCGATGGCGGGCACAACGAAGCCACGTTGAATGTACGCAGAGGTTGAGACGGGCCAGGAGCCGGCCGACTCAACGAACCCGGACGAAGGGACGGCAGAGCAAATTGAGGTCACTACACAGCCGAGTCGTGGCCGGCGTTGCTGTGGTCGTGTTCGCGCTGATGGGAGTACTCGCGGCGGTGTTCACCGACCTTCGGGACCGCTCGTTGCCGCTGGAATCGGGCGCATCGGCGGCGGTGACGCTGGAGTTCAGCGAGTCGGGACTGAGTGACCAGGAGGCCTTGGCCGAGCTGAGCCGATTGAGCGACGACCTGAACCTGGGGCTGGTCAAGGTGACAGGTGACCTGGGGGCCGATCAGTCCGGCCAGGTGCTCACCGTGGTGGGCGAGCACAGAACGCTGCCGGCGCGCCTCGTGCGTTTCGGGGACCTGCCAGACGCGCAGGTGCGTGGACCGGAGGCTTTGCAGCATTCGCTCGCCGATGGCCACTACCTGATCACTGGTGACGAGGCAGGGCGTGTCCATCTGCAGGAGTGGTTGACACAGCGGCAGGTAGGCCAGTTCTGGAACTCGGACGGGTACGGCGCGACGGTGCGGATGATCGCTATCGAAGGGGCGTTCGCCGCCTGCTTCATTGCCACGGTGGTCTTGCTCGTGGCCGTAGCGGTCTACTGGCTAGCCTCCCGTGCCCGTCAACGTGCGCTTCGGGTACTGGCCGGGGCGGCACCGAGCCGGATCGTGGTCGAAGACATCATCGGACTGATGGCGCCGATCACTCTGTCGGCGCTCGCGGTCCACGCGGCTTCTGCTGCCTATGTCGGGTTCGCTCACGGGTCCCGGTTCCTGCCGTATTTCCTGACCACCCTGGCGCTGCTACAGCTGCTGGTGGTCTTCGCCACCCTAGCGGCGGTCGTGGTGCTGTCGGTGGTCTCCTGGCCGAAGACGGCAGCGCTGGCCCGACGTGAGCCGGCCGTGCGTCGCTACCGGCCTGTGGCCACCGCGTTGAAGGCACTGACGTTCGTTCTGGTCATCTCCACGGTGGCCCCGGCCTACGGTGCGATGCGTGCGGCTACCGCGGCCGCTGACGAGCAGGCTCAGTGGCGCCTGCTGGCAGACCAGGTCGGCTTGACCTTCCAACTAGGCGCCACCGACGGCGAGTTCAACGAGATCAAGGGCCCGGTCACCGCCGTGGCGCTGCGGGCCGAGCAGGACGGCGCGGTGAGCCTGTCGCACGCGTGGTCAGCGGACTACCTCGACCTCGGCGGGCAGGGACGCCAGAGCTACGGCGGCCTGGCCTTGGTCACCCAGCGGTGGTTGGACCTGGTCGAGACCGACGACGCTGAACTCACCGCAATCTCCGTCGGTGATCTGCCCGAGGCGGTGCGGAGCTTCCTTCTGCCGAGCCTTCAGATCTGGCAACGCGAGCCCAGCGCCGACCCCAGCGAGCTCGTCGAGGCGGTGAGCTACTACCGCTTCGACGGTGAGCTGGCGCTGCCGGTGGCCGAAAGCGGCAGTGGACAGCTGATCTTCTTCGACCGGGTTTTCCTGGCGGTCGTGCCCGAACTGAGGATGTTCAACGAAGACTTCCTTGCCTCCTCCGCCACCTCGTCGAACCTGACCTTCACCGGCCTCGAGCCAACCCAGCAGTTGGTGGCCGATGAAGGGCTCACCGGCGCGGTGCGGGTGCAGTACCTGGCCGAAGACGGGCTGCTTCGCGCTGAATTCTTGGCCTACTTCGCATGGCTGCACAGCATCTCCCTGGCCGCGCTGTTGGCTGCGATGACGATCTGCGCTGCGGTCGGTAGCGTCATCTCAGCCGTATTGAACATCCGTCGGGACTACCAGCTGCGCCTGGCCGGCACCTCGGCGGTGCGCATCCTCGCCAACCGGCTGGCCCCCGAAGTCGCGGTAGGACTGGCGCTCGTGGCAGCCATCGTGACGCTCACGCTGTGGCGTGACTTGCCCGGAACGCCTCTGATCATCGCCGCTGGCGTCCTGGGACTGGCGATCTCCGCGATGTGCCACTTCGCTGCGCGCAGATGGACGTTCTCCGTCGTTATCAACAGGACCGTCTAGCCCACTCGCATCCAGCCACCGACAGAAAGGCGATACGCACATGCTTATCGAAACCCGAGGAGTGGGAGTCTGCATCGGCTCTCACACCGTGTTCGACAACGTCGCAGTCACCTGTGAAAGCGGGCAGATGACTGCCCTCATCGGCCCGAGCGGGTGCGGGAAGACCACCCTGTTGCAGTGCCTCGGCCTGCTCCAGCAGCCCACCTGCGGACAGGTGCGCATCGACGGTGTCGAGACCACCGGCTGGAAGGATTCGGCACGGCGGAAGTTCTGGCGCCACCACGCCGCCTTCGTCCAGCAGGACTACGGCGTGATCGACGACGAGACCGTCGGGTTCAACGTCACCATGCAGATGAGCGTTCTTGGCCGGCGTCTGCCCGCCGACCAGCGACGCCTCGGCATTGCCTTGGAACGCACAGGCCTGACCGGCCGCAGCGCGGAACTCGCTGCCCACCTCTCCGGGGGCGAGAAACAACGCCTGGCGATCGCCCGAGCGATCTACAAGCGCGCCGACGTCCTCTACGCCGACGAGCCGACAGCCTCTCTCGACGCGGGCAACCGAGAAAGTGTCACCGCACTGTTGCGACAGCTCGCCGATAACGGCACCACGGTCATCATTGCCACTCACGATGAACGACTCGCCACCGCCTGCGACAAGACCCACGACCTGGCCAACGTGTCCGCCTCGGCAGGCGTGCGCGAGGTAGCCATCGGGCGCCTCCTCGCGCCCGCGTACTACTCAAGCCAGCGGTAGGAAGTCACCGGTGCCAAGGCAATGTGATACTGGCCCACCAGCGCAAACGATGACACCTATGCCCGGCTGGCGACGCCACCAGGAAGGCGTCGGCGACGACGTCCTCGGCCTGGCTGGGGTGCACGCGGCGCTGGGCGAAGCGCAGCACGTCGAGGTAGGCCTCGGCGTACAGCGCCCGGAAGCGCAACTCTCGATCCGGCTTCAACTTCGTCACAACCTCTACCTGTCCGGCACGGTCCCCACTGTTTCACCGTCAGCGGGCTGTCGATCGGCGGCGGGCGGGTCGTTAGGGTGGGCTGACCGGCAGGGAGGAGTTTCCCGATGGCTGACCGCACACCCGTCGCCCTAGCGGCCGACGCCCTGAGCGAGGGCGGGTCCCCGCTGCTCACCTACTACGACGAGGCGACCGGCGAACGGGTCGAGCTGACCGCGCCGGAGCTCGGCCGCTGGGCGGCGCGCAGCGCGAGCCTGCTGCGGGACGGGTGCGGGCTGGGCCCCGGCAGCCGGGTCGCGGTGCTGCTGCCGCCGCACTGGCGTACCGCCGCGGTGTTGATCGGCGCCTGGTCTGTCGGCATGGCGGTGTCGTTCCGGCCGCGGGCCACCGCCGGGCTGCCGGTCCTCGAACCGGGCGGCGACCGGCCGTACGACGCGGTGTTCGTGACCCCGGAACGCCTCGACGACTGGCTGGAGGACGTGCCCGAAGGGGTGCACCGCTATCTCGTCGGCACCGGTCCCGGGCCGCTGGCCGACGTGCCCGTCGGCTGGCTCGACTGGTCCAGCGAGGTGCTGCGGCACACCGACACCCCGCCCGACTACACCGCCGTCCGCCCATGGGACCCGGCCAGCCCCGACGGCACCAGCTACGGCGCCTGGCGGCGACTCGCGACGGAAATCGCCGAACAGCTCGACCTGCGGGCCGGTGACCGGCTCCTGGTCGACGCGGCCGAGCACGAGCAGCCGCTGAAGTGGCTCCTCGCCCCGCTCGCCGCCGGCGCGTCCGTGGTGATCTGCGCGAACCTGGCCCCCGCCCGCCGGGACGCCCGCATCGCCGCCGAGCAGCCCACCCGCGTGCTTTGAGAAGGAGAGGAAGGGCGGCATGGGTGACTTCGCTGTGGACCCGGACGACGTTCGCCTGCACGGGCGAACCCTCGGCACCACTGTCGCGGATGACTACGCGCACAAGGCGGACGAGATCGCCCGCGACGCGGTCGTCGAGCCGCCCGGGTTCGGCATCGCGCTGTCGCCGGCCGAGGCAATCTACATCCAGCGCGTCGAGTTTCTGGTCAAGGACGTGCAAGGCGCGGCGGACGTGTGCCGGCAGATCGGCGCGAAACTCGGCGTCGTCGCGGATCAGTACGAGCGCGCGGAGGACCTGCACGTCAGCGGGTTCGGTGGCACGCCGGCGTCGGTGAGCGGCTTCGCCGACGCCTACGGCAGGACGGGCGTGGCCCAGCTGGCTCAGGATCCGGGGGTGCTCGCCACCGCAGCCGCCTCGATCACACTGGTGGAGATCGGCGCGATCCTCGGCAGCATGTCGGCCTGCGCGGCGCTGTGCCCGACGTTCATCATCGGCGTGGCCGGCGCCGTGCTGTTCGTGGCCAACCCGGTCGGCATCGCCCAGGCCGGTGCCGATCTGATCCGCCATGGCGACCAGCTGCAGAAGGCCCTCAACGCGAACTTCGACAAGATCTGCTCGGCGGCCACCGGCACCTGGAAGGGCCAGGGCAAGGACAGTTTCGTCATCATGGCCACCAAGCTCAAGGCCCACCTGGACGAACTCGGCGCGTACATCCACACCCTGGGCGAGGCCCTGCACTCCCTGGAGATCGCCCTCAGCGGCCTGTGGCTGGCCCTGGGTGCGATGACCGCGCCGTTCCTGATCTGGCTGATCGCCATGCGCGCCGCCGAGCTCGTGCCCGGCGCCGCCGTCGTGCTCGAGCCGATCATCGAGGCAACCGGGGCGGTCGTGGCCGGCTCCGTCACCACCATCATTGCGGCGGTGGCCTCGCTGGGCGGGCTGGTCCTGGCGGTCATCAACGGGCTCGCCAAGGATTTCCTGAAGCTGATGGCGCTGCCGGACGACGGTGTCAAGGGCACGCCCGACCTGACCGAGTTCCATGTCGGCGAGAACTTCGCCTGACCCCACGGGAAGGAGTCTTCGTGACCGACCCAGACGTACGACGCCTCATCGAGGGCATGGCTGAGCAGGCGAACCGGTTCGCCGCCAGCATGCAGAACCTCACCGGTGAGGGGGCCGACGACGCGGGCCTGGTGCGGGCGACGTGCGGCGCGAGCGGCCGCCTTGTCGACATCGAGTTGGCCGCGGAGACCCGGCGGATGCAGACCTATGAGCTGCGAGAGGCCATCCTCGCCGCCGTCGGCCGGGCCGCCGACGCGGCCAGCGCCAACCTGGCCGATGTGGTCGCGCAGCTGACCCAGGGCGCCGATGCGTACGGCACTGACGCCGTCCGCCAGGCCCGGGAACAGGTCGCCCAGTATCAGCGGCTCGTCGACGCGCAGCGGGACAAGCTCGAACAGCTGCGCGTCAACCTCGGCTAGCCATGAGTATCCAGGCACCGGAGTTGCGCATGCGCCGGCCGATGCTGCGCGTGCTCGCTACGCTGCGGCCGATCAGAGCCGGCTACCGAATGCGCCCGGTGACCCTTGCGGGGATTTTCGGGCTGGCCGTCGTCGTGGCTCTGCTTCTGCTCGCGACCGCGCCGATGGGTCAGCCGACGTTGTGGATACCGGTCGTCGCCGCGCCTGCCGTGGCGCTGGCCATCCCCCTGATCTACCTGTTGGTCAGCATCGGCGCCGGCACCTGGTACGGCTACGGCGCCGGATACCCGATGCTCTCCATCGCCGACGGGGAGATCCGCGGCCGGCTGCGCGGCGTGTGGGCCGACGAACTGGCCGGCGCCGACCCTGAGGACCCGGACTGGTGGGACGTGCGGCTGCCGGCCGGTGCGCTCAGGGGCGTCCGCGTGGAGCGCGACAGGCCCGGTAGCCCGATCCTCGTGCTCGAACTGCCGCCTGCGGTAGCGGAGGCGCTGACCGCGCACGAGGACACCCGCAAGCTGGCCGAACACTGGCGCAGCCGCGTACACAGCCCGGCCGCCTGGCAGATCGGCCTCTTCGAGGGACGGTTCCGCCGTGAGCGCCGCTTGCGGACGCTGCTGGAGGCGCTCGACGCCGCAGGTGCCCCGCGATCCTGAGGAGTGAACGGACGTGCTGATCTGGAAAGAGTTCGGCGAGGAGCACCTCGCGGAGCTGACCGAACTGGCCGAGGCGTGCCTGGCCGTGGACGGTGGGCTGCCGCTGTTCGCCCGTCCTCCGCTGCTGCGGGCGCGGCTGCTCCAGACGCGTACCCTCGGTGCCTGGCACGACGGCGGCTTGGTCGCGGCCGTGGGGGTTGGCACCGGGCGGGTGCCGGCCACCAGCACCGGCCTGGTGCATCCGGCCTGGCGTGGGCGGGGCCTCGGCGGCCGACTGCTGAGCTGGGCGGAGGCGCAGGCCGGCGACGCCGACCTGCTGCTGACCACCGAGTCCTGGAACGCGGGCGCGGACGCCCTCTTCACGGCGCGCGGCTTCGAGCGGACCTTCACCGAGTGGGTGCTGCGGCACGACCTCGACGCTCTCCCGGACGTCGCCCGCCCCGACGGGGTGAAGACCGAGCCGGTGACGCTCGATACCGAACTGTTCGAGACGTACAGCGCGTCCTTCGCCGACCGGCCCGGCTTCGCCGCGCCCACCGCCGAGGAATGGCTGGGCGACCTGCGCGAGGACGACGAATACCGGCCGGACCTGTCGCTGCTCGCACGCGGCCCCGACGGCACGGCGGTCGGCTTCGTCAACATCATCGACAACTGGATCGACCAGGTGGGCGTCGTACCGGACTGGCGGGGCCGGCGGGTCGGGGCGTACCTGGTGGGGTGCGCGCTGCGGGCGCTGGCCGACGATGGTGCGCGGGAGGCGTGGCTCTGCGTGAACGACAACAACCCGGCCGCCGACCTGTACCGGCGGCTCGGGTTCCGCGACGCCGGCCGCCGCGCCCGCTATCTGCGCCGCCGCCGCCCGTGACGGCCACCGCCGGCAGCGCCGTGGCGTAGGACGACCGCCGGCCGGCTGGGCGCGCTGTCGTTGACCGCGCACATCGCCGCCGCGGGTGCCGGGAGCGGGCCGAGGTCCGCTCCACTCTGCCTTTGGACCTGATGACGTAAACGACTCAGGCTTCCCGGGCGCCTGCGACGGGTCGTCGTCACCGGCGGCGGTTGAGCCACGGTGCGCGCCGCGCGCAGGGCGAGCTGTGGTCGACCGGCAGCGCACACCGCCCGCCGCCGTCGGGCAACGGCCGATCACAGAAAACCCAATGGCGTACGCACTGCTGGTCCTCGGTCGACACGGTCACCCCGCCCGGCTCGATCCGGGCGCTGAGCTGGGCCAACAACCGGGCGGCGGTACGGGCGAAGATCCGGGCGCGGTGCAGGTCGGGCACGCTGACCGGCAGGTGGATCACCCAACGTTCGGTCATCGGTAGTGCCGTTTCGCCGCCTGGGCGCTCTGCCACGTGCGCAGGGCATCCTTGATGCGTACGTTCTCCTCCCGCACTGCGACCAGGGCGGTCTGCGCGACGGTGAGCTCGTCGGCCACCCGGTGCAGGAAGGCGCGGATCTCGACCGGGTCGAGGCCCTTCCGGCGTACGTTGAAATGCCGCTCGCGGATCTGCCAGGGCCGCAGAGGGAGTTTGTGCTGGCCTGCTTCCGGCGGACGTTGTTCCTCGCGTCGGCCCGCCAGCCGACGGATCAGGTTGCGCACGGGGACCGCCCTTCGTCGGATCGCATCGTGCTGGAAGGGGCGGCCTCCGCCGGTTGCGGTCGACGGAGACCGCCCCGCCCTGCGGCCTTGGCTCGGGTACGGCAGCAGGGCCCGCGCCGGGGGAGCGCGGAGGGTGAGGTCTCGACGGCGATGCGAGACCGGTACGAGAGGCGCCAACCGACCGCAGCAGCACCGCATCACCAGGAGTGACGGTATTGCCACCGAGTCACCTATGTCAAGCATGTCTCTGAGTCAGTGATTCACCTGTGTCACCCGTGCTACGTGCGTTGCCTGTGCCGGAGCGGTTGATCGATACTGGGCGGGCCAACCGACTGCAAGGGGCCTGACGTGCCTATTCCACCCACAATGGACGAGCTGCTCGACGATCTGATGAGCAAGATCAAAGACGGGACGTACCCGCCCGGCTCGCAGCTGCCCTCCGGGCGGGCGCTGGCAGACGCGTATGACGTCTCGCAGTCCACGATCAGCCGGGCGGTGGCGAAGCTGCGGGAGCAGGGCGTGCTGGTCGGCCGCCCAGGCCGCGGCGTCTTCGTCGCCGAGTCCTGAGGGCGGTGACGGCTGGGCTGAGTCGTTTACGACATCAGGTCTGTAGCGAGTGCGAGGGACAGTCACTCCCGGCTCGATCGCTCCCGGCGATGGTGTCTGCATATCCGCGCCTGACGAGGATGCGCTGACGCCGCTCCGGCGCCGTGTCGCGCTTTCCTGGCCGGCTTGGCGACCAGCCGTCTGTCCTATGCTCGTCGGATGGACGCGGTGGCAGGTCAGGCGCGACAGCTCATGCACGGCGAGGTCTTCACTCGCCGTTGGGTCGTCGATCTGATCCTTGACCTGGCTGGCTACACCCCCGACCGAGATCTCGCCGCGTTGGTGGCGGTCGAACCGGCCTGTGGCGGCGGTGCCTTCCTGGCCTCGATGGCGGCCCGCGTCAGCGCCTCGTGCCGGAAGCACGACCGCCCCCTGCTGGACGCGAAGCGCGCACTGCGCGCCTTCGACCTGCTGGCACCCAACGTGGCGGCCAGCCGCCGGCTGATACGGCAGGTGCTGGTCGATGAAGGCTGGTCGCTCGCAGAGGCGGGCGAGGTGGCGGCGGCGTGGGTGCGGCAGGGCGACTACCTCCTCGAGATGCAGGTCGCCGGGGGCGTGGACTTCGTCGTGGGCAACCCGCCATACGTACGGCTGGAAGATGTGCCGGCGGATCGCATGCTCGCCTACCGCGCCGCGTGTCCCACCATGACCGGCCGTTCCGATCTCTACGTCGGCTTCTATGAGCGTGGTTTGCGCTCGCTGAAACCGGGCGGCGTACTCGCGTACATCTGTGCCGACCGCTGGATGCGCAACCAGTACGGCCGGCATCTGCGGGAACTCATCGCCACTGGTTACAGCGTTGACGTCGCCGTCACCATGCACGACGTGGACGCGTTCGAGGAGCAGGTCGCGGCCTACCCGGCGGTCACCGTGCTGCGCCGCGCCCCGCAGGCGGCCGTCGCCGTAGCGGACACCCGACGGTCTTTCGGACCTGCGGACGCTCTCGAGTTGGTGGAATGGATCGCCAACCCGGAGTCCTCACCCCGGGCGGACGACCGCTACGAGATCGCCCGCCTACCCCACTGGTTCGACGGCGGGGACTCCTGGCCGTCCGGCTCCCCGGCCCGGCTCGCCCTGATCGAGGCGTTGAACGACCGCTTCTCCCCCCTGGAGGACCCGGCGACCGGCACCCGGGTCGGCATCGGTGTGGCGACGGGTGCCGACGGCGTCTTCATCACCACGGACGCGGACGTCGAGCCGCGACGGCTGCTGCCGCTGTCGATGGTCCGCGACACGACGTCGGGCACGCTGTCGTGGTCCGGCCACTATCTTGTCAACCCCTGGGATGCCGACGGGCAACTCGTGGACCTGGACGCCCTGCCGCGCCTGCGGGCGTATTACCAGCGGCACGCCGCCACCCTGAAGCGCCGGCACGTCGCCGGCAAACGGCCCGCGCACTGGTACAAGACGATCGACAAGGTCGACCACTCCCTGATTGCCCGCCCGAAGCTGCTCCTCCCGGACATGAAGACCACCATTCATCCCGTCCTGGACGAGGGTGGCTTCTACCCGCATCACAACCTGTACTACATCGTCTCCGACGCCTGGGATTTGCGAGTCCTGGGCGGACTGTTGCTCTCCCGTGTCGCACAGGCCTTTGTGGAGGCTTACGCGGTTAGGATGCGTGGCGGCACCCTTCGGTTCCAAGCCCAGTATCTGCGTCGGATCCGTGTCCCAAGGCCCGAGACCATCTCGGCCGCCGACCGTGCTGCGCTCGCCGCCGCGTTCGCCAAGCGGGATACGCGCGCGGCGACGGAGGTTGCGCTGCGCGTGTACGGGATTGAGGACTCGGGGGATGTGCTCGATGGATCAGTGGGCGTTCGAGGAGGCGGTTCGTAACTCCTGGGCGGTTCGAGAGTCGCAGGCCGCGAAGAAGCTGCTGTCCGGCAAGGCGGACACCGGTGGCCGAGGCGCGGTCACGGGCGGGGCGCATCTCGACGCGCTGACCGAGTTGCTGGCAAACGTTTTCCGCGACGCCGGCTTTCCGCCCGACGCCGTGCGTTGCAAATCCACGAAGAGGCGATAGGGAGCGCCGTCGACGTGCGGCGGGCGTACGAGCATGGTCTGCTCGGCCCGCTTCGACCGTGGCTCGGCTACGTGCTTCTGCTGGAAGAGGCGGCCGGCTCGACCCGCAAGGGCAGGACCCGGAGCGGCACGTTGCCGGTCGACCCGGTCTTCGTCGACACGTCATACCTCGACCGGTACGCGATCCTCTGCAAGCGCCTGATGAGCGCGGGCCTGTACGACGCCACCTGCCTTGTCACTTCGTCCCGGGAGCCTGAAGCGCCGATTCGGCAGCCCGACCCCGAGATCGGGTTCGCCGCCTTCGTCGGCGCCATCGCCGCCCACATCGAGCAGGTCGGTGTCCTACGCCCAGGGCTCAACTGAGTCCGACGGCCGAATCGTTTACGACATCAAGTCTGTAGGAAGCGCGAGGGACACCCGGGCCGCGCCTGGACCCGGCCCGGGATCGGCTGATCCTGGGCCGGGCCGGCTTTGTCGGTGAGTCAGTGGTCGAACGCGGCGGCGAACATGCCGGGCTGGTAGGAACCTCCCCGCTGGTGCACGATCACGGCGAGCCGGTTAGCGGCGTTGATCAGGGCGACCAGGGAGATCAACGCGGCGATCTGGTCGTCGTCGTAGTGCTTGCGTACCTGGGCCCAGGTCTCGTCGGACACGCCCTGGTGGGCGTCGGCGAGCCGGGTGCCCTCCTCGGCGAGCGCCAGCGCGGCCTGCTCGGCCTCGGTGAAGACGGTGGACTCGCGCCAGGCGGCGACCAGGTGGAGCCGGACGGAGGTTTCGCCAGCCGCCTCGGCCTCCTTGGTGTGCATGTCGATGCACCAACCGCAACCGTTGACCTGGCTGGCCCGCAGCGACACCAGCTCCTGGGTGGACTTCGGCAGCGGCGACTGCTGGATCACCATGCCGGCGTTGGCGAACCGCTTGAAGAACTTGACGGCGATCTCGTTGTCGAACATGTTGAACCGGGTGTCCATCGTTTCGTCCTCACTCGTGGTGTGGCGTTGACGAACAAGAGATGCCGGCGATCAGGCCCCTGTGACAGCACGGCCAGGTGACGCCCGACACAGTCAGCGGCCAAGGCGACGTCCCGGTGTCACAGAGCAGCGGTGCCCGGCATCTGGTGGGTGACGCAGTCGAGCGAACAGGAGCCACCCATGATGGGTACGCCGGACCAGGCCACCGAGACGTTCGTCGCCCACCGCAACCTGCTGTTCACGGTCGCCTACGAGATGCTCGGCTCGGCCGCCGATGCGGAGGACGTCCTGCAGGAGACCTGGCTGCGGTGGGCCGGGGTCGACCTCGGCACGGTACGGGATCAGCGCGCCTACCTGGTCCGGATCACCACCCGCCAGGCACTCGCCCGGCTGCGTACCCTCGGCCGGCGCAAGGAGTCGTACGTCGGCCCGTGGTTGCCCGAGCCGCTGCTGACTACGCCCGACGTGGCGGAGGACGTCGCGTTGGCCGACAGCGTCTCGATGGCGATGCTGCTGGTGCTGGAGACGCTCGCGCCGACCGAGCGGGCGGTGTTCGTGCTGCGCGAGGTGTTCGACCTCGGGTACGACGAGATCGCCGAAGCCGTCGACAAGAGCGAAGCCGCCGTACGCCAGATCGCGCACCGGGCACGGGCCCACGTCGCAGCGCGGCGACCCCGGCAGGTCGTCTCAGCGGCCGAGACCCGGGGTGCGCTCGACGCGTTCCAGCGGGCGGTCGAGACGGGCGAGCTGCAGAGCCTGCTCGACATTCTCGCGCCGGATGTGGTCCTGCTCGGCGACGGCGGCGGAGTCAAGCAGGCCGTCCCGCGCCCCATCGTGGGGGCCGACAAGGTGGCACGCTTGCTGGCCGGCGGGTGGGGCAGGGTCGCCGGCATCTCGTCGCTGCGGCCGGCGCAGGTCAACGGTCACCCGGCGCTGATTGTCCACCTCGACGGCGAGCTCGACAGCGTCCTGGCCCTGCGTATCGACGACGGCCTGATCACCGGGATCTACGCCGTACGCAATCCCGAGAAGCTGTCGCACATGGAGCGGGAAACCGTCCTGCGCCGCTGAGGGCCGGAAGAAAGGAGGGCGTCGTGCCGGAAAAGCTCGACCAGGAGGTTCTCCAGCGGTTACGTCACGAGTGGCACGTGTGGCTCTGCACGCTACGGCCGGACGGCAGCCCGCACGTCACCCCGGTCTGGTTCGTGTTCCACGAGATGGCCTGGTGGGTGGGCAGTTCTGCCCGGAACAAGAAGGTACGCAACCTGGCGCGAGACCCCCGGGTGTCGCTTGCCCTGGAGGGTGGCGTCGCTCCGGTCGTGGCCGAGGGCTCGGCCACGATCCACCGCGACGATTTCCCGGCCGACATCGTGGAGATGTTCAAGGGCAAGTACGACGGGTGGGACATCACCGCGCTGGTCACGGCCGAGGGCGCCCGCGTCCTGATCCAGGTCCCCGTCGCACGATGGCTTCTCGCCGGGCGAGCACAGTAAGTGCACGAGCCGCCTGACCGGCGCCGGTCAGTCACGCTCTTGCGGCAGGTCGGGCTGCACGTCGACATCGAAGCTGTGCGGGTCGACGTCGAGCATGAGGGCGATGGCTTCACGTGCCATCCCTTCGACCTGGTCGAGACGGCGAGCCTGAGAGAAGACGCCCTTGATCTCCGGCACGCTGATCGCCCACCAAGCGCCCGAGCGTACGCATCTGGCGGTGTACCTCATCAGCGACGCCCCAGTTCGTCGCCGCCTGCGCCGAGTTTCCATCCCTCTCGTGGCTGGCCTCCTCGCAGATTGCGGCTCTGCAGGGGCTCCATGAGCTTGTGCGTGAAGTGATCGCGGACATGGCGGAGCAGGGCGAGCAGGTGCCGCCGCGGGGCCAGTTCGCCCCTTCGACCGCCGTCGCCCCGAGGCGCGCGCGCCTCACGATCGACTCCGTGTGCGGCACGTGGGGTGTCGGGGTGGCCCGGAGACCACGACATGCCGCACACGGAGTTGATCAAGCTCGAAGGGGTCAGTCGAAGGAGGGCAGCGTCGGGCCGAGGACGTCGTCGGCGTCCACGATGGTGTACGCGTACCCCTGTTCGGCGAGGAAGCGCTGCCGGTGGGCGGCGTACTCGGTGTCGATGGTGTCCCGGGAGACGACCGTGTAGAAGTGCGCCTGCCGGCCGTCGGACTTCGGGCGCAGCACCCGGCCGAGGCGCTGGGCCTCCTCCTGGCGGGAGCCGAACGTGCCGGAGACCTGGATCGCCACGGCCGCCTCGGGCAGGTCGATGGAGAAGTTGCCGACCTTCGAGATCACCAGCGTCCGCAGCGAGCCGGAACGGAACGCGTCGAAGAGGCGCTCGCGCTCCTTGTTGGTGGTCGAGCCCTGCACGATCGGCGCGTCCAGATACTCGCCGAGCTGGTGGAGTTGGTCGATGTAGCCGCCGATGACCAGCACCTGCTCGTTCGGGTGCCGCTCGACCAGGGCGCGCACCACGGGCAGCTTGGTGCGGGCGGTCGCGGCCATCCGGTAGCGCTCCTCGGCCTCGGCCGTCGCGTACGTCATCCGCTCGGCGTCGGTGAGGGTGACCCGTACCTCGGTGCACTGAGCCGGGGCGATCCAGCCCTGCGACTCGATGTCCTTCCAGGGCGCGTCGTACCGCTTCGGGCCGATCAGGCTGAACACGTCTCCCTCGCGGCCGTCCTCGCGTACCAGGGTCGCGGTCAGCCCCAGCCGGCGGCGGGCCTGGAGGTCCGCGGTGAACCGGAAGATCGGCGCGGGCAGCAGGTGCACCTCGTCGTAGACGACCAGGCCCCAGTCGCGGGCGTTGAACAGATCCAGGTGGGTGAACGCGCCGGCGCGCCGCGAGGTGAGCACCTGGTACGTGGCGATGGTGACCGGCCGGATCTCCTTGCGCTCACCCGAGTATTCGCCGATCTCCTCCTCGGTCAGCGAGGTGCGGGCGATCAGCTCCCGTTTCCACTGCCGGCCGGCGACCGTGTTCGTCACCAGGATCAGCGTGGTCGCCTTCGCCTCGGCCATGGCCGCCGCGCCGACGAGGGTCTTGCCGGCACCGCAGGGGAGCACCACCACGCCCGACCCGCCGGCCCAGAACGCCTCCACGGCCTCCCGCTGGTACGACCGGAGCGTCCACGGCTTCACGCCGTCCTTGCCGGCCTCGGCCAGCTCGATCGGGTGCGCCTCGCCGTCGACGTAACCGGCCAGGTCCTCGGCCGGCCAGCCCAGCTTGAGCAGCGCCTGCTTGAGCCGGCCCCGCTCGGACGGGTGCACCGCGATGGTGTCGTCGTCGAGCTTCGCGCCGAGCATCCCGGCGAGCTTCTTGCTCTTGGCGACCTCGATCAGCACAACCCGGTCCAGGGCGCGCAGCACCAGGCCGTGCGCCGGGTCGTTGGCGAGCTGGAGCCGGCCGTACCGGTCCATGGTCTCGGCCACGTCGACCAGCAGCGCGTGCGGCACCGGGTAGCGCGAGTATTTGATCAGCGAGTCCACCACGCCCTCGGCGTCGTGGCCGGCCGCCCGGGCGTTCCACAAACCCAGCGGGGTGAGCCGGTAGGTGTGCACGTGCTCGGGGGAGCGCTCCAGCTCGGCGAAGGGCGCGATGGCCATCCGGCATGCTTGCGCGTCGGGGTGGTCGATCTCCAGCAGCAGGGTTTTGTCCGACTGCACGATCAGTGGTCCACCGCCCATGCCAGCGCCCTCTCCCTTGCCGGATTCTCCTCGCCCGCATGCCGGCTGACCTGCCGAAGGCGGACCATCCAGTCTTGCACGCGGAAAGGTGTCCGAAAAATGTCACGCCGGACAGGCAACGAGACATCCGCCTCACACGTCTAGAAAGGGAACACCTTTCCAGGGGGAGGGTCCATGAAGCATGTCCGGGTCACGGCTCGGGTCGTCGCGTTAGCGGCGGTCGTGCTGGTCGGCGTGGGTGCGTGTGCGCTCGATCCGCAGGGTGACAGCGCCGGGGCGGCCGCCCCGATGCCCGTCGCCATGACGGAGACAGCATCGGGGGCGAACGCGCACGCACTCACACCGCGTCAGTCGACCCAGTCCACGACGACCGCCGCCGTGTCGAAGTCAAGCGCCACCGGCTGCCCGCTGGGCGAGCACCAGCGGGCCGTGGAGAAGTATTTGAACAAGTTGGGCGGGTTCGGCAAGCTGACCGAGGACGGTAAGCAGTCCGCCGCCGACTGCGCCGCGATCAAGAAGTTCCAGCGCCGGTACGGGATCAGCCCCACCAATGGCCGCGCCGGCCCCACCACGTACGACGTGGCCAAGCGGCTGGCCACCACCGATGTACGCCGCTGCAAGGCCGGCTCCGCGCTGACCTTCTGCATCGACCTGACCCGGCAGACGGTCTGGGCGATGAAGGGCGGCAAGGTCGTCATGCGCCCGACGGTCACCCGCACCGGCATGGCCGGGTACGCCACCCCGACCGGCACCTACCGGGTCGGCTGGCGGAACAAGAAGGCCTGGTCCACCCCGTACAAGGTGTGGCTGCCGTACTGGCAGCAGTTCAACGGTGGGATCGGCTTCCACGAGACCACCACCTACCTGCACAACAAGTCGATCGGCTCGCACGGCTGCATCAACCTGCTGCACCAGGACGCGGTTCAGCTCTGGAAGCTGGGCAAGGTCGGCACCCGGGTGGTCGTCTTCGGTCACCGCGCCGGCACCTGAGTCGCCCCGGCGACTGACTCGGCCCCGGGCCTGCGGCCCGGGGCCGAGTCAGTCCTCCAACACTGCAGCGGTGATCCGGGCCAGCGCGAAGGTGTGCAGCATCTCCGTCCGTTCGTCCTCGGCACGCAGGTAGCCCGCCCCGATCGACACCGGGCGGACCAGCCGGGACGCGGTCGCCCCGTGCGCGTCGACGTAGCCCACCCAGACCAGCGCCTTGTCGCGGACCGCCTGCTGGAGCACGGCGAGCGCGTCGCTGTGCGTGTGCGCGGGCACCGGACCCGTGCGCGCCACGCCACCCCGGACCACCGCCGGGGCGCGCCGGGCCGCCCGCGCCGCCGCGTCTCCGCGTCGGATCTGCTCCACCACCCCGAGCAGCCGGGGCATGGGCAGCCTGGGTGTGGCGAGCGGGTCCAGGCCGCGGGAGGTGACCGGCACCCGGACCGGGGCCCGTCGGGTCTTCGGCCGGGACAGCACCGCCGAGCCGCTGGCGTCCTCCGGCACCGGCGCGTACCCGGCGTCGCGCAGCGCGGACAGCATCCGCCCCACCTGGTACGGGGTGACCAGCACCGTCGGAGCCAGCCGGCGGAACGCCATCGACTCCAGTCGCTTGTCGGCCAGCACCTCGCTGAGCAGCGCCTCGTCGTCGCTGCGCACGTACCCGCCGGCCCCGCCGACCCGCAGCCCGCCGTGCTTGCGGGCCACGTCGTCCACCAGGTAGGCCAACCCCTGCGGCACCGGCGTACGCGAGCGGCGGCGGAACAGCGCGTGCAGGTCGTCGGCCGAGTAGCCGGCGTCCAGGGCCCGCCGGACGCTGGCCGTGGTGACCCGGTGCACGCTCGCCCCGCCCGCCGACTCGTGTTCGGCCACCACCTCCAGCTCGCCGGCGAGCGCCGGGTCGGGCGGGCCGGGCACCACCACGGTCAGGTCGGCCTGCAGCAGGAAATGGTCGACCGGGGCGGGCAGCAGCGCGTCCAACGCGCGTACGGCGGTCGACGGCTCGCCCGACTCGGCGTCGGAGAGCAGCCCGAGCGGGTCGTCGGCCCGCTCGTCGGCCTCGGTCACGTCGACCAGCAGCAGCCGCCCGTACGAGGTGAGCGCGCCGAGCCCGGTCACCCCGAGCTGGGCCGCCTCGGCCAGCACCTCGCGGTGCGCGGCCTCCCGGCCCCGGGCCCGTCGGGGCGCCCGCCAGTCCAGCAGCGCCAGCACCTCGTCCGGGGTCGGGGCGGTCGCCGGGGCCAGGTCGGCCAAGACGGCGAGCACACCGCGTCGGGCGGTCGGGGCGCCGGCCCGTTCCGCCTCGGCGGACAGCACCGAGATCGGCCGGTCCCGGTCGTCGCGCTGGCCGACCAGGCCCACCTGTCGGGTCATGGCCAGCCAGGCCCGGGCCAGCTGCTCCCAGCGCTGGGCGAGCGAGCTGGCCCGCCACACCTCGTACCCGCCGGTGGGCAGGATCTGTTGGTCGCCGCCGTACCGGGTGGTGGCCACACCGGTCAGCTCCAGCTCGCCGAGCAGCCCGGCCGCGTACGCCACCTCGAACAGCAGCGCGGTGGTCGGCTCGTCCAGCCCGATCCCGCGGGCGAGCCGGCGCAGGTCGCGGACGCCGACGCCGCCGGATCGCAGCACCGGGGCCGGCTCGGTGGCGAGGCTCTCCAGCAGCGCTTCGGTGTGGCGTACCACCTCCATGGTCTGTCCGGCCCCGGCGGAGTCGACGGCCTTCGGCTCCCGGGGCAGGCTCGCCACCACGGGCGGGTCGGTCCGCAGCGGGCCGAGCGGCCCGCTGTCCCGGCGTAGCAGCAGCGCCACCTCGCGGGGCAGTTCGACGGCGCCGCCCCGGCCGCTGGAGATCGGCACGAGCAGCCGGTGATCCACCAGCCAGCGGATCGGCGAGCCGGTCGGTGCGCCGCCGTTGGTCAGGTCCGGGGGCAGTTCGTCCTCCGCGCCGGTGGCGGGGGCGTCGAGCGCGCCCGGGGGCACCGTGCCGACGGGCGGCCCGGCGGCGAGCCGGTCCAGGATCGCCCGGGCCGAGGGGGGTGCGGCCAGCAGCGTCCGCCGCAGCTTCGCCGGGTCCGCGCAGAGCGCCGCCGTCCGTGGGTCCAGCTCCGCCGCCGGTCGGCCCAGCCCCGCCGGGTACGGGGAGACCTCGTCGACCCCGTCCACCACGTGCAGGTCGTGTTCGGGGCCGTAGAGCAGGAAGAGCGCGCGGAGCTTGTCCACGGCGCGCCGGATGGCGGTCGGGGCGGGCGGGTGCGGGCCGGCGGTGGCCAGCGCCAGGATCGCCTCGGTGGCGGTGCCGCCGCCCTCCGGGTCCCGGGTGAGCCGGGCGGCGTCCAGGACTTGCAGGGTGAACTGGTCCAGTCCGTCGAGCGCCCGGGCCACGGAGACCCGCGACTGGGCCCGGATGGCCAGGGCGGAGATGTCGGCCGGCACCGGCACGACGAGGTCCGGCCGCAGCCGCAGGAGGGCGGCCAGGGACTCGTCGGGAAGGGTCCGCAGGTGGTCGGCGAGTGAGGTGGTCATCGTCGTACCACGCTAGCCCGGTCAGGGGTGGTCGCGCCCCTCGGACGTCCGGCTCGGTTCTGGGTACGTTCTCGGCATGCCTTCACTGATGGTCGGCTTCGACCTCGACATGACTCTGGTCGACTCGCGTCCCGGCATCGCCGCCGCGTACCGGGCGCTGACCGCGCTGACCGGCGTGCCCGTCGACGCGGACGCGGCGGTGTCGCGGCTCGGCCCGCCGCTGCGCACGGAAATCGCCCACTGGTTCCCGCCCGAGCAGGTGGAGGAGGCGGTGGTCACCTACCGCGAGCTCTACCCGGCGTACGCGATCACCCCGAGCCTGCCGATGCCCGGCGCGGAGGCCGCGATCGAGGCGGTGCACGCGCGTGGCGGCCGGGTCATGGTGGTGACCTCGAAGCTCGGCCGGCTGGCGAAGCTGCACCTGGACCATCTCGGGCTGGCCGTTGACGAGCTGGCCGGGGACCTCTTCGCCGAGCAGAAGGCGACCGCGCTGCGGGAGCACGGCGCCACCCTCTATGTGGGGGATCACCTCGCGGACATGGTGGCCGCGAAAGCGGCGGGAATCCCGGGCGTGGGAGTGGCGACCGGGCCCTGCCCGCCGGACGAACTGCGGGACGCCGGGGCGCACACGGTGTTGGATGATCTCACCCGATTCCCAGCGGCGCTGGACCGGATCATCCGGCTAGCCTTGAGGGGGTAGCGGTATCGAGCGAAGCAGGGGTTTCAAGTGCCGACGGGTCGAGTGAAGTGGTATGACGCGGCCAAGGGATACGGATTCGTCACCAGCGACGAGGGTGGCGACGTGTTCCTGCCCAAGGGCGCGCTGCCGGCGGGTGTCACCGACCTGAAGGGCGGCCAGCGGGTCGATTTCAGTGTGGTCGACAGCCGGCGCGGCGCTCAGGCGATGGGCGTGAAGTTGCTGGAGGCGCCGCCGTCCGTGGCGGAGCTGCGCCGCCGACCGGCCGAGGAGCTGCACGGCATGGTCGAAGACATGATCAAGGTGCTGGAGGCGAAGGTCCAGCCGGCCCTGCGCGGGGGCCGCTTCCCCGATCGCAAGACCGCGCAGAAGATCGCTCAGCTGGTCCACGCGGTGGCGAGCGAGCTGGAGGTCTGAGGGACGAGCCCGGCGTCGGCGGCCCGGCCCAGCAGCACCTCGACGGCGGCGAAGCCGGCCTCACCAAGGTCGGCGGTGAAATCGTTGACGTAGAGGGCGATGTGCCGGTCCACCACGTCGGGCTCCATCTCTTGCGCGTGGGCCAGGACGTACTCCCGGCTGGCCTCCGGGTCGGCCCACGCCTGGCGGACCGACTCGCGGACCCACGCGGCGGCCTCGACCGGGTCGACGGAGCCCTTGCGGGCCAGGATCGCGCCGAGCGGGATCGGCAGGCCGGTGTCGCCCTCCCACCACTCGCCGAGGTCGACCAGCGCGGTCAGCCCGTGCCGGGGGTAGGTGAACCGGGCCTCGTGGATCACCAGCCCGGCGTCGTACCGCCCGGCGGCGACGCCCGGCATGATCTCGTGGAACGGCACCACCTCGATCCGCGCCGGCGGCCGTTCCGCCGACCAGAGCCGGAAGAGCAGGTACGCCGTGGTCCGCTCGCCCGGCACCGCCACGGTCGCGCCGGACAGGTCGGCCCGGTCGCCGCGGGTGAGCACCAGCGGACCGCAGCCCCGGCCCAGCGCGCCGCCGCAGGGCAGCAGGTGGTAGTCGTCGAGCAGCCAGGGCAGCGCCGCGTAGCTCACCTTCACCAGGTCGAACGCCCCGCGCTCGGCAGCCGTGTTGGTGACGTCCACGTCGGCGTAGGTCACCTCGACCGGCGGCGCGCCCGGCACCCGGCCGTGCACCAGGGCGTCGAAGACGAAGGTGTCGTTGGGACAGGGGGAGATCGCCAGGGAGAGCGCCACGTCCCCCACGGTAACCCCGGGTCGCGGACCACCCGACACCCCGGTCCCGCCGCTGGGTTGGCGCAGGCTCGTGCTGCGTGGGCTCGTACCGCCGGGAACAAGACTCGCTGTTGCCTTTGGAGCTGATAGCGCAGACGACTCGCCGGGGCAGAGGCCGGGCCGGGGGCGCGATATCACCAGCGACTCAGCTCCAAAGCGCCTCGCTGTCCACACCTTTTCCGGCCGTGGAGTCGATGTCCACAGGGTTATCCACAGGTGGGCCCGTCGTGTTGAAAAGGCGGTGGGAAGCTGGAGAGCATCCCAGCTGTGGGTGAGCCGAACTCTTCAACTGAGCGGTGGGCGGACCTGGGCGACCTGCTTAGGCGGCTGCGGCGGCAAGCCGACCTGAGCCAGCGCGAGCTGGCGGCCCGGGCGGGAGTTCCGCAGGCCACGGTCGCGCGGATCGAGTCCGGACGGGCCGTCGACCCTCGGTACCGGACCGTGGAGCGGCTGGTCCGGGCCGCCGGCGGCCAGGTGCGGTTCGACGCCGGGCCGGCCGACGAAGCGCACCGGCTGCCGGCGCCGGTCCCGCACGATGAGCTGCGTGACCAGGCCGGGCGCCGGTATCCGGCCCACCTCGATGTGTGGGAGGTGCGCGAGCCGAAGGACTGGCCCGGAGCGTGGTGGGCGGAGTGGTACAACCTGCCGCCGGAGAAGTGGCCGCTGCCGCTGCCACCCGCGACGTATGAGGTGAATCGCGAGTATCGGGATCGGCGGCGCGAGGCGGAATGGGTGCGTGCCTCGGTGACTGTCCGGCGGGTGACCGGGGCGTTGGCCGCGACGTCATGGCGGTTCGTCGCGGAACTACCGGATGGCGACCTGGTCGGGGAACTCCGCGCCCACGAACAGAGCCCGCATCTCCTCTGGGGCGGGGAGGAGTGCCCAGAGAAGCGGGAGATCGTGATCGACGGCGTGCTCGTCGCCGCCTGGTACCGAGGGCTGGGCATCGGCCGCCGGCTGGTGGAGGCACTCGTCAACGAGCTGCGGGTGGCCGGTCTCGGAGTCGTCCAGGCCCTGACTCAGGAGCCCGGCACCAGCTTTCTGCTCGCCTGCGGGTTCCAGCTGGAGGCGAGCCGGCCTGCCGCGCTCAAGTTAAACCTCACGGCCAGCGCGACGCGGTGGCGCTCGGTCAGCGCAGGGCGGCCGCCGCCACGGTGAGGGCGGCGAACGCCTCCCGCATCCGCCAGGACTCCCGGTTCCGGGGCCCGATCGGGTTGGACACCGTGCGCAGCTCGGCGAAGGGCAGGCCGGCCTGCGCGGCGGCCACGGCCACGCCGTACCCCTCCATGGCCTCGGCCACCGCGTCCGGGTGCCGTTCGGCGAGGGCTGTGGTGCTCGCGGCGGTGCCGGTCACCGTGTTGACCGTGAGCACCGCGCCGACGGTGGCCTCCGGCAGGGCGGTACGCAGGGTGTGCAGCAGCCCCGGGTCGGCGGGTACGACGCTGCCGAGGCCCAGCAGTTCCGCCGGCATGCCCAGCTCCTCCACCGGAAGGAATCCCTCCGGCGACTCGGCGCCCAGGTCTGCCGCCACGCTGCGGGTTGCCAGCACGGTGCCGCCGACCGCCACTCGACCGACGAAACCGCCGGCGATGCCCGCGCTGACCACCCTCCGGTACGGCCGACCGGCCGCCTCGGCGAGCGCCAGCAGCCGGGCGGTGGCGGCTCCGGCGGCGGCGGGGCCGACCCCGACCGGGGTGACGGCGACCGTGGGGTCGGTCAGACCGGCCCGGATCGCGTCCGCCTCGGCCGGTACGGCGGTCACCACCAGCAGCCCACTCACGCGACTGGCCCCCGTGGCTGCCGGTTCTCCTCGTCGGCCCCGCCGGGCCCACCGACCGGTGAGGAGGAGGGACGGTAGATGTGGAAGCCCGGCGGCGGGAACATGTCGTCGTCGGGCTCGACGCTGGGCGTACCCTCCGACGACGGTGCCGGCGAGGTGGGAGTCGGCTCGGCGAACGCCTCCGGCTGCTCGCCGGCAAGCTCGTCGTCGCCGAGGGGGCGGCCGATCAGGCGTTCGCCGCGCAGCCGGCCGGCCACCAGCAGGCCGCGTGCGGCGACCAGCACCGTGACGCCGGCGGCGACGGCGACTCCGATCCGGCCGGTGAAGGGGACGAGCCCGAGCGCGCCGCCGGCCACGAAGGCGAGCATGAGCGCGGTCTCCGAGTGGGCGAAGGAGCTGGCGCGGAGTCGCTCCGGGATCCGCTCCTGGATCGACGCGTCGACCGCGAGCTTGGCGATCCCGCTGAACAGGGCCGCGACCAGGCAGAACAACGCCACCATGGGCAGCGAGAACTTCCACGCGGCCAGTACCGCCACCCCGGCCACGACGATCATGCCGCTGGACTGGATCGCGGCCGGCCGGTGGATCCGCAGCCGGGTGCCAACCGCGGTGGCCAGGAAGCTGCCCACCGCCAGCGCGCCGCCGACCAGGCCCAGCGCGCCCTGAGCACCCAGGTCCCGGCCGAAGACGTCGGTGGTCAGGCCACCGGCCTTGATCGCGAAGGCCAGGAAGAGCAGCAGGAAGCCGTACACCCCGCGCAGCGCCGCCGCGCCGATCAGGGTGGCGATCACCAGTCGGCCGGCGGGACGGCCCCGGCCCAGCGGTCGTTCTCCCGCCCGGCGGCGCAGCGCCTGCAGCGGGCGCGGCACCCGTTCCGGCGGCTCGGAATCCGCCTTCGGCGGCAGGCGCAACGAGATCACCATGCCGATCAGGAAGATCAGCGACGCCACCCGGAGCGGCCACTGCGGCCCGAACCAGAAAGCGGCCAACCCGAGCGGGGCGACCAGCCCACCGGCGACCGTGCCGTAGACACTCGCCCGCGCGCCGACCTGGGACAGGCCCAGGCCCTCCGGCAGCAGCCGGGGCACCGCCGCCGAACGGGCCACCCCGTAGGCCCGGGAGAGAGCGAGCACGCCGAACGCCGCCGGATAGAGCCCGAAGCTGCCGATGTAGTCGGAGATCAGCCAGGCGAGGAAAGCCCGGCCGAGCATGGTGGTCGCCAGCGCGTATCGGCGGCCGTGCCGGAAATGGTCCAGCAGCGGCCCGACCACCGGGGCGAGCATGGCGAAGGGCACCATGGTCACCAGTAGGTAGAGCGCGACCTTGTTCCGGGCCTCACCCAGCGGTACGTCGAAGAAGATCGTCCCGGCCAGGCCGATGGCGATGAGGGTGTCCCCGGCGCAGGAGAGGGCGTGCAGGTCGAAGAGGCGGACCATGCCCACCTCGTTGCCGGCGCTCTGCGCCCGAGCCGATCCGGCCCGTCGGGTCATCCACCGGCCGCCGCGCAGCGTGCCGCGTAGTAGCAGGCGGGTGGCACGGATGCCCGTGCCGACTGCCCGCCCGAGGGCGGACCGGCCGGAGCGGGAGGACGGCGGCATGAGGTCCATCCTCGCCCATCTGATCCAGAAGTGCCGCACCACTCGGGAGAACGACTCCGGGGAGTGCCTGACAGGTGAGCATGGGCATGGGGAACAATGGGTACGTGACCAGGCCCGCCTCCGCCCGCGCTCCCCGGCTCGACCAGGTGTGTGCTGCCGCCGTCGAGGTGGCCCGCGCCGCCATCACCGAGGTGGACCCCGCCGATGTCGGCGAGCACCTCCAGGCCGTCGTCGAGGGTGACCGCCTCGTCACCCACTACTTTGAGTGTCAGCTGGCCGGCTACCGGGGTTGGCGCTGGGCCGTCACGGTGACCCGGGTGCCGCGCAGCCGGAAGGTCACGATCTGCGAGACGGTCCTGCTGCCCGGCGCGGACGCGCTGCTCGCCCCCGGCTGGCTGCCCTGGCAGGAGCGGCTCAAGCCGGGTGACCTGGGCCCGGGCGATCTGCTACCCACCCCGGCGGACGACGAGCGGCTCGCCCCGGGCTATCTGCTCTCCGATGACCCGGCGGTCGAGGAGACCGCGTGGGAGCTGGGCCTGGGCCGGCCCCGGGTGCTGTCCCGGGAGGGTCGCACGGAAGCCGCCCAGCGCTGGTACGACGGCGATCACGGGCCGGAGGCCCCGATCTCGGTGGCCGCGCCGGCCGCCGCCCGCTGCGGCACCTGCGGCTTCTACCTGCCCCTCGCCGGGGCGCTGCGGCAGGCCTTCGGCGCCTGCGGCAACTTCTATGCGCCCGACGACGGCCGGGTGGTGAGTGCCGACCATGGCTGCGGCGCGCACTCGGAGACCCTCGCCGAGACGGCCGAGACCCCGACCGACGAGCTGCCCGCGGTCTACGACGACAGCGCGGTCGAGACGATGTCGGTGAGCCGTGCCCCGGGCTCGGTCGAGGCGGCCGAGCCGGCGGAGCCGTACGGCCACCCCTGACGGTCAGCCCCGGCGGGCGGCGGCCGCTCGCCGGCGACGCCGGTTGGCGTCGTGCCGCATCATCACCGCGAGACCGGGAAAGCCCCACAGGAAACCGGCCAGGCAGGTCCAGAGCCAGTTCTGGTGCCCGTGTTCGGTGAGCCAACCGCGAAAGAAGATCAGCAGCACCAGACCGGCCACCGCCCAGGCGATCAGCCCGGCAACGGCGAACGGCACCATCGGCGGGTCGAGCGGCTCGGGCCGCGGCGGTTGCTCCTGAGGCACGGGCACAGCGTACGCGACCTCTTGTGCCCGGCTTGCCGGTGATCGAGGACGGCATTCATCCTGTACTTCCCGCGCGGCGGGGAAGTCGATCTTCTGGTGAGTCTGGTCATATCGCACGTCGTTAGCCAGGCTCATTAGTTAAGCTAACGAGTGTGACGGAGCGGACGGTGACGGCGAAACGCGTGCCACCGGCGCAACTGGCCCCCCAGTTGCGTGATGCGATCACCCGGCTCAACCGGCGGGTCCGGCAGGCCCGCCCGGTGGGCGATCTGACGGTCACCCAGGTCTCGGCGCTGACCAGTCTCAATCTGGCCGGCGCGCTGACGCCCCGGGAACTGGCCGACGTCGAGCGGGTGCAGCCGCCGACGATGACCAAGATCGTCGCGAAGTTGGAGGAGCGCGGCCTCGTGCAGCGCACCCCTCACCCGACCGACGGTCGCCAGGTCATCCTGGCGGCGACCGAGGGTGGGCGAGCCGTGCTCGAGCAGTTCGAGCGGGCCCGCAACGAGTGGCTGGCCAACAGACTGACCGCGCTCACCGCGGAGGAACGCGACACGCTGCAGCGGGCCGCCGACATCCTCCAGGGGATCGCCCGCGCCTGAGCCACGACGCGTCGTGCAGTCCGCCCCGTCCGGCGTGGATGAAACGTGTACGACGCGAGGAGGCGCATAGAGAGTGCAGGCAAAGCTGAGCACGATGTTCCAGTCCCTACAAGTTCGTAACTACCGGCTCTTCGCCACCGGACAGCTGATCAAGTTGGTCGGCGTCTGGATGATGTTCATCGCCCAGGACTGGCTCGTCCTCCAGCTCAGCGACAACTCCGCCACCGCGCTCGGCGTGGTCACCGCGTTGCAGTTCACTCCCGTCCTGCTGCTGACCCTGCTCTCCGGCCGCCTCGCCGACCGGTACGACAAGCGCATGCTGCTCTTCATCGCCAACGCGTTCTGGACCGTGTTGGCGCTGGTGATGAGCATGCTCGTGATCACCGGGCTGGTGCAGCTCTGGCATGTCTTCGCGTTCGCCGCCCTGCTCGGCGTCGCCAACGCGGTGGAGACTCCGGTCCGGCAGGCGTTCGTCTCCGAACTGGTCGGCGTGCCGTTGCTGCCGAACGCGCTCTCGCTCAACGCGGCCACCTTCAACTCGGCCCGGATAATCGGCCCCGCCGCCGCAGGCCTCGCCATCGCCGCCTTCGACGTCGGGCCGGTCTTCGTGTTCAGCGCGCTCAGCTCGATCGCCCCGCTGGTCAACGTGGTCCGGATGCGTACCTCGGAGCTGCACCGCAAGGACCTGCCGCCGGCCGGCGAGCGCGACCAGGCCCGGGTGGTGGACGGCCTGCGGTACGTCTGGCGCCGCCCCGATCTCCTGCTGCCGATGGCGCTGATGTCGGTGATCGGGATGAGCCTGTTCAACTTCCAGCTCACCCTCGCGGCGCTGGCCAAGACGGTGTTCCACACCGGGGCCGCCTCATTTGGCCTGTTCAGCACCGCCCTCGCGGTCGGCGCGCTGGTCGGCGCCCTGGCCGGCACTGGGCGGCGCAGCCGCCCGTCGGTCTGGCTGGTGCTCGGCGCGGCGGTCGGTTGCGCCAGCTTCGGCACCCTGGTCGGGCTCGCCCCGGCGTACTGGCTGGTGGTGGCGCTGCTGCTGCCGACCGGGTTCTTCATGGTCTTCTTCGCCCAGGCCGCCAACCAGCGGGTCCAGCTCAGCGTGGACGCCGCGTTCCGGGGCCGGGTGATGGCGCTCTGGGTGCTGGTCTTCCTCGGCACCAACCCGGTCGGCGCGCCGATCATCGGCTGGGTGGCCGAAACCTTCGGCGCCGGAGCGAGCATCTGGGTCGGTGGCCTGATCTCGCTGGCCGCCGCGCTCCTCGCGCTCACCTGGCAGCTGCGTCGCTCGGGCGCCCGGCTGCGGCTGCGGATGCTGCCCATGCCCCGCTTCTACGTGGTGTCGCTCCCCAGCGAGTGAAGTGCAAGGAGGGGCCCCTGTTAACGCCTGGTGCATGGCAGGGCCCCCTTTTAACGCGTATTCATTCAAGCCGGATATCGGCATTCCGGTGGCGGGCCGTGACGACGGGGCTTAGCGTCGATGCGTGGAGGTGGGGCGGGGGCTGATGCTGGTGCTGGCGATCCTCGCCGTCTGCTGCCTGCCGGCCCTCTTCGCGCTGCTCTTCTGCGCCGACGAGATCCTCGACCGGGTGGCCTGCGGATGGGCCGAGTGGCGCGAGCAACGCCGGGAACGGGGAACCATCGCCTGGCTGGACCGAGCCATCGAGGCCGACGCGCTCACCCGCGACATCGATCTGACCGAGCTGGACCGGGCCGATCGGCGACCACTCGAACAGCTCGCCATCGATCTGCGGCGGCTCGGCGGCCATCGGCTCGCCGCCGTCGACCGCTCGGTGGTGTGGCATGGCGCGGTCATCGACGCGTACGACGAGCGGCTGCGCGCCGCCTGCCGGGCACTGGGGATCACCGAGCACCTGACCGAGCTGGACGGCGTGGACCGGGAGATCGAGCGGGTCCGGGTGGAGGGTCTGGTGCACGCCGCCGGGCTCGCCCTGCCCGCGGCCCGCCCCGGTCACCACCAGCGGCACCGCTGACCCGGCGGCACCGGTGCGGCTCTTCGTCGCGGTCTACCCACCCCGGCCGGCGGTCGACGACCTCACCGCCCAGGTGGCCCGGCTACGGGTCGGCGCCGCTACCGCCGCCGGCACCAATGTCCGGCTGGCCGACCCGGGCAACGCCCACCTCACCCTGGCCTTCCTCGGCGACGTGGAGGAAACCCAGCTGGTTGACGTGGAGAGCGCGCTCGGCCTGGCCGCCGAGACGTTCCGGGGCGGCCGGGACAGCTCGCTCTGCCTCCGTCTCGGGGGTGGGGGCAGTTTCGGACGCGGCCGGTTCACCGTGCTCTGGGTGGACGTCCAGGGCGACCTCCACGGGCTGGCCACGCTGGCCCGACTGATCCGGTTCGCGCTGCGGCGGGCCCGGCTGCCACACGATGAGAAACCGTTCCGGGCTCATCTGACCATCGCCCGCCCCGGTGATCGGATCGACCGCGCCGACGTGATCGCCGACCGCGAGACCCTGCACGACTATCGCGGCCCGGAGTGGCCGGCGGAGGAGCTGGTGCTGGTCCGCAGCCACCCCGGCCCCCGTCCCACCTACGACCGCCTCGCCGCCTGGCCGATCTGACCCAGCCCGCGTTACCAGGCCCAGGCTTCGGGGCCGGGGCCGCCGTTGCCGAGGGGTGGGAACAACTCGTCGAGCCGGGCGAGGGTGGCCTCGTCGAGGTCCACCTGCAGCGCGTCGAGGCTGTGGTCGAGTTGATCGACGGTGCGCGGGCCGACGATCGGGGCGGTCACGCCGGGCCGGGAGAGCAGCCAGGCCAGCGCCACCGAGGCCGGGTCATGACCCAGGTCGGCGCAGAGCTTCTCGTACGCTTCGATGGTGGGCCGGTGCGCGGCGAGCGCGTCGGCCGACCGGCCACTGGCACCGCGCGCCGCGCCGCCCTCGGCCATCTTGCGTAGCACTCCGGAGAGCAGCCCGCCGTGCAACGGCGACCACGGGATGATGCCCAGCCCGTAGTGCTGCGCGGCCGGAACCACCTCCAACTCGACGTACCGGGTCATCAAGTTGTAGATGCACTGTTCGGAGACGAGGCCGAGGAAGTTGCGGCGGCCCGCTGCGGCCTGCGCCTGCGCGATGTGCCAACCGGCGAAGTTGGACGATCCGACGTAGATGACCTTTCCCTGGGCGACCAGGGTCTCCATGGCCTGCCAGATCTCCTCCCACGGTGTGGTCCGCGAGATGTGGTGCATCTGGTACAGGTCGATGGTGTCGGTCTGGAGCCGGCGCAGCGAGTCCTCGCAGGCCCGGATGATGTGCCGGGCGCTCAGGCCCTGCTCGTTGGGCCACTCGCCCATCTTGCCGTACACCTTGGTGGCCAGGACGACCTTGTCGCGGCGTCCACCGCCCTGGGCGAACCAGCGACCGACGATCTGCTCGGTGACGCCCTCACCCAGCTTCCAGCCGTAGACGTTCGCGGTGTCGAAGAAGTTGATGCCGTGCTCGAGGGCTCGGTCCATGATGGCGAAGCTGCCCGGCTCGTCGGTTTGCGGGCCGAAGTTCATCGTGCCGAGGCAGAAGCGGCTCACCGAGAGACCGGTGCGCCCGAGATTCGTGTACTCCATGGGTCCACTCTGGCACGCGCGGCCCTGGAGTGCCGTGCAATACGAGGGTGGATCAGGACGACTCCCGGACCGCCGGGCCGCTGCCGAAAAGGACATCGTCCCAGCTCGGCAGCCGCTTACGTGGCTTGCCGCCGGCCTCCGCGGACTCCGTGCCACCCGCGGCCGCCGCCGCGCCGGTGCGACGCGGCCGGAGCACGGCCAGCGATGGTACGGCCGGGACCTCCTTCGGCGCGTCCGAGTCGTCGTCGAACGCCGAACCCGGGCCGCCGCCGAGCAGCGCCGCCGCGCCACCGGCGACCGGGCGCTGGCGTGGTGCCTCCGGCCCGGCCAGGGCGGCCGGGGAACGGGTGTCGAGCCCGCGGCCCGAGCCCGTCGAGCCGAGCGGCCGGTCCAGCGAGGCGAGCAGCGCGTCGCGGCCGGCGCGAATCGGATCCCGCCCCGGGCGGGGGTGCTCGGCGGGCGTCGGCAGGCCGTGCCCGCCCCGATTCGGCTCGCCGCGCGACGGGCCGGGCAGCGCGTGCCCGCCCCGCTCCGGCGCGGGCTCCTGACCGAGGATGGGCGTGGGCCGCTCGGCGCAAAGGTATTGCGCCATGTCGTCGTGGGGGACGACATGCTGCCGGGTCTTGTCGAGGTCCCACACCGCCTGCGCGGTGGCCTTGCCCGACGGCCAAGTGGCGATGATCCGCCAGGTGCCGTCCTCCCGCCGGTATGCGTCCCAGGAGATCTTTTCGGTGTCGATCCCGTGCTGGGCCAGCCGGCCGTTGACCACCTCGGCCAGCGGTGTCGGCTTCTCGGCGCCTTTGAGCCGGCTCCGCCGGGCGTGCTGCGCGAGCATGGCCCGCTCCTGAAGCACCGGACCCGCGTAGCGCAGGACGCGGTCGACCGGAACGCCGGCGATCCGAGCGACGTCCTCAGCGGACTCGCCGGCCCGGATCCGGGCCTGAATGTCCCGAGGCGACAGGGACGCTGCCAGGTCAGGGGTGGATGGCACCACCGCGAGAGGGGCCGCGCCGGGCTCGGGGTGCAACGCCGTGGCGACGCGTTCGTCGATCGGCAGCGCGAGCAGGCGCCCGACCTCGTCTGTGAGCACCAGAGCCTGGCCGTCCTCGGAGAGGGCGACGAAGCGTACTGGGCGCATGGGCTTGCCTCCGTCCCGCTTCGCTGGCCGTCACGCCACGAGCCGGCCACCCGGGCGTCTCGCACCACCGTACGCCCATCTACCCCAAGGTGGGGGATGCGACACCCGGCATGTCGCGACTGAGCTGCGACGATGATCACGGTGGGTGGTTGTCGGGGGCCCGACGACCACCCACCGTCACCGAGCGATCAGAGTCGCTCGACCACGTAGTCGATGGACGCGGTGAGCGCCTCCACGTCGGCCGGCTCGACCGCCGGGAACAGCGCGATGCGCAGCTGGTTGCGGCCCAGCTTCCGATAGGGCTCGGTGTCCACGATGCCGTTGGCGCGTAGCGCCTTCGCGATCGCCGAACCGTCCACCCCGTCGGCGAAGTCGATCGTCGCGACCACGTTGGAACGGAGCGTCGTGTCGGTCACGAACGGGGTAGCGAACTCGGCCCGCTCGGCCCAGCCGTACACGATGCCGGCGCTCTCGGCGGTGCGCTTGGCCGCCCAGGCCAGGCCGCCCTGGGCGTTCATCCAGTCGGTCTGCTCGGCGGCCAGGAAGATGGTGGCCAGCGCGGGGGTGTTGTACGTCTGCTCCAGCCGCGAGTTGTCGATCGCGGTGACCAGGTCGAGGAAGGCCGGAACGTAGCGACCGGACTCCTTGATCTCGGTGGCCCGGGCGAGCGCGGCCGGCGACATCAGGGCCAGCCAGAGGCCACCGTCGGAGCCGAAGCACTTCTGCGGGGCGAAGTAGTAGACGTCGGTCTCGCCGACGTTCACCTCCAGGCCGCCGGCGCCGGAGGTGGCGTCGACCAGCAGCAAGGAGCCCTCATCGGCGCCCGGCACCCGGCCGACCGGCACGGCCACGCCGGTGGAGGTCTCGTTGTGCGGGGTGGCGTAAACGTCCACGCCGGCCTCGGCGACCAGCGTCGGCGCGCTCCCCGGCTCGGACTTGCGGATGGTCGGCTCGCCGAGGAACGGCGCGTCCTTGACCGACTTGGCGAACTTCGCACCGAACTCGCCGAAGCTGGCGAACTGGGCCCGGTCGCGGATCAGGCCGAAGGTGGCGACCTCCCAGAAGGCGGTGGTGCCGCCGTTGCCGAGGACCACTTCGTAGCCCTCGGGGAGGGAATAAAACTCGGCGATGCCGCGGCGCAGCCGGGCCACCTGGTCGCGGACGGTCTTCTGCCGGTGCGAGGTGCCCAGGTAGCTCGTGGCGACGTCGGCGAGGGCGGAGACCGCCGCCGGACGGACCTTGGACGGCCCGCAGCCGAAGCGCCCGTCGGCGGGCTTGATGTCGTCGGGAATCCGGATGGTCGGTGCGTCAGCCACGGTTGTCTCGATCCTTCCGAGTGGGCGAGGACGGGCCCTCTTGACGGGCACGGATCGACGGCGGCCGCGCACGGGCGCGGAAAGCCGGGATCCGAAGCCCGGTCCGGCGGCTCTGCCGGCCTTCATCCTCGCACCCGGGCCACCTGCCCCGGCGGCTGGTCCCGGCCTGTGGGGTGAGGCGTCGGCCACAATTGCCGGTGCCGGTGTGCTGCCCCGGCGTGCCGCCATCCGGGTGACGGTGCCCGCAAAAGAAATATGCCGCTGAGGCAGGAAAGTGACTCAGCGGCATATCGGTGAACACGAGGACGCCTCGGGACGGTGTGGGTCAGACGCCGTGCGGGATGGCGTCCCAGCCCTCGACCTCCTGCGGCTTGCGCGGGCGGTGGCCCACGTAGCGAGCCGACGGGCGGACCAGCCGGTTCAGCTTCTTCTGCTCCAGGATGTGCGCGGACCAACCACCCATCCGGGCGCAGGTGAACATCGAGGTGAACATGTGCGCCGGCACCTCGGCGAAGTCCAGCACCACGGCCGACCAGAACTCGACGTTGGTGGCGAGCACCCGGTCCGGGCGGCGGGCCTGCAGCTCGGCCAGGGCAGCCTTCTCCAGCGCCTCGGCGACCTCGAAGCGCGGCGCGCCCAACTCCTTGGCGGTGCGCCGGAGCACCCGGGCGCGCGGGTCCTCGGCCCGGTAGACCCGGTGGCCGAAGCCCATCAGCCGCTCGCCCCGGTCGAGCACGCCCTTGACGTACCCCTCGGCGTCGCCGCTGCGCTCGACGGCCTCCAGCATGCTGAGCACCCGCGACGGCGCGCCGCCGTGCAGCGGGCCGGAGAGCGCGCCGATGCCGGAGGAGATGCAGGCGGCGGCGTCGGCGCCGGTGGAGGCGACGATCCGCGCGGTGAAGGTGGAGGCGTTCAGGCCGTGCTCGGCGGCCGAGATGAAGTAGGCGTCGACGGCCTTGACGTGCCGGGGGTCGGGCTCGCCCCGCCAGCGCTTCATGAACCGCTCGACGACCGTCTCCGCCTTGTCGATCTCCTTCTGCGGCACGGCCGGCAGGCCCAGGCCCCGGGCCGACTGGGCGACGAAGGAGAGCGCGGTGACCGACACCCGGGCGAGGTCCTCACGGGCCTGCTCGTCGGAGATGTCGAGCAGCTGGTCGAGCCCCCAGTACGGGGCGAGCATGGCGACCGCGGACTGCACGTCGACGCGGATGTCGCCGGAGTGCACCGGCACCGGGAACGGCTCGGCCGGCGGCAGGCCGGGGCCGAAACGTCCGTCGACCAGCAGCGCCCAGACGTTGCCAAAGGAGACCTGGCCGATCAGATCCTCGATGTCCACGCCGCGATAGCGCAGCGAGCCACCCTCGCGGTCCGGTTCGGCGATCTCGGTCTCGAAGGCTACGACGCCTTCCAGGCCCGGTTTGAAGTCGGCCATCTCGTCTCCTGGCTTCCGGCTCGGTGCGCCCGCGCGGGCTCATCCGGCCCCGCTTCCCAGGCGACCCTCAGGGATGTGTTCGTGCCATCTTGCCTGCTGAGTAACGGAGTGCGCGACCCACTGCGACTGTGCTACGCGCCTCATCCCCGCCGATGGGCAAGCCCACCGCCTCGGCCAGACTGGGCGGTAGGGCCTGGCCAGCATCGGGGGGATGCGGTCGTGCGAGGAAAGGGACAAAAGAGTGACGGGCGACACACCAGCGCCGGCCGCAATGCGTAACGAGTACGCAGCCGACCAGGGGCTTTCCGAGTCGGAGCTCGCGCCGGACTGGCACACCCAGTTCGCCCGCTGGTTCGCCGACGCGGTGGCGTACCCGCTTCCGGAGCCGAACGCGATGGTGGTGGGCACGGCCGACGCCGACGGCCGCCCGAGCGGCCGGACGGTGCTGCTCAAGGGGTACGACCCGGAGGGCTTCGTCTTCTACACCAACCACGACTCGCGTAAGGGCGCCGAGCTGAGGTCCAACCCGTGGGCCAGCCTGGTCTTCCCCTGGTTCCCGATGCAACGTCAGGTGGTGGTCACCGGCCGGGTGGCGGAGGTCGGCCGGGCTGAGACCGAGGCGTACTTCGCCACCCGGCCGCGCGGCTCCCAGCTCGGCGCCTGGGCCAGCACCCAGTCCCGGGTCGTTCCGGACCGGGCCGCGCTGGACGCGGCGTACCGGGCGGCGGCCGAGCGCTTCGCCGCCGTCGAGCCGGTCCCCGCGCCTCCGCACTGGGGTGGGTTCCGGGTGCTCCCCGAGACGGTGGAGTTCTGGCAGGGCCGGGCCAGCCGGCTGCACGACCGGCTGCGGTTCCGGCGCACCGACGGCGGCGCCTGGGTCACCGAGCGGCTGGCCCCGTGACCGGGGTGCAGGAGGCCCGGTCGCGCGGATCGCGCCGCTGGGCGATCGACCTGCGCCCGCTGGCCGTGCCCGCGTACCGGCGGGTGTGGCTCGGCAACGGCGTGGCGATGTTCGGATTCCAGTTCACCGCGGTCGCCGTACCGGTGCAGATGTTCGCCCTGACCGGCGGCTCGTTCTGGGTCGGGCTGCTCGGCGTGGCCGGATTCCTGCCGCTGCTGCTGTTCGGGCTCTGGGGCGGCGCGGTGGCCGACGCCCGGGATCGCCGCCTGGTGCTGCTCGGCGGGGGTGGCCTGCTCTGGGTGTCGACCCTGGCGCTGCTGGTCCAGGCGTTGCTCAAGGTGGACAGCCCGGTGCTGCTGCTCGCCCTGGTGGCGGTGCAGTCGACCGCGTTCGCGGTCACCTCGCCGGCCCGCAGCGCGATCCTGCCGCGGTTGGTGCCGGACGAACTGGTGCCGGCGGCCAGCACGCTGAACTTCACCACGTTCACCGCGACCGCGGTCTTCGGGCCCCTCACGGCCGGTCTGATCTTCGCCGGCTGGCGGCCCGAGGTCGGGCTGCCGATCGCGTACGCCGTGGACGCGCTGCTGTTCGCCGTGTCGCTCTGGGCCACGCTGCGCCTGCCGGCGATGCCGCCCGAGCCGGATCCGGACAGCGACGGTGCCGCGCGCAAGGCGGGGCTGGCCAGCATCGTGGACGGCTTCCGCTACCTGGCCACCACGCCGGTGCTGCTGCTGTCGTTCGCCATCGACCTGATCGCGATGATCCTGGCGATGCCCCGGGCGCTCTTCCCCGAGCTGGCCCAGGGCCGGCTCGGCGGCGGCTCGGCGGTCGGCTGGCTCTACAGCGCCATCGCCATCGGCGCGATGGTGGGTGGCCTGACCTCCGGCTGGATCGGCCGGCTGCGGCGGCAGGGGTTGGCGCTGGTGCTGGCCGTGGTGGGCTGGGGCGTCGCGATCGCGTTGGCCGGGCTGGCGCGCCAGCTCTGGCTGGTGGTGCTGCTGCTCGGCCTGGCCGGCGCGGCCGACCTGGTCAGCTCGGTGCTGCGGCAGTCGATGCTGCTGGTCTACGCGCCGGATCGGATGCGCGGCCGACTCCAGGGGGTCAACACGGTGGTGGTCGCCGGTGGCCCGCGCCTGGGCGACCTGCGGGCCGGCACGATGGCCGCCGGCTTCGGCGCCGGCGTCGCCTGGGTGAGCGGTGGCCTCGTCGCGGCCGTTCTCGCCGTGCTGCTGGTGGTGGCCTTCCCGGCGCTGCTGCGCTATCGCGTTGTCACGCCGCACACCGACTCCGGGGGTTGAGCCGACTCTGACGGTTAACCGGGGGCCCTTCCTCTACCGCAGGCGTTAACAGGGTGCCCTTCCTTGCATCGACTAGGGTTCTTGGGCATGGGGAATGGGTCGCCGTCGGGAGCACAGTGGAGCATCGCCGCCGACGGACACGAGGCGGTCGTCGTCGAGGTGGGTGGCGGGCTGCGGACGTACCGGCACGACGCGGTGGACTATCTCGACGGGTACGAGGTGGACGAGCTCTGCCCCGGCTCGGCCGGGCAGGTGCTGGCCCCGTGGCCGAACCGGATCCGGGACGGCGCGTACACCTTCGGCGACCGGTCGCTGCAGCTCGACCTGAGCGAGCCGGCCCGGCACAACGCCCTCCACGGCCTGGTCAACTGGGTGTCCTGGCACCTGATCGAGCGCTCGGCCGAGAGCGTCACGATCGGGTACGACCTGCCGCCGAGTCCGGGTTATCCGTGGGCGCTGCGGCTGCGTACCCGGTGGAGCGTGGGTGCGGACGGGCTGCGCGCCGAGCACGAGGCGACCAACCTGGCCGATGAGGCGGTGCCGTTCGGCTTCTCGGTCCACCCCTATCTGCGGCTGCCGAAGGCCGGCGTGGGCGAGTTGACGCTGCGGGTGCCGGGGCGGACCCGGATGTTGCTGGACGGCCGGCTGCTCCCGGTGGCTGTGACCAAGGTCGCCGGCACCGAGTACGACTACACCGAGCCCCGCCCGATCGGCGACGCGGTGCTCGACCTGGCCTTCGGTGACGTCGAACGGGACGCCGACGGCCGGTCGACGGTGACCCTCGCCGCGCTGGACGGTTCGGCCGCGGTACACGTCTGGGCGGACGGCGAGTTCGGCTGGTGGCAGGTCTACACCGGGGACACCCTCACCGGCGAGCGTCACCGCCGTTCGGTCGCGGTCGAGCCGATGACCTGCCCGGCGGACGCGTTCCGCTCCCGCAAGGACTTGATCGTGCTGGCCCCCGGCGAGACCTGGCGGGGCGCCTGGGGCATCCGACCTGGAGGGTGAGCATGGAGTTCGCCGAGGTTGTCCGGCGCCGCCGGATGGTACGCAACTACGACCCGGGCCGGCCGGTGCCGCCGGAGGTGGTGGACCGGCTGTTGGAGCACGCGATCCGGGCACCCTCGGCGGGTTTCGCCCAGGGCTGGGGTTTCCTGGTGCTGGAGGAGCCGGCGGACCGGGAGCGGTTCTGGGCCGCGGCCACCCCGGGCGAGGGCGGCCGGGACCGCTGGCTGGCCGGGATGCGGCGCGCCCCGCTGATCGTGGTGCCGCACGCCAACCGTGCCGCGTATCTCGACCGGTACGCGGAGCCGGACAAGGGCTGGGCGGATCGTTCCGAGGACCGCTGGCCGGTGCCCTACTGGTACGTGGACACCGGCTTCGCCGCCCTGCTGATGCTGCTCACCGCCGTGGACGAGGGGCTGGGCGCGTGCTTCTTCGGCATTCCGCCGCAGCGGATCGGGGCGTACCGGGAGGCGTTCAACGTGCCCGAGGATTATCACCCGATCGGCGCCGTCACCGTCGGCTACCGGGCGCCCGATCACCGGTCACCCTCGTTGCGCCGCGGGCGGCGGTCGATCGACGAGGTGGTCCGGCGCGGCAGTTGGAGCTGAGGGCGGATTTGTCCCGGCGAGTGCGGCTATCGGTAGTGACGAAAGCGACATGTGGGAGTAAAACGCAATGTGGCGGGTGTGGATAGGCTGGCACGGACATCATCAGCCGTTCCGCGTGGCGCCCCGCCGTGACCTGGCCGGGCGTCGAGGAGGACGGGGCCAGGGGGAGGGGAGCGCGCCGTGATCTTCAGAGCGGTCCGGGACGGGCGTCCCTACCCGGAGCACAACCTCACACTCAAGCAGTGGGCCGAGATCCCGCCGCGCCCGCTGCGGCTGGACCAGCTCATCACCACCAAGCGGGAGTTGGCGCTGGACAAGCTCCTCGCCGAGGACTCGACCTTCTACGGCGACCTGTTCCCGCACGTGGTGCAGTGGAACGGCGGCCTCTATCTGGAGGACGGCCTGCACCGGGCGCTGCGTGCGGCGCTCCAGCAGCGCAATCAGATCCACGCCCGGGTGCTGGTGCTCAGCGGCCCGGCCGAGTGACGTCCGGCCTGAGGGATCATTAAGGTTGGCCGCATGAGTCCTCTCGACCTGCTGGACATCGACGCGTCGCTGAGCGAGGAGGAGCGGCAGATCCGCGCCGTCGTGCGCCAGCTCGTCGACGACCGGGTACGCCCGCACGTCGCCGGCTGGTACGAGGACGGCCAGGTGCCGGCCCGCGAGCTGGCCCGCGAGTTCGGCAAGCTCGGCCTGCTCGGCATGCACCTGACCGGATACGGCTGCGCCGGCGCGTCGGCGGTCGCGTACGGGTTGGCCTGCCTGGAGTTGGAGGCCGGCGACTCGGGCATCCGCTCGCTGGTGTCGGTGCAGGGTTCGCTGGCCATGTACGCCATCTGGCGCTACGGCAGCGAGGAGCAGAAGCAGCGCTGGCTGCCCGCGATGGCGGCCGGCGAGGCGATCGGCTGCTTCGGGCTGACCGAGCCGGACCACGGCTCCGACCCGGCCTCGATGGCCACCCGGGCCCGCCGCGACGGCGACGACTGGGTGCTCAACGGCAGCAAGATGTGGATCACCAACGCGCCGATCGCCGACGCCGGGGTGATCTGGGCCCGCACCGACGAAGGGGTGCGAGGTTTTCTCGTGCCCATGGACACCCCTGGGGTGGGCGCGCGGGAAATCCGCCGGAAGATGTCCCTCCGTGCCTCCCTCACCGGGGAGATCACCCTCGACGACGTCCGGCTGCCGGCGGCGGCCCGGCTGCCCGAGGCGGTCGGGCTGAAGGCACCGCTGAGCTGCCTCACCGAGGCCCGGCACGGCATCGTCTGGGGTGCGCTCGGCGCCGCCCGGGACTGCCTCGAGACCGCCCTGTCCTACGCGACCACCCGGACCCAGTTCGGCCGGCCGCTCGCGGGCTTCCAGCTCACCCAGGCCAAGCTCGCCGACATGGCCGTCGAGTGGAACAAGGGGCTGCTGCTGGCGCTGCAGCTGGGCCGGCTCGCCGAGGCCGGCAGGCTGCGGCCCGAGCAGGTCAGCGTGGGCAAGCTGAACAACGTACGCGAGGCGTTGGCGATCGCCCGGCAGTGCCGGACGATCCTCGGCGCCAACGGCGTCTCCGGCGAATATCCGATCATGCGGCACGCCAACAACTTGGAGAGCGTGCTGACCTACGAGGGCACTTCGGAGATTCACCAGTTGGTCATCGGGCAGCGCCTCACCGGGCTCTCCGCCTTCGCCTGACCTGCGGTTTCTCTCAGTCTCAGCGGCTCGCCGAGCGGTTGTCGTACGCGGGCCTTACCGTCGTTCTCAGGCGCACGTGTCTGACGAGGACGGTGAGGGCGATGATCGACGAGGGTCACATCAACGAGCCCGCCGGAGAGCCGGTTGCCCCAGCGCCGACGAGCGGCCCGGTCCGTGGGCTGCTCTGGGTGCTCGGCGCGGCCGCGCTGGTTGTGGTGGTGCTGCTCGGTGTGCAGGCGAGCGGGATCCTGCCGAGCTTTCACAACCCGTTCGCCGAGCAACAGACCGACCGAAGCCAGCCGCCGCTGCTCAAGTCGGTCCGCGACCTCAGCCGCTACGTCGCGGCCGAGGGCGACTTCCAGGTGGTGGTCGACCTGCAGAACGATCGGCGGTACGTGCCGGACTTCCTGCTCAACGAGCGGACGCTCTTCGTCGGAGCCGGCCGGGTCGAGGCGTACGTCGACTTCTCGAAGATCGCCGACGGGGCGGTGGTGGAGTCGGCCGACAAGAAGTCGGTGGAGATCAAGCTGCCCGCCCCGCAGCTCGGCGAGACCAGCCTCGACCTGGAGAAGAGCTACGTCTTCGCCCAGGAGCGCGGCCTGTTCAACCGGCTCAACGACCTGGTGGCCGGCGACCCGAACCGGCAGCAGCAGGTCTACCGGCTGGCTGAGGACCGGATCACCGCCGCCGCCCGGGACAGCGGGCTCACCGCCCGGGCCGAGGAGAACACCCGAAAAATGCTGGCGGGTCTACTCCGCTCCCTAGGCTACGAGAAGGTGACCGTCACCTACACCGCCCCCTGACGGGCGAGACGGCAGGTTCGGGGAAGTTGCTGCCTCAGCCGTCGTGGAGGCAGCGCTTTCCCCGAAGTTGCTGCCGGCGGACGCCGGCGCGGGTCAGGTGGGGGTCAGTAGACGCGATCCTCGTTGGGGATCAGGATCCAGAGGATCAGATAGAAGATCACCTGGGTGCCGGGCAGCAGCAGGGACAGCAGGAACAGCAGCCGGATCAGGTTGGCCGACATGCCGAACCGCTGCCCCAGGCCGGCGCAGACACCGGCGACCATGCGCCCCTGGCGGGGCCGGACCAGCTTGCGATTCATCGTCGTACTCCCACTCTGCGGCGATCCGCCGCGCTGACTCCACGATAGGAACGGCTGCGTGCCGCGCCCTCAACCCAAAGGCGGAAAGTCACCCTCGCCTCCCCCGTAGGTGCATACCCCCGCCGGGCTCCACCCCGGCAAGATCGTGCTCGATCCGGGATCGAGTGCCATCCCGGTGCGGGGCGCGGGGGTGCGGACGGGGGCTGACCTGGGCGGGTAGGCTCGCCGATCGGGCGCCCGCACCCCGGGTGCCGCCCGCCGCCCCGGACCGGGAGCGGCACATCCCGGGCCGGACCCGCACAACGGGACCGACGGCGAGGAAAGTGCAGCCATGATCAGTGTTTTCGACCTTTTCAGCGTCGGCATCGGGCCGTCCAGCTCACACACGGTGGGGCCGATGCGGGCTGCTCGCACCTACGTGGCCGGGCTCAAGGCGGACGGGCTGCTCGCCGACATCGCCCGGGTGCAGGCCGAGCTGTTCGGCTCGCTCGGCGCGACGGGTCACGGGCACGGCAGCGACCGCGCGGTGCTGCTCGGGCTGGAGGGCGAGGCGCCGGAGACGGTCGACACGGACACCGTCGGGCCGCGGGTGGCGCGGATCCGGGCCGAGCGACGGCTCAGCCTGCTCGGCACGCAGGAGATCGACTTCGACCCGGACCGGGACCTGGTGCTGCACCGGCGCCGCTCGCTGCCGTACCACCCGAACGGGATGCTGTTCTCGGCCTTCGACGAGGGCGGGAATCAGCTCAGGGCCCGCACGTACTACTCCGTGGGCGGAGGGTTCGTGGTCGACGAGGCGGCGGCCGGGGCGGACCGGATCAAGCCGGACAGCACCCGGGTTCGGTATCCGTTCCTGACCGGCGCGGAGCTGCTGGCGGTCACCGCCGGCAACGGCCTCTCGATCAGCGAGGTGATGCTCGCCAACGAGCGGTCCTGGCGCAGCGAGGCGGACGTCCGGGCCGGGTTGTTGGAGATCTGGCGGGTGATGCGGGAATGCGTGGAGCGCGGCTGCGAGCGCGACGGCGTACTCCCCGGCGGGTTGAAGGTGCGCCGCCGGGCGGCCGAGCTGCGCCGCAGCCTGGAGGCGGAGACCGACTCCACCGACCCGTTGCGCGCCATGGACTGGGTCACCCTGTTCGCCCTCGCGGTCAACGAGGAGAACGCGGCCGGCGGCCGGGTGGTCACCGCCCCGACCAACGGGGCCGCCGGGATCATTCCGGCCGTGCTGCACTACTACACCCGGTTCGTGCCCGGCGCGTCGGACGAGGGCGTGGTCCGTTTCCTGCTCGCGGCCGGCGCGATCGGGGTGCTGTTCAAGGAGAACGCCTCGATCTCCGGGGCCGAGGTCGGCTGCCAGGGCGAGGTCGGTTCGGCCTGCTCGATGGCCGCCGCCGGGCTCGCCGAGGCGCTGGGCGGCACTCCGGCCCAGGTGGAGAACGCGGCCGAGATCGGCATGGAGCACAACCTCGGCCTCACCTGCGACCCGGTGGGTGGCCTGGTGCAGATTCCGTGCATCGAGCGCAACGCGGTGGCCAGCATTAAGGCGATCACGGCCGCCCGGCTGGCGCTGCGCGGCGACGGGGTGCACGCGGTGTCGCTGGACAAGGTCATCAAGACCATGCGGGAGACCGGCGCCGACATGAAGGTGAAGTACAAGGAGACGGCGCGGGGCGGCCTCGCGGTGAACGTCATCGAGTGCTGACCCCGATGGGGTGACCTGGGGCGCACCGGCGTCGAGGGCGGGTGGCCCGGGCGAGGATGGGACGGTGACGACAGGAGTCGCCGCGCTCTGGTCGGCCCGCAACTCGCTGCGCATCCTGGTCAAGCGGGACCTCGCGGTGAAGTACCAGCAGTCGGTGCTGGGATACCTCTGGTCGCTCATCGAGCCGCTCGGCATGGGCCTGATCTACTGGTTCGTGTTCGGGGTGCTCTATTCCGGGGCCACCCGCCGGCACCTGGGCGAGGCGGCCGGGTCGTACCCGCTGTTCCTGATCACCGGGATCTTCGCCTGGATGTGGGCCAGCTCCGCCCTCAACGAGGCGACGAACGCGCTGACCGGGCAGGCCCGGCTGATCACCACGATGAACGTGCCCCGGCAGGTCTTTCCGATCGGCCGGGTCACCGGCCGCTTCGCCGAGTACGCCGCCGGCCTGCCCGTGCTGGCCGGCGTGGCGGCGATCTACGCGGCGCACGGCAAGATCCACCTCGGCTGGACGTTGCTCGCCCTGCCGCTGGCCGTGGCGGTGCAGTTCATCCTGCTGATCGGGGCCGCGCTGCTGCTGTCGGCGTTCAACGTGCTGATGCGGGACATCGAGCGCTTCATGCGGCTGATCATCCGGTTGCTCTTCTATGCCACCCCGATCATCTATCCGCTCAGTCTGGTACGGGACTCCGGCATGCCGGCCTGGGTCAAGCTCGGCTACGAGTTCAATCCCCTGGTCGGCATCTTCCAGCTGCAACATTCGATCTGGTACCCGGACGAGTTCCCCGACGCCCGGCTGCTCACCATCACCCTGCTGGGCAGTCTGCTGGTGCTGGCGGCCGGCTGGTGGTCGTTCCGCCGGCTCGAACCGGCCGTGCTCAAGGAACTCTGAATGGCGATCGTCGAGGCGGATCGGCTCGGCATCCGGTTCGTCCGCAACCGGCGCCGCCAGCTCCGGCTGCGGGAGCTGCTGATCCACCGGGGCGGGCGGAACAACCCCGCCGGGCAGTTCTGGCCGCTGCGGGACGTGTCCTTCCGGATCGAGCCGGGGGAGACGGTCGGGGTGATCGGCCGCAACGGCACCGGCAAGAGCACCCTGCTGCGGCTGATCGCCGGGGTGTTGATCCCCGACGAGGGCCGGATCCGGGTACGCGGGGCAGTGGCCCCGCTGCTGGAACTCTCCGCCGGCTTCTCCAACGACCTGACCGGCCGGGAGAACCTCTACCTGGTGGGCGGGCTGCACGGGCTGTCGACGGCGTACCTGCGGCGGCACTTCGACGAGATCGTCTCCTTCGCCGGTGAACAGGTCGAACGCTCCATCGACACCTCGGTCCGGCACTACTCCTCGGGGATGAAGGTGCGGCTCGGCTTCGCGGTCATCGCTCACCTGCCGCACCCCCTGCTCCTGGTGGACGAGGTGACCGCCGTCGGGGACGCGGAGTTCCGTGCGAAGTGCTATGCGACCATCGAGCGACTTCTCGCGGAAGGGCGCACACTCGTGCTGGTTTCACACAACGAAAAGGACCTCGCCCGGTTCTGCCGTCGGGGGCTCTACCTCGACGCCGGGCGGCTGACCGTGGACGGCACGATCGACGAGGCGCTGCAGGCGTACGCCAGCGCCGCGCCGCGGTGACGCTCGCGATCGTGCTCGCCGCCGATGCGGCCGCGGGCCTGACCACCGGTGCCGGGAAAAGCCTGGTCGACCGGCTCGTCGGGCAGTGGCAGCGGGCCGGGGCGAGCGACGTGCGGGTGGCCGTCGACCTGCCCGACCTGGCCGCCCTGGTGGCCGGCGCCACCGGCCCGGTGCTGGTCAGCGGGGCCGATCTGGTGGCGCACACCGCCGTACTCCGGCACCTGGCAACCAGCCCGGTGGGGCCGACGGTGGCCCTGGTGCTCACCGACCCGCCGGCGCCCGGGCAGGTGCCGGTCCGCGAGGAGCGCGGCCAGGTGGTGGCCGTCGGCGCTGCCGAGGGTGCGACCGGGGTGTTCGGCGGCGTGCTGCGGGTCGGCTCGGCCGACCTGCCGGCCCTCGCCGTCGCGGCCGAGGCGGCGGCCAGGGCCGCCACGCCGGCCATCGCGCCGGGCGGGCAGGCCGCCGTGCCGGGCGAGCCGATGCCCACTGGGCAGGCCCGGGCAGCGGGCGCGGTGGATCAGCTCTTCGCCGAGCTCGCGGCGGGCGGCACGCGGTGCTTCGCCCACCGGGTACGCCTGCTCGTGGCGCATCGGGTCAACACGCCCGCCGAGGCGGACCGGGCCGAGGCGGCGGTGGCCGCGGTCGACGAGGACCGGGCCGAGCTGCGGCTGTCGGTGAAGGAGCGGGACGACTTCTTCACCACGTTCTTCGTCAGCACCTGGTCCCCGTACGTGACGAAGGCCGCCGCCCGGCTGCGGCTCAGCCCGACCGCGGTGACCATGATCTCGGTGGCCTTCGCGGTGGCCGCCGCGCTGCTCTTCGGCGTCGGCGGGCGGCCCGCGCTGGTCGCCGGGGCGATCCTGCTCTACCTGGGCTTCGTGCTCGACTGCGTGGACGGGCAGCTGGCCCGCTACACCCGGCAATTCAGTGCCTGGGGCGGCTGGCTGGACACCATGGCCGACCGGGCCAAGGAATACGTCGTCTACGCCGGCCTCGGCTACGGCGCCACGCACGCCGGCTTCCGTTACGGCTGGGCCCTGGCCATCGCCGCGATGACCCTGCAGACCGTGCGGCACATGACCGACACCTGGTACGGCGCGCTGCACGACGAGGCGGCCCGCCGGCCCGGCCGGGCGACCGAGCAGGCCGGGGGCATCGGCGGGAAGCTGAACGCCGCCTCGACCAAGGTGCAGGCGGACACCGGCTCGGTGTCGTACTGGCTGAAGCGGACGGTGGTCTTCCCGATCGGCGAGCGGTGGGCGCTGATCGCGCTGACCGCCGCGCTCTTCGGTCCGTTGGTCGCGCTCTGCGCGGTGCTGGCCTGGGGCACGTTGGCGTTCGCGTACACCGGGGCGCTGCGGACGCTTCGGGCGCGCTGGATGCGGGTGCCGGTGATGGCCACGGTCGACGTCACGCTGCACCGCGACGACGGGCCGTGGGCCCGGGCGGTGCCGGCGGTCCGCCGGCCCGGCCCGCTGGCGCTCGCGGTGTTCGGCGCGGTCAGCGCGGCGACGCTGCTGATCTGGGCGCTGGCCACCGTGCACGCCGGCCAGCGGCTGCCGGGCTGGGCGGTGCCGCTGGGTGCGTTGGTGCTGCTGGTCGGCGCGCTCGGCGCGCGGGCACCGCACACCGGGCCGCTGGACTGGCTGGTGCCGGCCGCGCTGCGGGCCGGAGAGTACCTCTTCGCCATCGCCGTCGGGGTGGCGGGCCGCGCGCCGGCCTGGCTGATCTTCGGGTACGTCTTCGTGCTCACCCTGCACCACTACGACCTGACCGCCCGGCTGGAGAAGCGGCAGGCGGCCCCGCCGCTGCACGTGGCGACGGCTGGCTGGGATGTGCGCTCGATCGTGCTGGCCGCAGCATCGAAAACCGGAATCACGAGTATTGGGCTGATTACAATCGGCGCGTACCTTCTCGTGGTTTTTGTCGCGAGCGTGGTCCTCGCCTGGGTGGTCCTGCCGGCCCGCGCCCGACGGGCGCCGGTCCCGGTGGATGGGGGTGGCCGCTCGCCGGGCTGACGGAGGGCCGGCCGGGATGACCCTGATCAGCTTCGTCGTACCGGCCTTCCGGGTGCAGGGCTACCTGCGGGAATGTCTCGACTCGATCCTCGGCCAGCCGTACGGCGACCTGGAGGTGATCGGGGTCGACGACGCCTCCCCGGACGGCAGCGGCGAGATCCTGACCGAGTACGCGGACCGCGACCCCCGGGTCCGCCCGGTCCGGCTCGCCGAGAACGTCGGGCTCGGTCCGGCCCGCAACGTCGGGCTGGACCGGGCCGTCGGCGAGTACGTCTGGTTCGTCGACGGCGACGACTGGCTGGTCCCCGGCTGCCTGCCGCACGTGGCGGACCGGCTCCGGGCCACCCGGCCGGACGCGCTGATCGTCGACCATATCCGGGCGTACTGGGACAACGTGGGCGTTCGCAGCGCCATGTCCGAGGTGTTCCCGGCGCCACCCGGCGCGGTGACGTTCCAGCTGCGGGACCGGCCGGAGACCGTCCGGCTGCTGCACACCGCCTGGAACCGGGTGGTCCGGCGAGAGTTCCTGGCCGAGCGGGAGCTGCGTTTCGCGCCCGGCTGGTACGAGGACGTCTCGTTCAGCTACCCGGTGCTGCTGGCCGCCGAGCGGATCGGCGTACTGGACCGGATCTGCCTGAACTACCGGCAACGCCGGACCGGGGCGATCACCCGTACCCAGGGGGACCGGCACTTCGAGGTGTTCGCCCAGTGGCACCGGGTCTTCGAGCTGATGGACCGGTGGGGACCGGAGGTGGCCGCGCTCCGCCCCGCGATCTTCGAGCGGATGATCTGGCACTACCTGACCGTGCTCGGCAACGGCGCACGGATCGCCCCCGAACTGCGGCCCGCGTTCTTCGCCCGGGTGCACGAGGACTACGTTCGCCTCCTACCGCCCGAGGATTACCCGGTGCCACCCGGGCTGGACGGCGTGAAGCACCGGCTGGTGGCCGCCGGGCGCTGGCGGACGTTCAGCGCGCTCCGCGCGGCCCACCGAGCCGAGGAGCACGCCCGGCGCTCGGTCCGCCGGGTCCGGCGGCGGGTGCTGCCGGTGGCCCGACGGGCCGCCCGGGGGGCGCGGGACGGCGTGCTGGGCGAGTACTACCGGGCCGAGCTGCGCCGGCCGCTCGATGAGAACCTCGCCGTCTACGCCGCGTACTGGTACCGGGGGTACGCCTGCAACCCGGCCGCGATCTACGCCGCCGCCCGGCGGCTGGCGCCTCAGGTACGCGGTGTGTGGATCGTCCGGCGTGACCGGGTCGCCAGCCTGCCGCCCGGCGTCGAGTACGTGATCGCCGGCACCCGGGACTACTACCGGGTGCTGGCCCGGGCCCGCTGGCTGATCAACAACGTCAACTTCCCGGACCACGTCCGCAAGCGCGCGGGGTCGGTGCACATCCAGACCCACCACGGCACCCCGGTCAAGGTGATGGGGCTGGACCAGCAGCGGTACCCGCTCGGCGCGGTGGGGATGGATTTCGCCGCGCTGCTGCGCCGGATGGACCGGTGGGACTACAGCGTCACCTCGAACAGCTTCTCGACGCAGATGTGGGAGCGGGCGTACCCGGCCGGGTTCACCAGTCTGGAGGTCGGCTACCCGCGCAACGACCGGCTGGCGCTGGCCACCCCGGCGCAATGTCGCCAGGCTCGGGCGGAGTTGGGCATCGACCCCGATGCGACGGTCGTGTTGTACGCGCCGACGCATCGGGAGCACCTGCCCGGCTGGCGGCCGCCGTTCGACCCGGACCGGATGCGCGAGGTGCTCGGCCCGTCCGGGCGGGTGCTGGTGCGCAGCCACTACTTCCACGACCGGGACCGGCGGCCCCGCGGCGCGACCAGCGACGGGGTGCTGGACGTGAGCGCCCACGAGTCGGTGGAGAAGCTCTACCTCGCCGCGGACGTGCTGGTCACCGACTATTCCTCGACCATGTTCGACTATGCCGTCCTGGACCGGCCGATCGTCGTCTACGCCCCGGACTGGGACGCGTACCGGGTCACCCGCGGCGTCTACTTCGACCTGCTGGCGGAGCCGCCGGGCGCGGTGGCCCTCGACTTCTCCGCCCTGCTCGACGTGTTCCGGTCCGGCGCATTCGGGGCCGAGCCGGCCGAGCAGGCCCGGCAGCGATTCCGGGCCCGGTTCTGCGCGCTCGACGACGGTCACGCCGCCGAGCGGGTGGTACGCCGGATCTTCATCGACGAGCCGGTCTGAAACATGGCACGTTTACCCGATGTGCTAATTCGATGACACTCGTCACAGTCATCTCCGGGTTTCGGCCAATCAGGGGAGGTGACGGTGGCCACCGTCGCGCTCAAGGATGTCACCAAGGTGTTCCAGGACGGAACAATCGCGGTCGACACCATCAATCTGGACGTCAATGACGGCGAATTCATGGTGTTGCTCGGCCCCTCGGGCTGCGGCAAGTCCACCGTGTTGCGGATGGTCGCCGGGCTGGAGGACCCGACCACGGGTGCGGTCATGCTCGACGGCGAGGTCGCCAACGACCTGCCACCCCGGGACCGGCGGATCGCCATGGTCTTCCAGGACTTCGCCCTCTATCCGCACATGTCCGTCGGCGACAACATCGGCTTTCCGCTGCGGCTGGCCGGGATCGAGCCGGACGCGCGCGGGGAGCGGATCCAGGATGTGGCGGGCGCGCTCGGCATCGGCGACGTGCTCGGCCGCAAGCCCAGTCAGCTCTCCGGCGGGCAGCGGCAGCGGGTCGCGATGGGCCGGGCGATCGTACGCCGACCGGGGCTGTTCCTGATGGACGAGCCCCTCTCCAACCTGGACAGCGGCCTCCGCGCCGAGCTGCGGGCCGAGATCTCCGGGTTGACCCGCGAGCTGGGCGTCACCACCATCTACGTCACGCATGACCAGGCCGAGGCGCTGACCATGGCGGACCGGGTCGCCATCATGCGCAAGGGCGTCCTGCAGGACGTCGGCACCCCCACCCAGGTGTACGGCCGGCCGGCCACCCTCTACGTCGCCGCGTTCCTCGGCAGCCCCCGGATGAACCTGCTGGAGGCGTCGGTCTTTGTTCACCTCGACCGGTACGTCGCGCTCAACCTCGGCGAGCAGACGCTCTACCTGCCCTGGAGCGACATTCGTGCCCGGGCCGTCTCGCACTATCACGGCGAGCGGATCGTGGTCGGGATGCGGGCCGAGGCGCTTACCCCGGTCGCCCCGGAGAGCCCCGGTCACCTGCTCCACGGGCGGATCCGCTACCTGGAGCACCACGGCCACGAGTCGCTGGCCTTCCTGGACATCGGCGCCACCGCGATCGTGGTCGACGAGATGAGCAGCCCGGTGGAGAACGCTATGCCCGGCCAGCGCGGGCTGCGCCGGTTCGGTCAGGTCATGCAGCGGCTCACCGGGCGGGCCGGGGACGCCCCGGCCGCCGCGGCGGTCCCCAGCGGTGGCGGAAACCGGACCAGCGTGCTTCCCGACCCCGGCCGGCACCACCGCCGCCCGGCGGAGCTGGCCGTCCGGCTCGCCCCGTACCCGGCGGTCACGGCGGGGCACCCGCTGGCCGTCCAGGTACGCATGGAGGCCCTGCACTTCTTCGACGAGCGCGGCGACCGCATCGACGTCGGCTGGCGCTGAGATATAAGGAGGGGCCCCCTACTGACGTCTCCGGTAGAGGAGGGGCCCCTTATTAACACGCTACGGCCGCGCCCTTGCCCGGGTAGTTACCGACGAGTAGCGTGCGGGTGTGTCCGTCGACTCTCGCCAGGTGGCGGTCGGTCTGCTGGCGGCCGTGCCGTTCGCCCGTACGCTCGATATCGAATTCGTCGAGGTCGCGCCCGAGGCCGAGGGCGGGGTGCGGGCCGTCGTCCGGCTCCCCGACAACCCGGAGCACCGCAACCACGTCGGTGGGCCGCACGCCGGGGCCATGTTCACCCTCGGGGAGACCGCCTCCGGGGCGGTGGTGCTCGCCGAGCTGGACGCCGGGCAGCGCCCGGAGTTCCCGGTCGAGGTGGAGATCGGCACGGAGGACGGCACCACCACCTCGGTCATGACGGTGACCTGGACGCTCCGGCCGAACCGTTGACGCGCAGAATCGGGTTTCCCCGGACGATCCGGTGGATAGATTCATACGGTGCTGGGTCTACCTGATCACGTGACCGCCTGTCTCTTCGATCTGGACGGTGTGCTGACGCAGACCGCCAAGGTGCACAACGCCGCCTGGACCGAGACGTTCAACGCGTTCCTGAAAGATCGTGCGGCGGCCACCGGCGAGCCGTTCCGCCCGTTCGACCCCGGCCCGGACTACAACCGGTACGTGGACGGAAAACCGCGCGCCGACGGGGTGCGCTCCTTCCTGGCCTCCCGTGGGATCAGCCTGCCCGAGGGCACGCCGGACGATCCGCCGGAGGCGGACACGATCAACGGAGTGGGCAACCGCAAGAACGTGGTCCTGCTCAAGCGGCTACGCGAGGACGGGGTCGAGGTGTACGAGGGCTCGGTGCGCTACCTGGAGGCGACGGCCCGCGCCGGGCTCCGCCGAGCGGTCGTCTCGGCCAGCGCCAACTGCCAGGCCGTGGTCGAGGCGGCCGGGCTGGACCGGCTGCTGGAGGCCCGGGTGGACGGGCTGTTCGCCCGCGAGCGGGGGCTGCGGGGCAAGCCGCAGCCGGACACCTTCCTCGCCGGCGCGCAACTGCTCGGGGTGGCGCCGGAGCAGGCCGCTGTCTTCGAGGACGCGCTCTCCGGCGTTGCCGCCGGGAAGGCCGGCGGCTTCGGGTACGTGGTGGGCGTCGACCGGGTCGGCCAGGCCGACGACCTGCGCGCGAACGGTGCCGACGTGGTCGTGACCGACCTGGCCGAGCTGATGACGGAGCCGGTCCGATGATCCGGGAACGGGCGTACCCCGTCGAACCCTGGCATATCCGCGAGACCCGGCTCGACATGGACGTGCTGGCCCAGTCCGAGTCGGTCTTCGCCCTGTCCAACGGCCACGTCGGGCTGCGCGGCAACCTGGACGAGGGGGAGCCGCACGGACTGCCCGGCACCTACCTCAACTCCTTCTACGAGCTGCGGCCCCTGCCGTACGCGGAGGCCGGCTTCGGCTTCCCCGAGTCCGGCCAGACCATCGTCAACGTCACCAACGGCAAGCTGATCCGGCTGCTCGTCGACGACGAACCGCTCGACGTCCGGTACGGCGAGCTCCTGTTCCACGAGCGGATTCTCGACCTGCGGGCCGGCACCCTGCACCGGGAGCTGCACTGGCGTTCGCCGGCCGGGCGGGAGGTCAAGGTCCGCAGCACCCGGCTGGTGTCATTCACCCAGCGTACGGTCGCCGTGATCAACTACGAGGTCGAGCCGGTCGGCGGGCCGATGCGGTTGATCCTCCAGTCCGAGTTGGTGGCCAACGAGACCCTGCCGCCGCAGAGCCGCGACCCACGGGTCGCGGCCGTTCTGGAGTCGCCCCTGCAGGCTGAGGAGGAACTGACCACCACCGACGGCGGCCTGCTGATCCACCGGACCAAGGTGAGCGGGCTGCGGGTCGCCGCCGCGATGGCGCACGAGATACACGGCCCGGAGCGCACCACGATCTCCTCCGAGGGGTACGAGGACTGGGTCCGGACCACGATCGGCGGCGTGCTCAAGCCGGGCCAGACGCTGCGGGTGATCAAGTACCTGACGTACGGCTGGTCCAGCCGGCGGTCGCTGCCGGCGCTGCGCGACCAGGTCGGCGCGGCCCTCGCCGCCGCCCGCCTGGACGGCTGGGACGGCCTGCGCCGGGCACAGCGGGAATACCTGGACGACTTCTGGGACGCCTCCGACGTCCGGGTGGAGGGCGATCCGGAGGTGCAGCAGGCTGTCCGCTTCGGGCTGTTCCACGTGCTCCAGGCCGGCGCCCGGGCCGAACGCCGGCCGATCTCCGCGAAGGGGCTCACCGGCCCGGGGTACGACGGGCACGCGTTCTGGGACACCGAGATGTTCGTGCTGCCCGTGCTCACCTACACCCAGCCCGGCGCGGTACGCGACGCGCTCTACTGGCGTCACTCGACCCTGCCGCAGGCACACGAACGGGCCCGGACGTTGAACCTGCGGGGTGCCGCCTTTCCCTGGCGGACCATTGAGGGCCCGGAGTCGTCGGCGTACTGGCCGGCGGGCACCGCCGCGTTCCACATCGCCGCCGACATCGCCGACGCGCTGCGGCGCTATCTGCTCGCCACCGAGGACGAGACGCTGGAGCGGGAGATCGGCCTGGAGCTGCTGGTGGAGACCGCCCGGCTCTGGCACTCCCTGGGCCACCACGACCGGAACGGGCAGTTCCACATCGACGGGGTGACCGGCCCCGACGAGTACACCGCGGTCAAGAACGACAACATATACACCAACCTGATGGCACAGCGGAACCTGCTGACCGCCGCCGAGTGCGCGATGCGCCTGCGGGACCAGGCGTACGAACTCGGGGTGACCGAGGAGGAGGCGGCCGCCTGGCGGGACGCCGCGCGTGCCATGCATATCCCGTACGACGACGAAATCGGCGTGCACCAGCAGGTGGAGGGGTTCACCCGGTTGCAGGAGTGGGACTTCGAGCACACCCCGCCCGAGAAGTACCCGCTGCTGTTGCACTACCCGTACTTCGACCTCTATCGGAAGCAGGTCGTCAAGCAGGCCGACCTGGTGCTGGCGATGCACTGGCGGGGAGACGCGTTCGCCGGCCCGCAGAAGATGCGGAACTTCCTCTACTACGAGCGGCGGACCGTCCGGGACTCCTCGCTCTCCGCGTGCACCCAGGCGGTGATGGCGGCCGAGGTCGGACACCCCGAGCTGGCGCACCGCTATCTGCGCGAGGCCGCGCTGATGGACCTGCACGACCTGAACGAGAACACCCGCGACGGCGTACACATGGCCTCGCTGGCGGGAGCCTGGATCGCCCTGGTCGCCGGCTTCGGCGGCCTGCGCGACCACGAGGGCATCCTCTCCTTCTCGCCGCGCCTGTCCAGCCGGCTGAGCCGCCTGGAGTTTTCGCTCCAGTGGCGTTCCCTGCACCTGCGGGTCGACGTCCGGCCGCACCAGACCACGTACTCGTTGCGGCACGGCGGGCCGGACACCGTGCTGGAGCTGCGCCATCATGGCGAGCCGATCCGGATCACCTGCGATCAGCCGGTCACCATGCCGGTGCCGCCGGCCGAACCGTGCGGGCCGCAGCCGGAGCAGCCGCCGGGCCGGGCACCCCTCATGCACCTGCCGGACAACACCAAATAAGCCGGCTGCCCCACACCGGGCTCAGTCGGCCCCGGCCCTGCTGGGCAGGCCCGGCCCCGGTGGACAGGGCCGGGCCGCAGGTGCGTACGTCAGAACTGGCGGCCGTTGGACGGCCGGCCCTCGGCGTCCCGGGGCGCCATCGCCCGCGGGTCGTCGGCGGTCCGTGCCTGCGCCGCTTCGTCGGCCCAGTTCCGGGAGCGCTCGGCGTCCTGTTCGCGGCGTTTTTGCTGGGCGTCCTGCTGGCGGGATCTGTTCTGCTGCTGGGCCATGACGATCCTCGCGATCCGTCGGGGCGCGGCTGCGCCGGTCCGTGGGTCACCCCGCGCCTTCCCGATCGTCCCGGTGGCAAACGGCGGTTGGGGGAGGTGGGGTGGGGTAAGCGGGGGCATGGATACGCGCGAGGTGACGATTCCGGTGGCCGAGGGTGGGCTGGCCGCCGACGTGTTCATGCCGTCCGGTCCGACCGGCGTGGTGCTCTTCGCGCACGGCAGCGGCAGCTCGCGGCACAGCCCGCGCAACGTGGCCGTCGCGAGCCAGCTCAACGCCCGGTCGCTGGCGACCGTGCTGGTCGACCTGCTCACTCCCGACGAGGACGTGCTCGACGCTCAGACCGCCGAGCTGCGCTTCGACATCGGGCTGCTCGCCGAGCGGCTGGCCGGCATCGTCGACTGGATGGGCGACGAGCCGACGCTGGGCCGACTGCCGATCGGCCTCTTCGGCGCCAGCACCGGTGCCGCAGCGGCCCTGGTGGCGGCGGCCACCAGGCCGGACCGGGTGGCCGCGGTGGTTTCCCGGGGCGGGCGGCCGGACCTGGCCGGCAATGCCCTGTCGAAGGTGCGCGCGCCGACGTTGCTGCTGGTCGGCGGCCTCGACGAGGAGGTGATCGTGCTCAACGAGCAGGCGCGGGCCGAGCTGGGCGAGGTTGCCGAGCTGCGGATCGTCCCCGGCGCCACCCACCTTTTCGAGGAGCCCGGCACGCTCGACCAGGTGGCCGACCAGGCCGGCACCTGGTTCGTCACCCACCTCTGCATTCCCCACCCGGCCTGACCCTCGTGTCGATCATGGAGTCGTTTGTGCTCGGCCTGACGGGGAAGGCGAAGGCGTGAGGAAGGGAGATCGGGCATGAGTGACTACATGAAGAAGGCCGAGCAGTTCGCCGAACAGCATCCCAAGCAGGCCGACCAGGGTGTCCAGAAGGCCGGCCAGGAGGTCGACCAACGCACCGGCGACCGCTACGACAAGCAGGTCCAGAAGGGCGAGCAGGTGGCGCAGCAGCGGATCGACCAGGGCAACCGCAACCGCTGACCGCGCCGCCACCCCGGGTCGTCCCGTGCGGACGGCCCGGGGTGGCGTGTTCGGGTCTCCGGTCGCTGGCCCGGCGGATCACCCCGGGGATTGATCACCAACCCGGGTAGCGGACCCCGTTGACGTTCACCCGCAGGCTGTACAGCGAGCTGGAGGCGCAGATGTAGAGGTGGTTGCGCTTCGGGCCGCCGAAGGTGAAGTACCTGAAACCGGCGCAGGCTGGGACTCGCGCCCTGCCCGAGGTGGAGGAGGCGCACGTGATCGCCGGCCCCGCATCGCTGCTGGTCAAGATCCGGGTCGGTACGCCCGAGCAGTTGCAGGCCAGCCTGCGCCGGCTGTTCGAGGTCGAGGGCGTCACGGGCACGCAGACCGTGGTGGTGCTGGAGAGCTTCTTCGAGCGCCCGCTCGATCCGCACCCGCCGGCCGCCTGATCCGCCGGCCGCCTGATTCACTGGGCGGCTACGCCCTGCCGAGCAGGGCGGGCAGCTCGCCGAGGGAGGCGAGCGCCGGCCCGGTCCAGTCGGGATCGCTGTCGCGGTGCTCGGTGGTCCGGATCACCGTCAGGCCGGCCGCCCGCGCGCCAGCCAGCTCGCCGTCCGCGCCGTCCCCGACGAAGACGCAGTCGCTCGCGTCAACACCCAGCCGCTCGGCCGCCGCCCGGTAGATCGCCGGGTCGGGCTTGGCCACGCCGACCTCGCAGGAGAACACGGCGGCGTCGAAGCGGCGGGCCAGCGGGCCGGCCGGCCACGCCTCGGCGGTCTCGGCGGTGGCGTTGCTGATCAGGCCGAGCGGGTGGCCGTCGGCGCGCAGCGCGTCGAGCACCGCGAGGGTTTCCGGCGCGACACGGCCCAGTAGTCGGGTGGCCAGCTCCCGGCGGTGCGCGGCAGCCCGGGCCACCTGCTCCTCGGTCGGTGTCCCGCCGAGCCGTCCGGCGAGGACGAGTACGGTCTCCGCGACGTCCCAGCGCAGCATCCGGTCCCGCCAGGTGGCGTGGTACGCGTCGACCAGCGCCGCCGGCTCCACCCCCACCATCAGGGCCATCTCCCCGACCACCCGGTCCCGTTCGGAGTCCGCCCCGTCGATGAGCGTGTGGAAGAGGTCGAAGATCACCGGTCGCGGCACGGCGGCCATGCTACGCGTCGAACACGGCGAGGGCCGGCCTCCCGTTCGGGGAGACCGGCCCTCGATTATCGCTGGGTCAGGAGCTGTAACCGCGGCTGGCGATCCAGTTGGCCAGCTCGGTCACGTTCATCCAGTACGTCGGCTCGCCGGGGCTGGCCGGGTCGGCGATCAGCACGGTGTTGCCGCCGTCCTTGTACTCGACCACCGTCAGGTAGTGACCCGTGTAGCTGTGCGCGACCCCGTCCACATCCAGCGCGGTGCCCAGGACGTTGGCCACGACCGGGCGACCCTGGTCGACCGCAGTCTTGACGTCGTTCCGCAGCTGATCGATCTGGGCCTGGTTGGCCACGTCGTCCGAGAGCTCGGTGGTCTTGTACCGGCCACCGGTGTGATCGTTGAGCACCCGGGTGATGTCGAAGGCGGAGTCGGTGCCGTTCACCGTGGTGCCCAGCTCGCTGGCCAGCTGGTCCTGGCTGACCTGCTTACCCTCGGCCGACAGCGCGATCCGGGTCGAGGCCGGGCCGCAGTAGTAGGCGTTGGGCTGAGCCTGGTACTGGTAGTCGGCGCTCTGGTCGCCGTTGCCAGCGGCCGCTGTGGTGGCCGACGGGGCGTCCGCCGAGTCGGCGTGCGCGGCCACGACGGGACCGGCGATGACGCCACCGGACATGACGAGACCGGCGGCGGACAGCATGCTCTTACGGAAAATCGAGTTCATGTCGAGGCTCCATTCGGGGGTTGACGCCTCCGGGGAGACGCAGCACCAAAAGTGGCGCTCGCTGTTCTCGTACCGGAAGTGCAACGAGCGGCGATGGGCCCCGATTTCCGCCGTCCCGGTGGCCCTGCTCACCGCCGAACCGGACATACCGCCCGGCCCGCGCGAGCTGTGGGCAACGTGCCGGCGCAAGACGTTTGTGACTGGGGCGCTACGAACTTGATGACGTGAACGGATCAGCCAGCGGCCGGGCTGGCTGATCCGCCCAACGCCGACCCGGTTCCGCGAACCGGGCCGGCGGGTCAGTAGACCGGCACGGCAGCCCGGCCCCGGCCGGCTGGCGGAAGTTCGCGGGTGATCTCGGCAGGCCGGCCCGTGGTCGGCAGCTCCCGAGTTGCCTCCGGCGCGGTGAGACCCACGATGGACAGCGACGACTGCGACTCGGGCGCGGGACAGGTCGCCGCGTACGCCTCGTCGCGCAGGCTCCGCGCGGCGGCGGCGGCCAGCTCGGCGGCCTGCCAGGCGGCCTGCTCCCGGTCCTGGGCGGCTCGCTGCCGGGCGCGCAGGTTGTCCCGGACCAGCCGGCGCAGCAGCAGCTCCTGCTCCACCGGGTGCCGGCGCGGGTCCCAGCCCCGGTGGCCGAGAATGTCGTTGAGCTGCTCCACCGTGATCTCCTTGCGCCGCTGCGCGTCCAGCGCCGCCCGGTGCAGCCAACGCTCCCGGTCCGCATACTCGGCGGGGGTCTGGGCGGTACGCGGCAGGGGCAGCGCGGCGGCGACAGCCAGCCGGCGGACGTCCTCCTCGGCCGCCTCGTACGCCCGCCACGCCTCCTCGACCTCCTCCTGGGCCGCCAGCCACTCGGTGCGCCGCCGATCGGCGGTGGCTGCCGCGCGGGTCGCCGCCACGTCGACCTCCTGCGCGTACCGGGCCCGCTCGCGGGCCTCCTCGGCCAGCTCGAGGCTGGTTGGCATGGCCGCCTCGCTGATCCGATCGCCGAACACCGAGCGGAACAGAGCCGGGCGGACGATCAGGGCGGCGATGACGATCGCCGCCACGGCGAGCAGGGTCAGCCAGATCCCGGCGGCCTGCGGAACGTCGGGCAGGACGGTGGAGAAAACGGTCTGCATCACCAACACCTCGTGGTGGAACGGTCGGAACTCAAGCTCTGGGCCCGGTGGACGGGCGGCGGATCGCCGTCGACGCGACAGTGCCGTGGGGGTAGTACCCGATGGGACGGCGATGGATGCAGCGAAGGCCGCGTGGGCGGCCGGCACGCTCAGGCGCGCGGCGGGCCGCGGCGGGCGATCGACTCGCGGTCGGGATCGGCGGCCGGCACGACGACGGCGCCCGCGGGCGGCGGCGCCACGTCGTGGTCGAGGTGCCGCGACGGTACGCCGGGAGCCGGCACTGCGGGCACCCGGCGCGACTGCCCGGCCGTGGCCTGCCCGTCTGGCGCGGCCACCCGGACCTCGACGGCCGATGCGCCGGTTGCCGTGCTCGCACTGAAGACGGTCGCCTCGACGGGAGCGGGTGCGGTGGCCGGTGCGGTGGCCAGCCCGTTGAGCCCGACGACGAGCACCAGGGCGGCCACCGCCACCCGCATCAGGTCCCGCACAGTGCGCAGCGTCGTCGCCCAGAGGGGCGGGGTGAACGCTACGGGCAGCACCGCTCCAACCTATCCGGCGGATCCGTCTCGCGCAGCTCGACCGGCGTGTCGGGGGCGTGACCCGCCACACCCTGCGCTGTGGACAGACCACTGCCGACGCGAGTCGATGGTCCACCCGGTGCCCCGAACCACCGGGTGGACCGTCGAGGTCACTCGAATCGCAACCCGTCCGGACGGGTCAGCCGCCAGAGGACCGGCAGGCTCGCCAGCGTCACCAGCAGCACCACCGCGGCGCCGAGCCCGACGCCGAGCGCCACCACCGGCCAGCTCACCACCACCGGCGCGCCCACCATCTTGAGCAGGGCCACGCCCATCGCCACCCCGATGCCGGTGGCGAGCACCAGCCCGGCCAGCACCGGCACCCCGGTCTGCCCCAGCACCGACCAGCCGAGCGCGCTGCGGGGCGTACCGACGGCGACCAGCGCGGCGAGCAGCCGGCGGCGTTCCCGGAGCTGCTCCAGGACGCCGACCAGCATGCTCACCCCGATCAGCAGCAGGGTGCCCACCGCGCCGGCGACCAGCCCGCGTCGGACGTTGGCGAATTGCTTGTTTTCCCGGACTCCGGTCAGTGCGTTCACCGAAGCGAACAGGTCCAGCCCAGCGACGTAGGCGGCGACCCGTTCCACCGCGTCCGGGTCCTGCGGGTCCAGGCTGAGCAGCGCGTGGGCCGAGACCCCGGATCGGGGCAGGGACGGCATCGCCCCGGGGGTGACCAACAGTGCGCTGTGGCGGCCCCCCATCGGGTCGTCGCGTGCCGGCACGGTCCGGGTGTTCGCCGGCACCCGCCAGGTCATGGTGCTGTCGCCGAGGCTCAGCAGCGCGCCGGGAGCGGTGCCGGAGATGGGGTCGTCCGGCCAGAGCAGAAAGACATCGCCGTCGGTGCAGGAACCGAGGTCGCCGTACTCGGCCAGCGTCGCGCAGTCACCGACCAGCATCTCGATGCCGCTGGCATCCGCCCGACCCGCGCCAGCGGGTTTGGTGGGGAAGTCCGCGGTCAGATTCAAGGTGCTGATGCTGCGCGTCACTCCGGGGATCGCCGCGAGCTGCGCCAGGGCCTTTCCGGGCTCCGGCGGGTTGGGCAGCCAGGCGGAAGCCTGGGCCCGGGTTGGGTCCTGGCCGGTACTCTCCCGGAACTCGTCCTGCACCCCGGCCACCAGCATCTGCAGCCCGATGGTGCCGGCCACGGCGACGGCCACCCCGCTGACCAGCCGGGTCGAGGCGGCGCTGTCGAGCTGAAGGCGCCGGATCGCGAGCTGCCAGGGTGGCGGGCCGCCGCGCAGCGGGCGTACCAGCAGGTCGACCAGCCAGGGCAGCAGGGTGACCGCGCCGACGAGCAGCAGCACCGCGCCGGCCGCGACCTGGGCCTGGGCGAGGTCGGAACGGACGGCCCGCACGTCGGTGAGCGGCTGCAGCAGCGCGAGCCCGGCGGCGGGCAGCAGGATCCGCCACCAGAGCCGACGCCGTACCGGGGTGGCCCGGCGGCTGACGCCCAGCGGTGTGACGAGCACCCCGCGCAGGGCCAGCAGCGCCACCCCTGTAGCGAGCAGCGGCACGGCCAGCGCCACCAGCGCCGCCAGCCACGGCACCGGGCGCAGGTCGCCAGGGAACACGCTGATGTCGTAGAGCGAGATCAGCGTCGCCAGTTGGCGACCGGCGAGGAAGAGCAGCGCACCGACGGCGAGCCCGATCAGGGCGGCGGTGCCCGCTTCCCCGGCGGCGATTCGGCGGACCATGCCGGTGTCGGCACCGAGCAGCCGGAGCGCGGCGAGCCGACGGTCGCGCTGCTCGCCGCCGAAGCGGACGGCCGCCCCGAGGAACACCACGATCGGCAGCAGCAGCACCACGAAGACCACCACGATGAGCACCAACAGCAGCGGGCTGAGTGCCTCGCCGGCGTCGGGGTTGCCGAAGCGGTCCAGGCGGGTCACGTCCTCGGTTGGCATGGTGTCGCGACCCAGAAAGAAGGCCAGCTCGTGGGGGCCGGACAGGCCCTCGGGGTCGATCGTGCCGGTGACCCGGGCTCCGCCCAGGCGGGGTGCGAGCAGCGGCCCGTCCGGCGAGTCGAGCAGCGCGCGCAGCGCCGGTGAGACGACCGTCTCGCCGTCACGGGGAAAGGCGGCAAGCCCGGGTGGCATCGGAGCGTCAGGGCCCTCCGGGTGGACGATGCGCCCCCGCACGAAGCGCCCCCGGAAGACGGTGTCGACCGAGGTGATCAACAGCGTGTTCGGCGCCGCCGACAGCTCTTGCCGGTTACCCGTGTCAGACCGGGCCGCGGTCCGGCCGGACCGAGCGTCGATCGCGCTGGGCACCGCTGCGGCGAGCAGCAGCATCGCGACGCCGACGCCCACGCCGAGCGCGGTCAGCACCGTCCGGGTCCAGCCCTCCCGCCCGCCGGTGAAGGCCATCCGGGCACCCATCAGCAGGTCGCCCAGCCCGGCCCGCAGCCGGCCGCCGGGCCGTCGCATCTCCACGGTGGTCACGCCACCTGCTCCAGGCTGCGGGCCCGGCCGTCGCGGACCACCACCTCCCGATCGGAGTACGCCGCCACCCGCGCCTCGTGGGTCACCAGCAGGACGGCCGCCCCGGCCTCCCGGGCCGCGGCGGCGAGCAGGCGCATCACCCGCTCGCCGTTGAGCGAGTCCAGGGCGCCGGTGGGTTCGTCGGCGAACACCACCCGGGGGCCGGTGACCAGTGCGCGGGCCACTGCGGCCCGCTGGCCCTGGCCGCCGGAGATCTCGCCCGGCCGCTTGCCGGCGACGTCGGTCACCTCCAGCCGGTCCAGCCACTCGGTGGCCCGCCGTTCCGCCTCGCGGCGGGGGACCCGCTCCAGCCGCAGCGGCAGCGCGACGTTCTCCAGGCAGGTCAGCTCCGGTACGAGCTGCCCGAACTGGAACACGAAGCCGAACTCCCGGCGGCGCAGGGCGCTGCGGGCCGCATCGGAGAGCGAGGTCAGCTCGGTGCCCCGGTAGTGCACCCGGCCCTGGTCGGGGCGGAGGATGCCGGCCAGGCAGTGCAGCAGGGTGGACTTGCCCGACCCGGACGGGCCCATCAGCGCCACCACCTCACCGGCGCGTACGGAGACCGAGGCGCCGGCGAGGGCCGGGGTCGGGCCGAAGGACTTGTGCAGGTCCTCCGCGATCAGGAGGGCGTCGCCGGTCATCCCCGGACCTCCTTGGCCAGCTCGTCGAGGCGTGCCGTGGTCAGCTCCAGCCAGCGCAGGTCCGCCTCGAGGTGGAAGAGCGCGTGGTCGCAGATGAGCTGGTCGGCGAGGTCACCGTGGGTTTTGCGCCGGGTCAGCTCGCGCATCAGCCGCAGGTGCTCGGCCCGTTGGGTGTCCAGCAGGTCGGCGGCGGGGCGGTCGGTGAGCAGCGCGAGCACCACCTTGGTGTAGAGGATGCTCTGCAGGTAGGGCTCCGGCTTCTCGGGCTGGGACAGCCAGTGCTGGACGTCGGTCACCCCCGCCTCGGTGATCGCGTACCGCTTGCGCTCGGGTCCTTCGCCGGGCTCGACCGAGTCCACCTCGACCAGGCCGTTGCGGAGCAGCCGGGACAGGGTCGAGTAGACCTGGCCGAAGTGCAGCGGCCGGGTGTGCCCGAAGCGTTCGTCGTACGCCCGTTTCAGGTCGTATCCGTGTCGGGGGCTGGATTCCAGCAGCCCGAGGAAGGTGTGTCCGATCGACATGGGCGTGACTATACACATCAGGTATACGCACTAGGTATACCTGGCTGTGCGAATGCGAACGGCGCGGCACCCCTTCGGTGAGGGGTCGCCGCGCCGTCGGTCAGCGTGCGGTCAGTCGGTGCCGAGCACCGGCGGCGGCGCCGACCGGCCGTCGCCCCAGACCATCTCGTCCTCGGTCAGCCAGGTGAGCCGCTCCTCCGACTCGTCCTCGCCGTGCTCGCGGCGCCCGCCCAGCACGCCGTTGCGCCCGGCCATCGCGGAGCGCCCGGTCGTGCCGCGGCCGCCGTTGTTGGACCGGCCTTCCGACTCCACCACGGCACCCCGCCCGGCGGCGAGTCGCCCGGTGCCGGCCGCCGAACGGTTTTCCAAGCCGGCCGCCCTGCCCGCCGGGCCGCCGGCCGCCGTGCCCGCACCGGCCAGCGACCCGGTGCCGACCACCCCCGGTGCTCCGTAGAGGCCCCCGCCGCCGGTCGGCGCGGTCGAGGTGGCGCCGCCGCCGGTGCCGGCGAGGCCGGTGGTCGCCGGCCCGCCGACCGTCACCGGGCCGGCGCCGGCGAGGGAGGTGCCGGCCGGGTCGACCAGGCCGCCGACACCGATGGTGCCCGGGCTGCCGATGGTGCCGATGGCGCCGGGGTTGCCCGTGCCCGGGCTTCCCGGAGCGCCGCCGTCCACCGTGCCGCCGTTCGGGGCGGTGTGCTGCACGACCGAGGTGGTCGCGGTGTGCCCCAGGGGCTGCACAAAGGTGTTGGAGGTCGGCCCGGACGAGGGCGTATCCACCGTTGGGCCGTGGCGCAGTATCGGGCTGGACGGGTCGGTGTGGCCCGGCAGGTCGTCGTCGGGCGGCTCGGGGACGACGACCCGCCCGTAGGCGGACAGGTCGTAACCCTCGGCCAGGTCGGCGACGACCCGCACCATCCGCTGGTGCGCCTTGTCCTGCTCGGCCTTGTCCTGCTCGTGACCGACGATCCCGCCGATCACCGCGCCGGCAACCCCACCGATCAGGAAGCCCTTGGTGGCACCGGAGACCAGCTTGTCGTTGTCGTCGGTCTCCTCCGGGCTCTCCGCCTTCGACTGGGCGGTGCGCAGCTCGGTGGCCATCATGTCGAGCGCCTGCCGGAGGCCGGCCACACCGTGGGCGAGGTTGCCGGAATATTCGACCGCCAGACTCACCCGCTGGTGGAACTTCCGCGCGGCGTCGCCCGTCCAGGTCTTGGCCAACGCGTCCAGGTCGTCGGCCAGGTCCCGGCCGAGGCTCTCGAGGGTGTCCTTCAGCGAGCTCCACTGCGCGGCGAGCCCATCGATCTGCGTCGGGTCGCCCGCGGTGACACCCTGGTACAACTCCCTGTGGCTGACATGTTCGTAGCGCCGGGTGTACTCAGACACGCGGATCATCTCCCTTCGCCGGCTTCATCACCTTGGTCAGCCCGGAGAGCGCGGCGATGATGTCGGCCGCGGCGGCGGCGTTGCGCGCCTCGGCGGTCCGGTAGTTGGTCATGATCTTGCGAGTGGCCTCCTCGACGGCCGCGATCGCCCGGCGTAGCCGCTCCGCGTGGTTGACGTAGCTCGTGTACGTCTCCGAGTAGCGACGGATGTTGCCGGTCGCGTCGGTGAAGGTGCCCAGCGCGGGCGGATGGTGCTGCATCTCGGTGTTGAGCTTCTTCAACACCGACTCGGCCTCGCCCAGCCGGAGCTTGAGCCGCTGGTGGAAGTCCTTCAGGGAGAGTACGTCTACTGTCGTGCGCCCGGTCATGGAGATCCCCGTGGTCATTGTCGACAACCGATGGCCACACCCAGGTTAGTCGACCCGGGCAGCCCAGGGCGACCCGCCAGACGCCGAGCCCCACATCGGACAGCAGCGGGTCAATCGTCCTGAGCTTGCGTCGCCAGCGTGTCGTCCCGTGCGGGTGTCGCCCCAGGCGACTCGGCACCCGGATCGAACTGGGTCATCGCGTCCCGCCGCTCCAGCGTCGGTCCGGTCGGCACCAGCGCCAGCAACGAGGCGGGCACCGCCAGTGGCTCCACGTCGCCGTACCCGAGCGCGGTCTTCGCGTCGCCGGTGGCGGTGCCGAGCGGGTAGCGGACCCCCTGTGCGGTGATCAGGTAGACCGTGCTGCCAGCCGCCGCGGTGCCGCTCTCACCGGCTGTCGCCTGCACCAGCACGCCCTTGCCGCCGGGCAGCAACACGCTCTCGGTGGTGCGTACGGCGTCCCTTGGGCCCTGCCGAGCGGCCACGCCGGGCGAGACGGTCAGCTCAGCCGGCGGCTGGTCGAAGACCTCCAGCGTGGTGATCAGCGGCTGACCCGGCCCGCCCGACCGGTACGTGACGCAGAGCACCGTCCGGCCCGGTCGCACCTCGTGCAGGGCGGGCAGCTTGTCCGGCAGCCCCTCGGCATCCAGCCGCTGGTCGACGTAGAGCTGGCCGGCCTGGTCCGGCGTGATGTCGGTGACCTGGCCGCCGCTGCCGAGCAACAGCAACGCGGTCATCTCCTTGACCGGCACCAGCCCCTTCCTGGTCAGCACGTAGTAGGTGCCGACGGCCCGGTAGACCTGGCCGACCTTCGCGGGGCGGCCCCCCACCGCCACATCGCGGGATTCACCGTCGCCGTCGATGGTCGGCCTGCGCAGCGGTGGCCCGACCGGCACCGCGTTGAGCAGCTGTTGCCCCACGGTGAGGGTGGTCGCTCCGGCCATCTTCAATGCCACCAGCGCCTGCTCGTCGCCGACCACCTGCAGCCGGGCACCGCCCGTGAGCAGGTATCGCGCGTCGTTCGTCCGCACCAGGACCGCCTGGTCGGTGAGGGGGGTGCCGCCCGGCAACGGCCGGTCGATCACCAGCCGGGTGGTGGATCGCCGCGGGTCGGCCGGGTCGGGCACGTCGCAGACCGACCAGGGCAACCCGACCAGCGACCTGCTGTCCGGCAGGTCGTCGGGAGCGCCGACGATGCCCACCGCCCGGCCTCGCGGACGCTCCTTGATGGACGCCTGCGACACGGTCCGGACGGTCGGCGCGGCCTCGTCGAGGATCAGCCGGGCCGAGGCGTAGTTGAGTGTCGGGTGCAGCACCCCGTCGCTGAAGATGTACGTGGCGCCGGTCTCCCGCTCGATCACCAACGTGTTCGTCTCCAGCGGCGCGGCGTGGCCGGTGAGCTGCCCGTACGCGCCGGCACCACCGAGCACGACGGACGCGGCGATCACGCTGCCCAACACCGCCAGGCCGAGCCGCCGCATCGGCAGGTCGTTGGTCTCCGGGTCGCCGGAGAGCAGCGCCGAGACGATCCGGCGGGTGACGAAGCGGTACGCCTGCACCTGATCGCGGCGGGTCCGCATGAAAAACCTCCGGCAGGGGTGGGTCCGCGACGATCAGGTCCGATACTCCGCCGCGGGCTTCCCTACGATAAGGGGCCGTCGACGGTTCACCGGGACCCCGCCCGGGCTCCGGCGACGCACCGAACCGGCGGATGCCCAGAATGTCCAGAAGGGACGCTCACCGATGACTGAGGTCCAGGCGCCAACCGGTCGTACGGCCACCGCCTCCGCCGTGCCCGAGGATCGGCCGGTCACCCCGGCCGACCGGCGTCGGCGCGGCCGGCTCGGTCCGGTCGTCGTCGGTCAGCTCGTGCTGCTGGAGTGCGCCGCGCTGGCCGTCTGGTTCGCCACCGCCGGTCCGGCCTGGGTGCTCGCCGCCGTCACGTCGCTGGCCGGGGCGGCGATCGCCGCCGCCTTCGCCCGCCGGGGCGGCCGCTGGTGGTACGAGGACCTGGTGCTGCGCCGCCGGCTGCGCCGGCGGCGGGACCGCGCGCGGGGTGCGGCCCCCTCCGGCGACCCGCGGCTGGCCGCGCTCGCCCCGGATCTGTCCGTCGTCGAGCTGACCGAGCGCGGCACCCGGCTCGGCATCGGTCAGGACGACCGGGGCTGGTTCGCCGCGGTCGCGCTGACCGGCCGGCCCGGCGCGCCCGCCGGATCCGTCGAGGCGGCGATGGTGGACCGTGCCCTCGCGGTGCTCGCCGACTTCGCCGGTCCGGTCACCCAGACCCAGGTCGTGTCGCACACCCTGGTCTGGTACCCGGCGCCGGGTGCGCCGCCGGCCGCCCACCGCACGGTCTGGGTGGCGCTGCGGCTCTCGGTCTCCGACGCCCGCGCCGAGACGGTGAGCCGGGGCGGTGGACTGCGTGGGGTGCACCGTACCGTCGCCGCCGGGATCGGCCGGCTCGGCAAGGCGCTGAACGCCGCCGGCCTCGGCCACCGCGTCCTGGGCCGCGACGAGCTGCACGCGGCGGTGGTCTCGGGAGCCGGTCTCGACCTGGCGCCCGAGTCACCGGTCGAGAGCTGGACGAGCCTGCGCGGCGGCGGCTGGACCCAGCGCTGCCTGGCGCTGCGGGTACGCCCCAACGGGTCGCTGGGCGCGCTGGTGGACGCGGTGACGGCCACCTCGGCGCCGTCGCACACCGTCGCGGCGATGGTGCTGCCCGGCGGCCGGCGGGTACCACCGCTGCTGCGGGTGGCGGCGATGGACGGTCACGCCGAGGCACTGGTCAAGGTCGTCCGGGACGTGGCCAAGCGCAGCGGCGTGCCGGCCCGCCCGCTGGACGGGCAGCACGGACCGGGCGTCTACGCCACCGCGCCGGTCGCCACCGCCATGGGCACGGTCACGGCCGAAGGCTGACGATCCAGCCGTAGAGGCCGCAGACCCAGGCGGCCATCGGCACCAGCGCGACGATAAGCAGGATCTCGATGATGTCGAGGAGCCGGCCCCAGACCGGTGAGATCCGTTTGCCCGCCACGGTGAGGCCGTAGATCAGGCTGATCACCGCCGCCAGCAGCAGGCCGCCGAGAACGATCCCGAGCCGAACCGGCAGCTGCCCGGCGCAGAAGGTGGCCGCGGCGGTCAGCCCCAGCCCGAGGGTGCCGGCGAGGAGCATCGGGGTGCGCTGGGCGCGGCCGGTGAACGGCCGGGCCCGCAGCAGCGACAACAGAGCCAGCAGCAGGCAGAGCAGCACCGCCGGCAGCCGACCGTTGTCGGCGAGCACCACCTGACCGCCGAGCGCCACCAGCGTCACCATCCACAGCAGACCGGTGAGGAACGCGTCCGCGCGCTCGCTCTTGCGCAGCACCTGCGGGCCGTCGACCGACTCCGTGTCGGTCTTCAGGTCGTCCGGTCCGGTCGGAATCGACGGCACCGGCAGCCGGGCCAGCCGGTAGGCGACCATCGGCAGCGCCGGCAGGGCCCCGAACGCGACGGTCGCGACCACTCCCGCGGCGGCCGCCGCGCCGATACTGAAGGCCATGCAGAGCACCGCGCCGAAGCCGACCGCCGCGCCCACGCCCACCGTCCCGAGGAACAGCGGCAGCCGATCCCCGACGGCGAGCGCGGCCACCGCGCCGAAGAGCACCACCGCGGTCGCGGCCAGCAGCACGTGCGGGCTGGCCAGGTCGGTCAGCTTCCGGTCTCCGGCGAGGACCAACAGGCCGCCGATCGCCGCGTAGCCGAGGCCGCCCATGGCCAGCACCGCGCCGGTCCGGCTGTCGCCGGCCGCCCGGGACAGCACCGCTGCGCTCACCACCAGGGCGACCGCGACCACGAGTGCGGCCAGCGCGCCGGGCAGCTGCGGCGGACCAGCGAAGAGCGCCGCCGCCGCACCGGCCGCCAGGGCCGCCCCGGCGAAGAGCACCGCGAAGCCGCGGGTGGTGCCGACCTGCCAGGTGCCGGGGCGCTGGTTGGTGGCGGTGGCGACGGCGTCCACCACGTCGTCGAAGACGATCTCCGGGGCGGCGGCGGCCCGGGGGTTGAAGTAGAGCACCTCGCCGTCGCGCACGCCGAGCTGCGCCGGGGTACGGCCACCGTCCAGCGGCTGTCCGCCAAGCCGGGAGAGACTCCATCCGCCGTGCCGCACGCCCTCGTCGGCGAGGTCCTCACCGGCGTACCGCAGCAGCGTGGGCAGCAGGTCGGCCAGCGGAACGTCCGACGGCACCGCCAGGTCCATTCTGGTCCGCGGTGCCACGATGGTGATCCGGCTCAGCCCGCCGGTCGCGGTCTTCGTCGCCACTGGGGCCTCCTCGTGCTCGCCTACGATCCACCTCGGCCGGCGGCGCCGCCGCGACACGGGTCCACGACGCCTCCGGGAGATTACCTACGATGGCGTGGCGCAGGTTGCCCACCCGACCCCGGGTGAGTGACCGGACCGCGATCAGGGTTGCTTCTGGGGAGGAGAGACCGTGAGCACGGTGGTGTTCCGCCGGCTTCCGCGTCAACCGGGGCCCGCGCTGCCGCGCGGCGAGGTGGTGCTGGAGTCCCCGCCCGAACTGCCCGAGCAGCAGCCGCGCGGCATGGGCCAGGTGTTGATGATTCTGCCGATGCTCTGCGGCGTCGGCGCGATGGCCTTCCTCTACGCCGGCCGCGGCGGCGGCATGATGACGTACGTCGCCGGCGGCCTCTTCGGCGTGTCCATGCTGGGCATGGCGATCGGCACGCTCAGCAACGGCGGCAACGACAAGGCGGAGTTGAACGCTGAGCGGCGCGACTACATGCGCTATCTGGCCCAGATGCGCAAGCGCACCCGCCGGGCCGCCGAGCAGCAGCGGGCGGCGATGACCTGGCGCCATCCGGAGCCGGACGCGCTCTGGTCGATCGCCTCGTCACGGCGGCTGTGGGAGCGGCGGATCACCGAGGACGACTTCGGCGAGGCCCGGATCGCGCTCGGCCCGCAGCAGCTCGCGGTGCAGATCGTGCCGCCGGAGACCAAGCCGGTGGAGGACCTTGAGCCGATGAGCGCGATCGCGCTGCGCCGGTTCGTCCGGGCTCACTCCAGCGTGCCGGACCTGCCCACCGCGCTGTCGCTGCGCGCGTTCAGCCGGATCGCGCTGCGCGGCGACCGGGAGCCGGTGCTCGACCTGACCCGGGCCGCGCTGGGCCAGCTGGTCACCTTCCACGCCCCGGACGATCTGATGGTGGCGGTGGTGGCCGCGCCCGACCGGCAGTCGGTGTGGGACTGGGTGAAGTGGCTGCCGCACGGCCAGCATCCGGGGGTCACGGACGCGGCGGGTGCCCGCCGGTTGGTCTTCGCCAGCCTCGCCGAGGCGGAGGCGGCGCTCGCCAACGAGTTGGCCGGCCGCCCCCGGTTCGCGCCGGAGGCGAAGCCGCTCACCACCGCCCCGCACCTGGTCGTGGTCCTCGACGGCGGGGAGGTCGCACCGACCTGTGCGCTGATGGGCTCGGGCCTGCTCGGCACCACGATGATCGACCTCTCCGGCACCGTGCCCCGCGACGCCGGTCGCTGGCTGCTCTGCCTCGACGTCGGCGACGGCGATGGGCTGGACCTGGTCCGAGGCGCGAAGTCATCCCGGCTCGGCAGGCCGGATCGGCTCAGCGCGGCGGCGGTTGAGGGACTGGCCCGGCAGATCGCCCCCTACCGGCTTTCCCAACAGCAGGGGGCCAGCACGGAGGAGCCGCTCGCCCGCAGCATGGAGCTGCCGGACCTGCTGGGTGTCGGCGACGCGGCCACCGTGGACGTACAACAGACCTGGCGGCCGCGCAGCCACCGGGACCGGCTGCGCATTCCGCTTGGCCTCGGGCCGGACGGCCAGGTGGTCGAGCTGGACTTCAAGGAGTCCGCGCATGAGGGCATGGGACCGCACGGCCTGGTGATCGGCGCGACCGGGTCCGGCAAGAGCGAGCTGCTGCGTACGGTCGTCGGGGCGCTGGCCGTGACGCACTCCTCCGAGGAGCTCAACTTCGTCCTGGTCGACTTCAAGGGTGGCGCCACCTTCGCCTCGCTGGACGCGTTGCCGCACACCAGCGCGGTGATCACCAACCTTTCCGACGAGCTGCCGCTGGTCGACCGCATGCGCGACGCGCTGGCCGGCGAGATGAACCGCCGCCAGGAGGTGCTTCGGGCGGCCGGCAACTACGTGTCCCGTTACGACTACGAGAAGGCCCGGGCGGCCGGCGAGCCGCTGGAGCCGATGCCCAGCCTGCTCATCATCTGCGACGAGTTCAGCGAGCTGCTCGCCGCCAAGCCGGACTTCATCGACCTGTTCGTGATGATCGGCCGGCTCGGCCGGTCGCTCGGCGTGCACCTGCTGCTGGCCTCGCAGCGGCTGGAGGAGGGGAAGCTTCGAGGGCTCGACACCCACCTGTCGTACCGGATCGGTCTGCGAACCTTCTCCGCCGTCGAGAGCCGAATCGTGCTCGGCGTGCCGGACGCGTACGAGCTGCCGAACGCGCCGGGGCACGGTTACCTCAAGACCGACACCACTACCATGCTCCGGTTCCGGGCCGCGTACGTCTCCGGGCCGTACCGGGCACCGGGCCAGGTGCAGCGGTCCACCCGGGCGCAGGTGCAGCGGCGACTCGTCCCGTACAGCATCGACTACGTGCCGGCGCCGGCCCTGCCGAGCCCGGCGGAGACCGCCCCGGAGCCGGAGCAGGCGGCCGACGGCAAGGCCGTGGCCATGCTGGACGTGCTTATCGACCGGCTCAAGGGGCGGGGTCGCCCGGCCCATCAGGTCTGGCTGCCGCCGCTGGCCGAGCCGCCGAGCCTGGGCGAGCTGCTGCCGCCGTTGAGCGTGCACCCGACGTTCGGCCTGTGCACCGCCAACTGGCCGGGACGTGGCCGGCTCGCCGCGCCGGTCGGCATCGTCGACCGCCCGTACGAGCAGCGGCGTGACCCGATGATGGTGGATCTGTCCGGCGCGGGTGGCAACGTGGTGATCGTCGGCGCCTCGCTGAGCGGCAAGAGCACCATGCTGCGCTCGATGCTCGCCTCGCTGGCGCTCACCCACACCCCGCGCGAGGTGCAGTTCTTCTGCCTCGACTTCGGCGGTGGCGCGCTGCGCAGCCTGGAGGGGCTGCCGCACACGGCCGGGGTGGCCGGCCGGCGAGACACCGAGGCGGTCCGGCGGACCGTGGCCGAGGTGGTCGCGATCATCGATGATCGGGAGCTGCGGTTCACCCAGCACGGCATCGACTCGGTGGCCAGCTACCGCCGTCGGCGCGCGGCCGGTGAGTTCGCCGACGACCCGTTCGGCGACGTCTTCCTCGTGGTCGACGGTTGGAACACCCTGCGCCAGGATTACGAGGAGCTGGAGCAGACCATCACCAACCTGGCCAACCGAGGGCTGGGTTTCGGCGTACACGTGATCATCACGGCTGTGCGGTGGGCGGAGATCCGGATCAACATGCGGGACCTGCTCGGCACGAAGCTGGAGCTGCGGCTCGGCGAGCCTGCCGAGTCGGAGATCGACCGGCGGGCCGCGCAGAACGTGCCGTCCGGCGTGCCCGGCCGCGGTCTGACCCGCGACAAGCTGCACTTCCTCACCGCGATCTCGCGGATCGACGGCAAGCGTGACATCGACGACCTGACCGAGGCGTCGGTGGCCCTCGCCGGGCATGTGGCGACCAACTGGCCGGGTCGCCCGGCGCCGAAGGTGCGGCTGCTGCCGCGCAAGCTGCCCGTCGCCGAGCTGGCGAAGGTCATCGACCGGTCGGCGCCCGGCATCCCGATCGGCGTCAACGAGTCGGCACTCGCCCCGGTCTACCTGGACCTGGTCAACGAGCCGCACCTGACCGTGTTCGGTGACGCCGAGTGCGGCAAGACCAACCTGCTGCGGCTGATTGCGCGGGGCATCGCCGAACGGTACACCCCGGCCCAGGCCCGGCTGGTCATCGCCGACTACCGGCGCGGCCTGCTCGGCGCGGTGGAGGGTGACCACCTGCTCGACTACGCGCCGTCCAACCAGGTGTTCAGCCAGGGGTTGGGTTCGATTCGCAGCGCCCTGCAGAACAGGTTGCCCGGCCCGGACGTGACCACCGCCCAGCTGCGCGACCGGAGCTGGTGGAAGGGCCCGGACCTCTACGTCCTGGTCGACGACTACGACCTGGTCGCCTCCGGCGGCAGCAACCCGCTCAGCGCGCTGCACGAGCTGCTGCCGCAGGCCCGCGACGTTGGCCTGCATCTGATCATCGCCCGGCGGGCCGGTGGCCTGGCCCGCGCCCTCTACGAGCCGGTGCTGCAACGCCTGCGCGAGCTGGACTCGCCGGGCCTGCTGATGTCCGGCAACCGCGAGGAGGGTGCGGTCTTCGGCAACCTGCGGCCGAGCCCGCAGCCGCCGGGCCGGGGCACTCTGGTCCGCCGTCAGGACGGCCAGCAGCTGATTCAGACCGCTTGGTCCGAGCCGAGCTGAGGTACGGACGCGTTGCCCGGCAACCAACTCGGCCGGCTCGCGGTGCTCTTCACGGAGGGGTCAATGATCGTCCTCGGTCCATCCGAGGACGACGCCGCCCGAGCGATGGGTGCCCGTTCGCCTGAGCCATTTCCACTGTGGTCGGTGGCAACTGGTGAGGGCTGCGCGGATTGGCCGTCTTCGGCTACGGTTTTATAAAAGTGTCCGTCGGTGGGGTGTGCCAGCCTTGCCGCGGGGGAGGGCGCGGCGGATCCGCCGCCACGAATGACGGAAGGGTGTGAAGCATGGCGTTCGAGGTCAGTGCAGCGACTCTGCACACCGCCGCGAGTGACGTGCGGTCCACGCGCAGCGACGTCGACGGCGAGCTCAAGAAGCTCTGGAACGTGGTCGACGACCTGGCGATGGCCTGGAAGGGTCAGGCGTCCACGGGTTTCCAGAACCTCATGCAGCGCTGGAACGAGGACACGGTCAAGCTGCTCACGGCCATGGACAACATCGCCGACCTGCTCGACAAGTCGGGCACGACGCACCAGGTCAACGACGAAGAGCAGCAGCAGATGCTGGACAAGTTCCACGCTGCTTTGAACCCGTGACCAGCCGAGACGAGCAGGGGAGGAATTCATGACCATCAAGGTTGATTACGCGGTCCTCGAGAGCGCCAACCAGCAGATGCAGTCGATCTCGCGCACGATTGACGAGAAGCTCGACACGCTTCGCTCGATGCTCACCAGGCTCGAGTGGGACGGCCAGGACCGGGCCGCGTACGAGCAGCACCAGGCCCAGTGGGACGCCGCCGTGCGGGACATCAACCGGGTTCTCAACGAGATCGGTGGCGCCGTCGGCATTGCGCGCGAGAACTACGTCTCCACCGAGATGAGCAACGCCAAGGTGTGGGGCTGAGATAATTCGGCCGACTCGGCTCCGGTCCGGCTCGACCGGGCCGGAGCCGAAGTGCGATCGAGATCTTGGGAGTGCCATGAGTACGGGGAAGCACCGCCGATCACTGCTGCGTTCCGCCGCCGGGGCGCTGGCGTTGGTCGTCACCATCGGCGCCGGTGTGCTGCTCGCCCCGGCACCGGCCCGGGCGGACACCGTACGCGGTCTCCAGTGGTATCTCGACACGCTGAAGATCTCGCAGGCACACAAGCTCAGCCGCGGCAAGGGCGCCGTGGTGGCGGTGGTCGACAGTGGGGTGTATGCCGCTCATCCCGACCTGAAGGGCCAGGTGTTGCCCGGAAAGTCGCTGGGCCCGGGCGTCCCCGCCGACGGCCGCGGCGACCCCGACCAGACGGCGGGCCACGGCACCATGATGGCCGGCGTCATCGCTGGCCGCGGGGGTGGCAGCATGCACCTGTTGGGCATCGCCCCCGACGCCAAGGTCCTGCCCGTCGGCCTCGGTGCCGGGCGAGGCGACCGGGACATCGCCGGGGGCATCCGCTGGGCGGCCGACCATGGCGCCGACGTGATCAACCTTTCGGTCGGCGAGGGGTTGACCGCCTATCCCGACACCTTGGAGGCGGTGCGTTACGCGTTCAGCAAGGACGCGGTGGTGGTCGCCGCCGTCGGTAACGTGGGCCAGGGCGCGCGTGGCGTGCAGTCGCCGGCCAGCATTCCGGGCGTTATCGCGGTCGGTGGCACCGATCGTCGCGGGGGCTTCTGGTCCGGGTCGACCTTCGGCCCCGAGACGGTGCTCAGCGCTCCCGCCGAGCAGATCATCAGCACCACACCTCCGGGCGTCTCGTCGAACGGGTACGGGGTCTCCGACGGCACCAGCCTGGCCACCGCGCTCGTCTCCGGGGTCGCGGCGCTGGTGCGGGCCCGTTATCCCGACCTCGACGCGGCCAACGTGGTGAACCGGCTGATCCGCACCGCGCGGGATGCCGGGTCGCCCGGACGGGACTCCGACTTCGGCTTCGGGCTGGTCGACCCGGTCGCGGCGCTGACCCGATCGGTGCCGACCGTGACCGAGAATCCGCTCGTCGCGGATGCGGCACCGGAGCCGTCCGCAGCCGCCGACAAGGGCGGTGCCCAAACGGACGACGAGCCGATGGTCACCTTCGGTCTCGCCAAGGGCGTCGGCCCGATCATCCAGACCGTAATCTGCCTGCTGGCGGTCGTGGGGCTCGTGGTGGCGCTGTTCCTGGTCAGTCGGCGCCGTCGCCGGGCGGCACGGACCCCACCCGGCCCGCAGTTCGGCCCTGGGCAGGTGCCGCCCGGCTATGGTCCCCCGCCGGGGCACGCTCCGCCGCCCGGCTATGGCCCGCCGCCGGGATACCCTCCGCCGCCCGGCTACGGCACCGCTCAGCCGCCGAATGCCGGAGCGCCAAGCTTCGGGCCACCACCGGGCTACCCGCCCGCCCAACCGTATTCGTACCCGCCTCGGCCGCAGGGCCAGCCGAACGCACCGCAGCAGGCCGCGCCGCCGACCGGGCCCGACCAGCGCTGACGCCGGCGCCACGAAGCATCACCAGGGGAGGAGGACGGAAATGAGCTGGGAACTAAGCCACAACGTCAGCAAGGATCCGGACCGGGTCGAGCAACGGTACGCCGTTCCGATGCCGGTGAATCCGCTTCTGCCGTTCGCCGGCGACGTGCGGGGGGTCAGCCTCGACCGGGTCGGGGTTGAGCAGTCCCACACCCCTTCCGCGCTGGTCGCCGGCGAGAACGAGCAGGGGGTGCGGACGGAGTGGGACGCGGACAGCCTCGACTCGGCGGTCGACTGGCTCGAGGCGCACGCCTTCTACCTGAACAAGCTCTCCTACGACATGGCCGCCATCAAGACGGAGCTCGGCGGAGATGCGGCCCTGGGCGGTGACGGTTCGCTCGGCGGTTTCGCAAACGCCAAACTGCTGGCTCAGGAGCACAACAAGCTCTACGGCAGCACCGAGCAAGGGCTGCGCTCGCTCTCCGAGAGCCTGTACACCGCGGCCGACGCGCTGCGCGAGGTCAAGCGGAAGTACGAGGATGCCGAGCACGCCAACACCATGTCGGCGCAGGAGATGCAGCAGGCCTTCGCCAAGGCCGCTCGCGGTGACAGCGGCCACGACTGAGCGGGGAGAACGGGGAGATGGCGGATTGGGAGCAGATGGCCCGCGAGGTGCTGGTGGCGGGCCGCCCGGACAAGGTGAATAACGCCGCGCTGGGCTGGAAGGAAATGCTCAAGAACATCGGGTCGGTCGAGGATAGCCTCCGGCAGAACGTGAAGGACCTCGGCGCGGTCTGGAAGGGGCCGGCGTACGGGGCTTTCAAGACGCGCATTGAAGAGCTGGCCAAGCAGGCCGGCGGGCTCGTGGACGCGGCAGAGAAGCCCGGGCACGGTCGGGTCAACATCGTGACCACCCTGGAGAAGGCGGCCGCGCAGCTCCAGGAGGCGCAGCGCAAAATGCCCGTCCCGGCCGCATGCGTCGGGGACATCATGGCCGCGCGGAACGGCGAAATCATCCTCGGCGCCGGGATCTTCGAGGCCCGGGTGAAGGCCGATCTGATGGCGAGCTGGCCGGTGGAGAAGATTGGCCAGCTCACCGACTGGGTGAGCGGCTGGTTCTCCGACCAGGAGGGCGAGGCGCGGAAGGTCTACAACGAGGTCGACCACCACTTCCAGGATCGGGCCAGGGAGACGCCCGGAGGCCGTAAACTGGACAGCTACACGACGGAACCGCCGGCGACCCCGGATCTCGACCAGCCGAAGCCCGGCCGGCCCAATGTCCCCGACCTGGGTCGGCCCTCCGTGCCCGACACGACCGGCAAGCCGAGCATCGACCCGGGCAAGATACCCACCGCTGATCCGGGCCGCCCGAGCATCGGGCCGAGCACCCACCCCGACCTCTCCAACGGCACCGGCTACAACCCGCCCACCGGCACCGGCTACAACCCGTCCACCGGTTACACCCCCTCAACCGGCACCGGTTATACCCCGTCCACCGGCACGGTGGGCTCCGGCGGCAGCTACGGCACCGGGCTGGCCGGTGCCGGCACCCCAACCTCGCCCGGGATCGGTTCCGGCCTCGGCTCGGGCGGTGGCCTGTCCGGTGGCGGTGGCCTGGGTGGCGGTGGGACAGCGGGCCTGGGCGGTGGTGCCGGCATCGGCAAGCCGGTGAGTCCCGGACTGCCGCCGATGATGGGCGGCGGCATGGCGGGCGCGGGAGGTCGCGGTGCGGGCGGCCGGATGGGTGGCGGAAAGGCCGGCATGCCCGGTATGGGGGGCATGGCGGGCGGCGGTGGCCGGCGCGGCGCCGGCGATGCCCGGGGCGGTGCGGGCGCTCGGGGCGCGGGCGTCCGGGGCGGCATGGCCGGCATGGGCCATGGTGGCGGCGCTGGGTACGGCGAGGAGGACACGCCGCGCGACAACTGGCTGGAGGAGGACGAGGACGTCTGGGGCGCGGACTCCGGCGGAGCGCCGGGCATCCTGCGCTGAAGCGGTGACCGGGCACCGTCCGCAACATCGTGGCCGGCGCTCGGTCCGGACCCACAGCGGGGCCGGGGCCTCAGGCTCGGCCGATCCGGTTCCGGTCCGACTGGATTGAACCGGATCCGCCGGACGGCGATGCCGGGCCCCGGCCTGGCCCGGCCCTACGCACCGCCGCCCACCGGCCCGTGTCCGCCGCCGACTCCGCCCGGCACCGGCGGCCATCACCAGTAAACGGCGACTCGGACCCCCGTATGCGGGCAGTCAGGCGTCCAGGGCCCGGCGGCCGGGGCGCCAGCCCCGCCGCCGACCGTGCGTGAGGATCGGCCGCAGCATCAGCAACACCAGGGCCAGCACCGCGCCGACCACGGCCACCCACACCGCCACGGTCCGCTGCCAGCCGAGCGGGTCGGCCGGCGCGGCCGGTGCCGGCATCGCGCCGAGCGGCGGGTCGGTGCGCGTGCCCAGCAGGCTGGTCACCGCCCGGTACGGGTTGACCATCCCGTAGCCGACCTCCGCGTTGTGCCCGTCCGGCGGGTTGTCGGCGGTCCGGGTCAGCCGGAAGGCGACCTCCTTCGGCGTGAGGTCCGGGTGGGCGGCGCGGACCAGGGCGGCCACCCCGGAAACGTACGCGGTGGCGAAGCTGGTGCCGCCCTGGGGTTCGTAGAGGTACCCGGACCCGCCGGGTGCCGGACCGACGATGTTCAGCCCGGGCGCGGCGACGTCCACATAGCTGCCGGCGATCGAACTGCCGACGTGCCCGCCCTTGTCGTCGATCCCGGCAACGGCGATGACCCCCGGGTAGGCGGCCGGGTACCCGGGCTGGTCCTGCCGGTTCTCCTGCCGGTTGCCGGCGGCGGCCACCAGGATCACGCCCTGGTCGAGGGCGTGGTTCACGGCGTTCTTCAGGACGGGGTCGTCCAGCGTCTCCAGGGACAGGTTGATCACGTCGGCCCCGTGGTCGACCGCCCAGTCGATGGCCTCGCCGATCTGGGCCGGGATCGACTCGTCGAAGGTGCGTTTGTTGTCGGCCAGCACGCGTACCGGCAGGATCTTCGCCTCCGGCGCGATCCCGCTGTACGGCGTGCCGGTGCCCTCCCGGCCGGCGATGATGCCCGCAATCAGGGTGCCGTGACCGACCAGGTCGCACTGGCCCTTGAGCGAATCCAGGTGGTTGAAGTCCGCGCCGTCGAGCACTCGGCCGCGCAGCAGCGGGTGGCTGGGCGACACGCCGGAGTCGATGACCGCCACCGTGACCCCTTCGCCCCGGGTGACCCGCCAGGCGGCGGTCGGGTCGAGCCGTTCCAGCGCCCACGGCCGCTCGGCCGGGGCGGGGTTGCCGGCCGGGCCGCACCTGGGCGCGGCGACGGCGGGGGCAGGCGCGGCCAGGACGCCGCCGAGCAGCACCCCAGCCGTCATTCCACGCAGGACGGACCGGATCCGGTGTCCGGTACGGACGCGCACCGACGCCCCGTCCGGCCGCAAGCTGTCGCGCACCCGCTGAGATTACCGTCGCCGCCTCCGACGCGGAGGACAGGAGCGTGGTCCGCCGGTGCGGGCGTCAGGAACCGGTGGCGGGCTCGGTGGAGGATTCGGTCGTGAAGAGGGCGAGCAGGGCACCGACCTGCTGGTCGGCCTCTGCGGGGTGACGGAAGTGGCCGCTCGGGTTGATCGTGTATTCGTTGCGCCGACCTACCCGGGTGCGGCGCAGGTAACCACCGGCTTCCAGGTCGGCGACGATCGCCTGGGCGGCCCGCTCGGTCACCCCCACCTCGTCGGCCACGTCCCGCAGCCGCGCGGTCGGATTGCGCGCGATGGCCAGCAGCACGTGCCCGTGGTTGGTGAGGAAGGTCCAGTTCCGGCCGCTCCCGTTCTCGCTCGTTGTCGTCGCCATGGTGGCTATGGTATGGCCCCGGCCCGGGTCACCCGCTCCTGCGTCGGCCAACACATGAAATCTGTATCACGCAAATCTTGACGCATCTTGGGCCCGGGTGTGACCGTGGGTTGCGCGGCCCTCTCCGCCGCCGATCGGGCTCGCCTCGGTCGTATCGCGCCAGGACGAGGTGACTGTTGTGACGCTGGCCACTCCCGAAAATGCGCTCGCCGAGCTGTACGCCGGCAACCGTCGCTTCGTCGCCGGCGTACCCCGTCACCCGAACCAGGATGCCGACCACCGGGCTGCCGTCGCCGACGGTCAGCACCCCTTCGCGGTGATCGTCGGCTGCTCCGACTCCCGGCTCGCCGCCGAGATCATCTTCGATCGCGGTCTCGGGGACCTCTTCGTGGTGCGGACCGCCGGCCACACCGTCGGCCCCGAGGTGCTCGGCAGCGTCGAGTACGCGGTCACCGTGCTCGGCACCCCGCTGGTCGTGGTGCTCGGCCACGACTCCTGCGGGGCGGTGCAGGCCGCCCGGGAGGCCGTCGCCACCGGCACCTCTCCCGCGGGGCACCTCGGTGCGCTGGTGGAGGCCGTCGTGCCCAGCCTGCGACGGGCGGCCGGGCAGGGCATCGAGGACGTGGACGGGATCGTCGACATCCACATCGCGCAGACCGTGGAGACGCTGCTGGCCGGGTCCGCCGTGCTCGCCGAGCGGGTGTCCGCCGGCCACTGCGCGGTGGTCGGCATGTCGTACCGGCTCAGCGCGGGCGAGGTGCGGACGGTGGCCGAGAGGTCGGTCGGCACGCCCTAGAGCAGCGACATGTGTACGTGGTCGGTGTGGTCGGAGGGCCCGCTGTAGGACTTCCAGCCGGTCGCCGGGAACCAGATCTGGCGGTTCCAGATCACGTAGTAGATACCCAGTCGGTCCGCGTTGCGGATGAGGAAGGCGGCGACGTTGTTGCCGTACATCCGGGTGTCGTTGTTGTGCCAGGGCGCGAAGCCGCTCTTCTGCAGCGACCAGTCGCAGGCCCGGCCCTTCGGGTGCTCCCACGGCCCGCCTGGCCGGTAGCAGCCGACGAAGCGGTTGAAGCCGGCCCGCTTGACCTCCTTGTACGCATGCAGGGTGCGCGGGGTGATGCAGCCCGAGGTGGTGGGGTCCTTCTCGCTGCACGACTCGGACTTCCACGTCCCGTCGGCGTTGCGCCCGGGGCCGATCCGGGCGACCGGCGAAGTGGCTGAGACCAGGCCGCCGGTGAAGCCCTTGCCGCCGACCAGCGCCAGCGACTTCTCCGCCTCGGCCTTCGCGCGGGCCATCGCCTTGGTCTGCTTCTGCTGCTCGCGTACCTCGGCGTCGAGCGCGATCTTGGCCTGCTCCGCGCGGGTCTTCGCCGCGTTGATTGCGGCGAGCTTCTGCTCGTTGACGAGGTTCAGCTCATCGAGGGTGGCGGCCCGCCGGACGAACGCGTCGGGTGAGTTGCTCTCCAGCAGCACGGCCAGTACGCCGATCCGACCGGTGCGGTAGGACTGCGCGGCGATCTGGCCGACCTGTGGGCGCAGCGCGTCGAGTTCCGCCTGCGCCGCGGTCACCTCGAGCGCCAGTTGAAGCTGACGCTTCTCCGAGGCCTTCAGCTTCGCCTTGGCCTGGATGTAGGCGCGGTTCGCGGCATCGAGGACTTCGGTGATGAGCGGAGGGTCGTCGTCCTCGTGGTGCCCGGACGGGGGGTTGGCGGGCGGCGCGGCCATGGCCGGGGTCGGCCCGGCGACGATGGCAAACACGGCGAGCACGGCCACCACGGGTGTCAACCAGCGGCGTAGGGGTGCCGTCACAATCGTTCCTTCCTTCGGCCGCCGACCGGGTTAGCTGCCGGGTTCGGGACGGAAGCGGCCCCTACCGCTCGCGCGGATTCACCCCAGGTACCTGGTTCCCCGGCTCGCCCTCGGGCGATTGGGCGGCGGCACCGCAGGCGCCGATGCGCGCCTTCGGCGATGACCGGCAGCGACGTTACATGAGAGCCCCTGCGGCGAGCTACGTCCGGAAGCCGACCAATAGCGCGATTTCCTCGTAGCCCTGCGTGACCGGCATCGCGCATGAAGCCGGCGGTGACGCTGCGCAGCGTCACCATGCGATCTGCGTGCTCCCGTCCGGACCTCGGCCCGGCTCCTGGGCGTCAGCCGCGTTTCATCAGCCGACCGACGGCGGCCATCATTTCGGTGGCCATTTCGTCGGCGCGCCCCTCGGCGGCGCCCTCCCGCATGCAGTGTCGGGCGTGCCCGTCGAGCAGCCCGAGGCCGACCTTGTCCAGGGCGGCCTGAATGGCCGAGATCTGGGTCAGCACGTCGATGCAGTAGCGGTCGTCTTCCACCATCTTCTCGATACCGCGGACCTGGCCCTCGATACGGCGGAGCCGCGCGAGCAGCTGTTCCTTGCTGGCGGTGTAGCCCCGGGTCGGGGTCGTCGGTGCGGTCATGCCGTCGAGGATAGCGTACCCCTAGGGGGTATGATACGTTCCCTGAGGCATACCCCCACGGGGTAGCAGGAGGAGGATTCGCGATGATCACCACCACGTACCAGGTGCAGGGCATGACCTGTGGGCACTGCGTCAGCGCGGTCAGCGCCGAAGTGGGCGCGATCCCGGGCGTCAGCGACGTCCAGGTAGACCTGGCCACCGGCCAGGTCACCGTCACCAGCGCGAGCCCGCTGGACACCGACACCGTTCGCGCCGCCGTGGACGAGGCCGGCTACGACCTCCGATGAACACGGCGGCGACGGCGGGCGCACAATTGACCGGAGGTGCCGCGATGACCTCAACCGCTTCGTCCCTGCCGCTCGCGCCGAACGTGATCGAGCTCGCGATCGGCGGCATGACCTGCGCCTCCTGCGCCGCCCGGATCGAGAAGAAGCTCAACCGGATGGACGGCGTCGAGGCCACGGTCAACTACGCCACCGAGAAGGCCACCATCCGGTACGCCGACGACGTCACCCCGGCCGACCTGGTCGCCACGGTGGAAAAGACCGGCTACACGGCCGTCGTGCCACCGCCGCCCGCCGCCCAGGCCCCGGCCGAGGTGACCGCCGAGCCGGAGGACGAACTGCGCGGGCTGCGTACCCGGCTCTGGGTGTCGGTCGTGCTGTCCGTGCCGGTGATCCTGCTCGCCATGGTGCCGGCCTGGCAGTTCAACTACTGGCAGTGGGCATCGCTGACCCTGGCCGCGCCGGTCGTGGTCTACGGCGGGCTGCCGTTTCACCGGGCCGCCTGGATCAACCTGCGGCACGCCGCGGCGACCATGGACACCCTGGTGTCGCTCGGCACGCTCGCCGCGTTCGGCTGGTCGCTCTGGGCGCTCTTCCTCGGTGACGCTGGGATGCCCGGAATGACCCATCCGTTCCGCCTCGACATCACCCGCACCGACGGCGCCGGCAACATCTACCTGGAGGCAGCGGCCGGGGTGACCGTTTTCATCCTGGCCGGGCGCTATTTCGAGGCCCGGTCCAAGCGGACCGCCGGGGCCGCCCTGCGGGCCCTCCTCGAACTGGGCGCCAAGAACGTCGCGGTGCTCCGCAGCGGGCAGGAGACCCGCATCCCGGTCGACCAGCTCGCGGTCGGCGACCGGTTCGTGGTCCGGCCGGGCGAGAAGATCGCCACCGACGGCGCCGTCGAGGAGGGCACCTCGGCGGTGGACGCCAGCATGCTCACCGGCGAGTCCGTGCCGGTCGAGGTCGGGCCCGGTGACACCGTCGTCGGGGCCACCGTCAACGCCGGCGGCCGGCTGGTCGTCCGGGCCACCCGGATCGGCGGCGACACCCAGCTCGCCCAGATGGCGAAGCTGGTGGAGCAGGCGCAGACCGGCAAGGCGGCCGTGCAGCGGCTCGCCGACCGGATCTCCGGGGTCTTCGTGCCGATCGTGATCGCGCTGGCCGTCGGCACGCTGGCCTGGTGGCTCGGCACCGGGGCCGGCGCGACGGCCGCGTTCACCGCAGCGGTAGCCGTGTTGATCATCGCCTGCCCGTGCGCCCTCGGCCTGGCCACCCCGACCGCACTGCTGGTCGGCACCGGGCGGGGCGCCCAGCTCGGCATCCTGATCAAGGGGCCGGAGGTGCTGGAGTCGACCCGCCAGGTCGACACCGTGCTGCTGGACAAGACCGGTACGGTCACCACCGGGCGGATGACCCTGGTCGACGTGCTTCCCGCCGCCAGTCAGGACACCGACGAGCTGCTGCGGCTGGCCGGCGCGCTGGAGGCCGCCTCCGAGCATCCGATCGCCCGGGCGGTCGCCGAAGGCGCGGCACAGGCCGGCCCGCTGCCGGCGGTCACCGGCTTCGCCAACGTCGAAGGGCTCGGTGTGACCGGGTCGGTCGACGGCCAGGACCTGGTGGTCGGGCGGCTCCGGCTGCTTCGGGAACGGGGCCTCGACGTACCCGAGGAGGTCGCGCGGGCCGCGACCGAGGCGGAGGCCGGCGGCCGAACGGCGGTCCTGGCCGGCTGGGACGGCCGGGCCCGGGGGGTGCTCGCGGTGGCCGACGTGGTGAAACCGACCAGCCGAGCCGCCGTCGCGCGGCTGCGCGAGCTGGGGCTCACCCCGGTGCTGCTCACCGGCGACAACACCACGGTCGCCCGGGCGGTGGCCGCCGAGGTCGGCATCGACCAGGTGATCGCCGAGGTGCTGCCCGCCGACAAGATGGACGTGGTGCGGCGCCTCCAGGCCGAGGGGCGGACGGTCGCGATGGTCGGCGACGGGATCAACGACGCCGCCGCGCTGGCCCAGGCCGATCTCGGGCTGGCCATGGGTACCGGCGCCGACGTGGCGATCGAGGCGTCCGACCTGACGCTGGTTCGGGGCGACCTGACGGCCGCGGTGGACGCCATCCGGCTCTCCCGGCGCACGCTGCGCATCATCAAGAGCAACCTGTTCTGGGCCTTCGCCTACAACGTGGCGGCCCTGCCGCTGGCCGCCGCCGGCCTGCTCAACCCGATGATTGCCGGTGCCGCGATGGCCTTCTCGTCGGTCTTCGTGGTGGCGAACAGCCTCCGGCTGCGCCGGTTCCGCCCGGTCGCCTGAGGCGGCGGGGCGGACCACCGCGTCCGCCCCGCCCATATCCAACTGGTCGGCATGTTCTTGCGCGTCGCGGGCATGTCGCGGTGGCATATCGGTCTTGCCTGTTCTTCGGAGGGCAAGCACTACCCTCAGTATTCAAGGCCGATTTTCGCGACTCGGCGGCTGTCGGCCTCGGCGTCTCGCGGGATCATGTCAGCCTCTACTTCATCTCGTCGGCGATGCGCAGGATGAGCCTGCGCGACTCCGCCGGCCACAACGCCGCACCCCGGAGACGGTTCCAGTGCCGGTTGTAGGCTCGGACCGCCTCGGGACTGTCGAGGTAATCCGCGTCCGTGAACGTCTCCAGGTAGACGACATCCGACGCGACCTCCTCCCCGAGCCGGAGGATGATGAAGTTGAACGAGGAAACCACGTACGTCTCGGCATCCAGCGGAACCACCTGGATGGTGATGTTCAGCCGGTTGGCGATAGCAGCGATATGGGACAGATGCTCCCGCATTGTCAGCCGGTCGCCGAGGTTACGGCGTAGCGCGGACTCGCTGAGGATGAAGTTCAGCTCCGGTCCGTCCGGGCGATCGATGGCCTTTTGTCGTTCGAGGCGCACTTCGACCTGCTGCTCCACGTCCTCCCTGTCGATGATCGCCCGGATGTAGGGCTCGGTCTGGAGGATGCCGGGGATGACCTCGGATTGGTACCAGCGGATTTCCGCCGCGTCGGCCTCCAGGTCGAGGTGCTGCCGGAACCAGTCCGGCACCACGTTCCGGTACCCGCTCCACCGCCCCCGCTGCCTACCAGCGCGGGCGAGGTCCCGCACCCTCGGGGTGACCTGACCATGACCGCGCCGCTCCTGCCATTGACCCAGATCCGCAACCGGCTGATCCTCACCGCCCGAGCTGCCCTCCGCAACCACCAAACCGCCCCACCCCCACCCCCACCCACCCACCCACCCACCCACCCCCGCCGCCCGCCCCGCTCTCGTTGATCATGGAGTTGTGGCGGTGAACGAAAGGCGCGAAACGGGCAAACCGGGAACCTCAACTCCATGATCGACGCGGGGTGCGGGGGTGTGGGGGTGTGGGGGTGTGGGGGTGTCCATCGATCGTCCGGTCGGGTGCGGTTAGGTCACGTCGGCGCGGAAGTAAGGGCCGGGGGAGCGGGTCGGGACTGGGGTGCCGCGTCCCGTTCGGGGAGGTTTGGCTGCCCGGTGGATTGAGCGGCCGGACGGCGGGGTATCTCCATCGCGTCACGGAAGCCGCTTGAGTGGAGGTTCCCATGGGCATGGACGACAAGATCAACAACACGGCCGAGGAGACCGCCGGCAAGATCAAGGAGGGTGCCGGCCGGGCTACCGACGACAAGCGCTTGGAGGCCGAAGGGCGCACCGACCAGACCAAGGCGAACCTCAAGCAGGCCGGCGAGAAGATCAAGGACGCCTTCAAGAGCTGACGACCCTCGTACTGGATCGCCGGGCCGGCACCTCGCCGGCCCGGCGTTCATGTCGGGATTCCGGCTTGGGGTGCCTCTTGGGTCACCGTCGTTCGACCCCAGGAGGAAACCGCGGCATGGCCCATCCTGTCGACCCGTCCGGTCTCGGTCGTGTGCTGTCCGAGACGATGTTCGCGATCGATCAGTTCACCGGCACCCCCAACGCCGACGCGCCACCGCCCGAGGAGCATGGTGAGGCGGCCGACGGGCTGATCGAGGTGACGGTCGGCCCGTCCGGTCGGATCACCGCGCTTACGCTCAATCCGCGTGCACTGCGCATGGCGAGCGAGACGCTTGCCGAGGAAATCACCCAGGCGGTCAACGCGGCGTTCGCCGACCTTCAGGAGAAGGCCACCGAGGCAGTGCCCGGAGAAGTCGACCTCGGGTCGCTGGGCGAGCAGCTACGCCGGATCCAGGAGGATGCTGGCCGCCAGCCGGTGGTGCCCGGCGATGCGCTCGTCGGCGGTCAGCGGTGTCAGCAGGGCGAGCCCGGCCCCGGGGACCATCCACCATGGCCACCGCGGCGGCCTGGTTGAGGGTGACGATCGGGTTCGGCGCGATCCGGGCGAGCACTCGGTAGAGCCTTACGATCTGCGGCCAGTCGGTCTCCGCCGCCGTCGGCGCCTCGGCGTGCACCGCCGCGGTCACCAGGGCGATTCCCTCCTCGATCTCCTTCCGGTCCCAGCGCGTGCGGTCCTGCTCGGACAGGGGGGCCAGGTCCCCGCTCGGACCGGTCCGGGCGGCCCGGTGCGCGTCGGTGAGCAGCATCAACGCCAGCAGCCCGGTGACCTCGCCGTCGTCCGGAAGTAGCCGGTGCAGCTCCCGGGCCAGCCGGATCGCCTCGCCGGTCAGCTCCGCCCGGTGCAGCGTGTCGTCTCCGCTCGGTGGCTCCTCGTCGGCGGGCGGTGCGACGGCTGCGTACGCCGGCTCCCGGATCGCCACCGCGACCTCGCGGTTACGGCGGGCCCGCTCACTGCGCCACTCGTCGGTGAGCCGGCGGGTCGCCACGGTGACCAACCACGAGCGGGGATGGTCCAGGACGCCCTGCTCCGGCCACTGAAGGGCGGCGGCGAGCAGCGCCTCCTGGACGGCGTCCTCGCACGCGTAGAACTGGCCGTGGGTCAGCGCCTCGCCGATCCGACATTTTCCCGGGAGAAGTCAGCGACCGCGACGCACCGCGCGTGGCGCCGCGCCGACGTCGAGCGAGGCCCGGTCGGCGGCCGAGGTGCCTGAGCTCCAGCCTGCGGCGTCGCGCGCCTGGAGCCGGTGCCGGGTGACGCCGGGAAAGAGTTGGTCGACGCGTTCCCGGACGGCGTCGGATCGGGCGGCGAGCACAGGAAGCAGCCGGTCGTCGCCGCGCTCCTGAGCCGCCTCCTGGTCCGCTGTCGCGGTGGCCGCCCGCAGCCGTTCCCCGATCCGCAGCGCGAACGCGTTGAGGAACGACTCGTCGTACGCCTTGGTCCGCCGGCCGCTGCCCGGGCGGCGCTCCGCCCGGCCGCTGCCGGCGTGGCGCTCGGCCCGGCCGCGCAGCATCGCCGCGGTGGCCTGCACCAGTAGCGAGGTGTGCAGCAGCTCGACCGCCGCCAGGTCGGCGGGGAAGCCGAGCACGGTGGCGAAGCCGAGGTCGTCCGACCACACCGACTCGCACCGGTTCGCTGCCGCCACCTCCTGGATCAGCAACGCCTTAGCCGCCGCGTACGGGGCGTCGGTGCCGAGCCGGACGCCACTCGGCTGATCCGGCCGTTCGGCGGCCGCGTCGAGCAGCGCCGTGTCGATGCTGTGCCGGGCCATCAGTTCCTGCGCCTTACCGGTGAGCGCCTCCGCCTCGGCCGGGAAGGTGGTCGACTCGGCCTTGGCCAGCAGCGCGCGTACCCGGTCCAGCATCCGCGACCCGGTCGGCGTGACGGGCCGCGAAGCGACGGCCGGGCGGCCGGGTGGCGGGCGGAGCACCGCGATCGGCGGCAACCCCTCGACGAGCACCAGCGCGTCGACGGCGTCCCGCAGTGCGCTGATCCGGTCGCCCTCGGCCCGCCTGTCCAGCCAGCCGGCGTCGCCGCCCCACCGCGCGCCGAGCTCGGCGAGCTGGTCGTCGAACCACGGCGGAACCGGATCGGGCTGCTCCCGGCGCTGGGCGGCCAGCCCGTCCCGCAGCAGCCGCGCGCCGCGTGGCGCCAGCCGTCGGGCCGCGATGCGGTCCAGGTCGATCGGCTGCCAGCCTCGCGGCCAGAGTCGCCCCAGGTCGCGGATCAGGCGGGTGAGCAGCGCCGCGTCCACCGCCGGGCCGTCGGCGACCACCAGCCGGTCCAGGGCTCGCTCGGCCTGGCGTACGTCGGTGGCGCGCGCCGCCGCGAGAGCGTCGGCGAGCAGTTGCTCCGCGTCCGGCACGGGTGGTTCCTCCGCTGTCTGTCTCGTTCGACCGGGCCGTCAGGCGAGGCCACCATGATCCGCTAGGGGTGCGGCAATTCGGGTTGTCGTGCAAAATGGGACGCCGCGAGATGGTGCCGGCCGCTGCGGGCCGCCCCACAAGGAACGGTACCGGCGGGCCGGACACTGCCGGTGGTGAGCGCCGTCACCTCGGGCGATCAACCGCCCGGGCCGGCGTTCGTACTCCCGGCAGACCGAGGCGAAACGGATCGGAGATCGGCGTGGGCAGGCGGGCAAGGCCGGACCGGGGTCTGCACCGGCGTCGAGCGTCCCGCGCGGGCTCCCTGACACTGCTGACGCTGGTGATCGCGGTCGGACTGGCCGCCGGTGGCGCGTACGCCGTCCGGCGCGGCGCCGCCGACCTGCTGGCCAGCGCAGGCACCCCGACCACCGCGTCGTCGTCCCGGGAGACCTCCGCCGCCACTCGATCGAAGGCTTCGCGTCCGACGGCGACCGCGCCCGTCCCGGCCGCCGGTCGGGCCGCCCCCGCGCCGAAGATCACCTACCCGCTCCAGGGTACGGGCGGCTTCCGCACCGCCACCAGCGCCGGCAAGGTGGCGGGGCGTGGCGGCCGGCTGCTCCGCTACCGGGTGGCGGTGGAGGGAGGCATCCGCAACGTCGACGTCGAGTCCTTCGCCCGAGAGGTGGAGACGATCCTGGCCGATCCGCGCGGCTGGACCGGCGGCGGCGAGTGGCGGCTGCAACGGGTCGGTCGGGACGACCCGACCGATTTCACCGTGCTGCTGGCGACCCCGGTGACCCGGGGACGGCTCTGCGCCGACACCACCGACCACTACACCTCATGCCGGGCGGGTGACCGGGTGGTGGTCAACGTGGCCCGCTGGGCGCACGGCGTGCCGTACTTTCCCGATCTTGGCCAGTACCGCCAGTACCTGATTAACCACGAGGTCGGGCACCGGCTGGGCCACGGCCACGAACTCTGCCCCCGGGCCGGCGGCCCGGCACCGGTGATGCAGCAGCAGACGCTCGGCCTGCACGGCTGCACCCCGAACGCCTGGCCCCGCGTCGACGGCGCGCCGCACACCGGCCCGAGCGGCCAGTACGCCGATCGGATCCCGGCCGAGGACTGAGCCGGGCGGGCCGGTCGCCGGAGAGGTCAGCGGGGAAAGGAAGCCCAGATGTTCTTGGTGTCTTTCGTCGCGTACCAACCGACGGCGAGGGTGACCGACTGGGCCAGCAGCAGCCCCCGACCGCCCGAGTCGAGTGGGCCGGTGTCGGCCAGTTCGGGAATGGTGCGGAGGTCGTGGTCGGCCACGTCGAGGAGGAAGCAGGCGTCGGCGGCGAGCAGGGTGACGATGGTCGGCGGAATGCCGTGCCGCAGCGCGTTGGTCGCCAGCTCGGTGGCGACCAGAACTACCAGGTGCGGGACCTCATCGAGATCTTTCCCCTGAGTGAGGCCGTGCCGGGTCAGCGCGTCACGCAGCGAGGCCCGCAGGTCGCGTAGCTCGGCCGGGGTGCCGAGGCGCCACCGCTCCAGCTCGGTGGCCTGTGGCGGTGGCAGCGACGTGCGTAGCTGTCCCATGATCCTGCCTTACCCTGGGTGGCCGCCCGCCAACCGCACCGCTGGGTACATGGCCCCCAGTTGTTGACGACGCGGGTCAGGCCGCCCAGCGGTCGGCGGCCCGGGCGGAGCCGGGATACGGCGGCGGGAGCAGCCGCAGCCCCGGGGACTCCGGCTGCTCCTCGGCGGGCAGGCGCCAGCGCGGCCCCGCCGGGCGGTCGCGGTTCGCCGGGCCGCCGGGCCGGGGCAGGGTACGGGACAGCGCGACGACGACCAGGTAGCCGGCGACCAGGAACCCGTGGCTGACCAGCCGGGCGATCTCCACCCGCTCGGTGGCCAGGTCGTTGACCGAGAGCAGCACCAGCGTGCCGACGAACGCCGACAGCATCGGCACCAGCCCCGTCGGCGCTGTGCGTCGCGCCGCGACGAACAGGAAACCGGCGCCGACGGCGACGTTCCAGGCCGCCGCCTCGTGCCACAGGTGCCCCGACGCCAGCGCGCCGGCCGCCGCGTGGACATGGACGCCGTTCGCCCCCCGACCGATCTGTGACAGGCCGAGGACGACTTGCAGCGCGCCGATCAGCCCCAGCCCGGCCCGCAGGGTGAGCGCGAACCGGGCCCGCCGGCTCGGAGCCGGAGCCGGCGTGGGCAGCGCGGCGAGGATGACGTCGGTGAGGTCGTCGCCGGCCACGGTGACCGACAACCGGGCCCGGCGGGTCACCGCGGCGGCCTGGTCGTACCAGGTCCGGCAGTCACCGCATCCGCTCAGGTGGGCCTCCGCGGCCACCCGCTCGGCGGGGGTCTCCTCCCCGTCCAACTGCGCCGACAGCACTTCACGCCACTGGTCACACCCCATGTACCGGTAGTCGGTCCGGGGGTGTTGTCGGTTCCCGCGTATTTTTGCTGAGTCGTCGGTTTGGCGTAGGTCACCCGGGGTGTCCGGTCAGCCGGCCGCGTTGCCGCCGCGCCGCGCGCCCGTGGTGGGGTGGCTCGCTGCGGCGACGAGGTCCTCGCGGGCCCGGGCCACCCGGGAGCGGATGGTGCCGACCGGGCAGCCGCACACCTCCGCCGCCTCTGCGTAGGACATGCCGAGGACCTGGGTGGCGACGAACGCCTCGCGGCGCTCTGCCGGCAGCGCGGCGATGAGTCGCTCCAGCACCACCTGCCGGTCGAAGTCGCCGCGGCGCGTGTCGGGGGCGTCGTACCCGTCGACCATCGGCACCGTCCGCGGGCGCGACGCCGCAGCCCGTACGTGATCCACCGCGACTCGGCGGGCGATGGCGAGCAGCCAGGTCCGCGCCGAGGAGCGCCCGGCGAACGACGGGAGCGACCGCACCGCGCGCAGGAAGGTCTCCTGGGCCAGGTCCTCGGCCTCGGACGGGGAGGTCAGCGCGGCGAGGAACCGGCGGACCTGCTGCTGCGTCGCGCGGACGAACCGGGTGGTCGCCTCCCGGTCACCTCGACCGGCGGCCAACGCCCACGTGGTGACCTCCGCGTCGTCGTCCGCCATCCAACACCTCCGAGTCGGGCTGCTGGAGGATACGCACCGGACCGCAGACACGACAAGCTGTAGTAGTGACCGATTGACAGCGTACCGCAATCGTTGCTGGTCGCCGTCCCGCCGGTCGCCGTCTGGGGTGAAGGCAAGTGTCTTCGGTGACTACGAACTTGACCTCGGCCCCAACGGCGCGGGAAAGTCGACCACCATCCGCCTGCTGCTCGACCTGATCAGACTGCGAGTGCCTGTCCTTCCTCGGGCGGCTACGCGGCGGTGTCCCACCGGCCCGGATCACCGAACTGGCGGAGCGACTGGACCTGGACCTCACCGCCCGGATCAAGGCGCTGTCGAAGGGCAACCGGCAGAAGGTCGGCCTGGTGCAGGCGTTCATGCACCGGCCGGACCTGCTCATCCTCGACGAGCCGACCTCCGGCCTCGACCCGCTGGTCCAGCAGACCTTTCTCGACCGCCATTCGCCTTGGAGCCGAGCTGCGGACCATCAGCATCGCCCAGTTCGCCGCACAGTGCGTCGCGCTTGCCCTGCTCACCGTCACCTTTGGCGCGATCGCGCTGACACTCGGTGCCATCACCGGACGCCGGGCGGCCACCCTCGGCGCGACCGCCGGCATCGCCGTCCTCACCTACGTCATACGCAGCATGGCCGGTCCGACCGGAGTCGGTGGCCTTCGCTATCTGTCCCCATTCCACTACTACGACGGCGGGGAACCCTTGCGCCACGGCTTTCAGTGGGCACACCTCGCTGCCCTCGCCGGGGCCACCGCGCTTCTCCTGGCCATCGCCGCCAGAGCTTTCAACCGCCGGGACCCGACCAGCTGATCATCAGCGCGGCCAGCTGCGAATCGACTGCCAGGGGCGACGTAAGCTGCTGCCGATCGTGGCGACCTACGACTGCAAATTGGGGCCTTTCTGGCTCACTGCACCTTTGTCTGATCTACGTTGCAAACCGGCCGACCGGTCAACCCGATCCGTACATCTGACGGCTTCTGCGCAGTCACCGATTTGCGTTTAGGTTCCACCAGTCCATCCCCCCAATCGGAGGCGAAGCTTTGAAGCTCCGAAGCAGACACCCCCTCAGCGTGCTGGGCGTACTCGCCACAAGCGGTGCCCTCGCCCTGACCAGCGGTGCACCCGCCCTCGCCACCATGAGTGCGGCGAACCTGTCCATCAGCAGCTCCGACCCGGCCCCGGGCTGCACCGTCACCGTCGACCACACCATCGCGGAGGTCCAGGGCCCCGGCACCGCCACGCCGCTGGCCGGCAAGCGGGTCACCGTCGAGGGCGTGGTGACCGCCGACCACCGCACCGGTGGCTACAACGGGCTCTACGTGCAGACCGCTGGCAGCGGTGGGGACCGTCCGGTGGCCGCCGGCACCGCGTCCGACGGCATCTTCGTCTTCCTCACCACGAACGCGGCCAACCACCCGTCGGTCACGATCGGCGACCGGGTCCGGGTCAGCGGCACCGCGAGCGAGTACAACGGCCTCACCCAGCTGAACATCGCCGCCAAGGCCGACGTGCAGGTCTGCGAGCACGACGCGACCCTGCCCGCCCCGGTGCCGGTCAGCCCGCCGCTGTCCGACGACGCCCGCGAGTCGGTCGAGTCGATGCTGGTGGCGCCGGTCGGCCAGTTCACCGTCTCCGAGGTGTACAACACCAACCGGTACGGCGAGGTGGTGCTCGCCGCCGGTGACCGCCCGGCCCCGAACGCGACCGACCTCACCCGCCCGGGCTCGGACGCCGCCAAGCAGGTGATCGCCGACAACAAGCTCCGCCGGATCCTGCTCGACGACGGCAAGAGCACCAACCTGTCCACCGCCGGGCTGCTGCCGCCGTACCTGTCCAAGGAGAACCCGCTGCGGGTCGGCGACTCCGTCGAGGCGTTCGGCCCGGTCGTGCTGTCGTACGGCTTGAACGAGTGGCGTCTGCAGCCGACCACCCCGGTCAGCGCGGACACCCCGTCGTACGACCGGACCAGCTTCAAGGCCACCAACCCGCGTACCCCGGCCCCGGCGAACGTCGGCGGCGACATCCGGGTGGCCAGCTTCAACGTCCTCAACTACTTCGTGCACTTCGGCGGCGACGCCCGCGGCGCCAAGGACGAGGCCGCGCTGGCCAAGCAGGAGGCGAAGATCGTCGCGGCGATCACCGCCCTGGGTGCCGACGTGGTCGGGCTTGAGGAGATCGAGAACTCGGTCCGGTTCGACGCCAACGACCCGCAGCAGGCGCTGAAGCGGCTGGTGAACGCGCTCAACGCCAAGGACGGCGCGGGGACCTGGGACTACGTCCGCACCCCGGCCGAGCTGCCCAGCCCCGCCGAGCAGGACTTCATCACCACGGCGATCATCTTCAAGCCGGCAAAGGTCCAGCCGAAGGGCCCGGGCCGCTCGGTCAACGACGAGACCGTCTGGTTCAACGCCCGCGAGCCGATCGCGCAGACCTTCACCGCGGGGAAGATCACCTTCACCGTGGTCGTCAACCACCTCAAGTCCAAGAGCGGCACCGGGACCGGCGACAACGCCGACACCGGCCAGGGCAGCTGGAACGGCGACCGGGTCCGGCAGGCCAAGGCGCTGACCTCCTTCGTCGACCGGGTCAAGGCCGACAGCGGCTCCGAGGACGTGCTCCTGCTGGGTGACTTCAACGCCTACACGCAGGAGGACCCGATGCAGGTCCTCTACCAGGCCACGTTCAAGGACCTGAACAACACCGGCAAGGCCACCTACGTCTTCGGTGGCGAGTCCGGCTCGCTCGACCACGCTCTCGCCTCGCCGTCGCTGGCGTCGCGGATCACCGGGGTCGACGTGTGGCAGATCAACGCGGTCGAGTCGTTCGCCTTCGAGTACGACGGGCTGGCCGCCTTCTACGAGCCGACCCCCTACCGGGCCAGCGACCACAACCCGGTCGTGGTGGGCATCAGCACCAGCGCGAAGCCGGTCAACCTGCAGCTGCTGGGCATCAACGACTTCCACGGCCGGCTGGAGTCCCCGGCCACCGTGGACGGCAAGCCGGTCGGCGGCGCCGCCCAGCTCGCCGGACTGGTCGGCCAGCTGCGGGCGCAGAACCCGAACACCGCGTTCTTCTCCGCCGGTGACAACATCGGCGCGTCCACCTTCATCTCGGCGATCGACGGGGACACCCCGACGATCGACGCGTTGAACGCGATGGGTCTGGTCGCCTCGGCGGTGGGTAACCACGAGTTCGACAAGGGCGTCGCCGACCTCACCGGCCGGGTGTTCGACCGCGCCAAGTTCCCGTACCTGGGTGCCAACGTCTACCGCGGCAACAACCGGGCGCTGCCCGCGTACTCGGTCAGCACAATCGGTGGGGTCCGGGTCGGCTTCGTCGGCGTGGTGACCGAGCAGACCGGATCGCTGGTCAGCCCGGACGGCATCGCCGGCCTGACCTTCCGCGACCCGGTGGTCGAGGCCAACCTGGTGGCCCGCCAGCTCAAGGACGGCAACCCGGACAACGGCGAGGCCGACGTGGTGGTGCTGCTCGCGCACGAGGGCGCCGCGACGGAGAACATCACCTCCGCCGAGGCGCTGGCCAACGACCCGGTCTTCGGCAAGTACACCCGGGTTGACGCCACCATCGACGCGATCTTCAGCGGCCACACCCACCAGCCGTACGCCTTCATGATGCCGGTGCCCGGGACGAGCAAGCTGCGTCCGGTGGTGCAGGCCGAGGACTACGGCGTGCGGCTGGGCAAGGTCAACCTCACCTTCGACGCGAACACGAAGTCGGTGACCGCTGCCGACGCGCAACTGCTCGACGTGGTCGGCGCGCCGCAGGACCCGGCGGTGGCCGACATCGTCACCGCCGCCAAGGCCACGGCGGCTGAGCTGGGCAAGCAGCAGCTCGGTTCGATCACCGCGGACATCACGCGGGCCTACACCAACGGCAACGAGGACCGGGGCAAGGAGTCGGCGCTGGGCAACCTCATCGCCGACGTGCAGCTCGCCGGCACCAAGGACGCCGGCCGGGGCGGGGCGCAGATCGCGTTCATGAACGCCGGCGGCCTGCGGTCGGACCTGCTCTACCGGACCAACGGCACGGTCACCTACGCCGACGCCTTCGCGGTCCAGCCGTTCGCCAACGACGTGGTCACCAAGAGCTACACCGGCGCCCAGATCAAGCAGGTACTGGAGGAGCAGTGGCAGCCGGAGGGCGCGTCCCGCCCGGTGCTGTGGCTGGGTGTGTCGAAGGGGTTCAGCTACACCTACAACCCCGAGGCGCCCAAGGGTTCGCGGATTACCTCGGTGAAGCTCAACGGCACGCCGCTCAACCTGTCGGGCACGTACCGGGTCACGATGAACTCGTTCCTCGCCGCCGGTGGTGACAACTTCACCACCCTCGGCAAGGGCACGAACCCGGCGACCACCGGCGACAACGACCTCACCATGCTGGTGAGCTACCTGGCGGCGAACTCGCCGGTCACCCCGGACGCTCAGCCGCGGTCGACCATCGGCCAGGCCGGGCCGCAGTGCACCACGACGATCACCGGCAAGTACAGCAAGCCGCTGGTGGTCAGCGCGGGCCTGGTCTGCCTGGAGAACGCCACGGTCTCCGGCCCGGTCACGGTCAACCCGGGTGCTTCGCTGGTCGTCACCGGGGGCACCATCAGCGGCCCGGTGTCCGCCACCCGCCCGGTGCTCTTCGAGTTCGCCGGCACCACGGTCTCCGGCCCGGTCACCGTCACCGGCGCGACCGGCGGGCTGAGCATCACCAAGGGCAAGGTGAGCGGCCCGGTGTCGATCACCAACAGCACCGGCGGGGTTCGGATCGACGCGGTCACCATCAGTGGTCCGGTCACCGTCACCGGCAACACCGGCAGCCAGCCGGTGGTCGTCGCCGCGAACACCGTCAGCGGGCCGCTGGCCTGCTCCGGTAACACCCCGGCGCCGGTGAACGAGAGCCGGCCGAACAGCGTGAAGGGCCCGGCTTCGGGTCAGTGCGCGAAGCTGTAGCCCGGATGTGAATGCCGGTCCGCGGCCGGAGCCTCACAGGCTCCGGCCGCGGACCCATTTTGGGTGGCCGTCATCTTCTGTGTGCCCGCCGACCGCGCGTCAGATCTGGTCGAGCCAGATCACGATGCCGGTCAGGTCGTTGAGCACGGCCGCGACGCCGGCCCTGATGGCGGCCGCGCAGCGTTCCGCGGTGAACGAGTCGGGGTCGTACGTCGAGGACATGCCGAGCCCTTCACCACGGAACGACGCGCCGGCCCAGTCGACCGCTGTGACGTTGTGGGTGGGCTCGGCCAGTTCCGCACCCACCACCAGGAACTGCTGCGACAGGTGGCTGGCGGTGACCAACGTGAGGGGGTCGACGAGCTCGTTGCCCGCGCTGACGATGAGGTCCGGACCCATCTCGATGGCCCGGATGATGCTGGGCACGAGGTCGTGGCCGTCTTCGGCGACCACCGTCCTCAGGTCGACGTGCTCCTGCTCGGCCCACTCCTGCACTGCGGTTACGAGCGCCCGGGTCGGGCGGTCGTCACCTTCGGTGAGCAGCACCACCCGGTAGCCCTTCGACGGGCGGACCCCGGCCCAGGAGCCGGGCCGGGGCGTGACGGTCCCCTCCGGGGTGGGCGGGGCGGCGGGGTCGATGAACCCCGGGCCGAGGGCGCCGACGGCGATGGGCTTGGGGTGTGGCCGGGACCAGTCGTCGCCGGAGCTGCATCCGGCGGCCAGCGCGGCGGCCGTGGCCAGCACGGCAACGGCTCTCAGCGGGGGGCGCAAGCGATCGTCCTTTCGGGTGCTCGCAGGTGGTGGGCGGCTCCTTCCTATCCCAGTTCCGGCCGAGGTCAATCCGCTCGCCCTCGTTTCGACGGACTGTTCTTCAACGGTTCGCCGGCGGTCCGACCGATGTTCAGCCCCGGCGTGCACGGTGCACTCGCCAAGCAAAGGAGTGCCATGTCAACACGTGTCCGCCGGGCCGCCGTCGCCGTCGTGGTCGGGGTCATCGCGGCAGTGTCCGCCGTCCTGAGCGCCGGGCCGGCGTCCGCCCACGGGTTCACGTCGACCGTGTACGTCCACGTCACCGAGGGTGACGAGGGTCGCGTACGGACGAAGCTGGAGCTTGAGTACGACCTCTTCGTCGTGTCCGCCGCGGACTATCAGCGCGACGATCCCCTCTTCAAGGCGGGAATCGCCGCCTTCGACGCTGGTGACACCGCCGGGCAGGCCGCGGCGCTCACCGCGCACGCGACGTCGGCCATCGGGTACGTCACCGAGCGCTTCAACGTCACCTCCGGCGGCCGGCCCTGCACGGCGAGCCAGGTCGGCGGCTTCATCATGGGCGAGCGGGAGGACGTGCCGTACGCCGAACTGCTGCTCGACTGGGCCTGCGCCGAGCGCGGCGACGAGCACGAGGTGCGCAGCGAGCTGTTCCCCGACGCCGAGGGCTATGTCAAGGGCACCAAGACGATCGTCACCTACGACATCGACGGCCGGTCGGGCAGCGCCGCGCTCGACGCCGACCGACCGGTCTTCTCGACCGGCCAGGCCTGGTACGAGCGGTTCTGGGAGTTCTTCAGCCTGGGCGGGGAGCACCTGCTGACCGGGCTCGACCACATCCTGTTCCTGCTGGCGCTCATCGCCGGGTCACGGCGCCTGCGCGAGGTCGTGCTCGCCGCCACGAGCTTCACCCTGGCGCACTCGGTGACGTTCATGCTCGCCGCGCTCGGCCTGGTCGACGTGTCGGCGGCGATCGTGGAGCCGGTGATCGCACTGTCGATCGCCGTGGTCGCCGGCTGGTACCTGTGGCGGCTCTGGCGGCGCGGCGACCACGCGGCCGACCTCGAGACGTCGGGCGGCGGTCACTTCCGCCTGGACCGCGCGGGCTGGACCCGCCTCGGGGTGGTGTTTTGCTTCGGCCTCGTGCACGGCCTGGGCTTCGCCGGCGCGCTGGGGATCAACGAGGCGTGGTCGTGGACCCTGCTGTGGTCCCTGCTGGTGTTCAACGTCGGGCTCGAGGCCGTGCAGTTGGCGATCATCGCGGTCGTGTTCCCGCTGCTGGTCGTGTTGCGACACCGCGCCCCGAAGGTCGGGCTCTGGGCGACTGGCCTGATTTCCGCGGCCGTTTCCGTCATGGGGCTGATCTGGTTCGTGCAGCGAGTCCTCGAGTCCTGAAAGAGCTGCAGGTTTCCGGGACGGGCAACCACCCCGCCCCGTTGGATTCACGGCCGGTTCATCAGGCAACGACACCTTGAGTCCGCATGTCCGCACCTCTCCTTCCAGAAAAGGGACGGAATCGATGAGATTGAGCACCCCAGCGCAGGCCTCCGGGCTTGTGCGACGTCGCGTGGCCGCCGGGGCCACGGCGGCGGTCCTGGGCCTCGCCGCAGCCGTCGGCAGCAGCCTGGCCGTCAGCGCCAGCGCCGCCGAGAGCAGTGCCCTCACCGGCATCATCCTCGGCGTGGGCGCTGACGAGTCCCAGCGCATCGTGACCTGGTACTCCTCGGCCGACACCGCGCAGATGGTCCAGCTCGCCCCGACCGCCTCGCTCGTCAACGGCGAGTTCCCGGCCGACGCCGTCACCTTCGCCGCCACCGGCGGGGCGAACTTCGTCTCCAGCAGCGGCTTCAACCGCCACGCGACGATCACCAACCTGCGGGAGCACACCGGATACTCCTACCGGGTCGGCGCCGAGGGCAACTGGTCCCCGACGTACTCCTTCAAGACGCAGGACTTCGAGGGCGACTACGACTTCCTGTTCTTCGGTGACCCGCAGATCGGCTCGTCCGGCGACGTGCCGAAGGACCAGGCCGGCTGGGAGGAGACCCTGAAGGTCGCCACGGCGGCCAACCCGAACGCCGAGCTGCTGGTGTCGGGCGGCGACCACGTCGAGACCGCCGGCACCGAGACCCAGTGGAACGCGTTCCTCGCTCCCGACCAGCTGCGTCAGGTCCCGGTCGCCGCGACCATCGGCAACCACGACGTCGGCGCGAAGGCCTTCGAGCAGCACCACTTCACCCCGAACACCGACCGGTCGGGCTCGCTGTACGCCAACGGGGACCCGGCCTCCAACACGTCGGGCGGTGACTACTGGTTCATCTACAAGGACGTGCTGTTCATCGACATCAACAGCAACAGCTACCGCACCGCCTCGGGTGGTGGCGGTGACGAGGCGCACGTCGCCTACGTCACGGATGTCATCAACAAGCACGGGGCCAAGGCCAAGTGGAAGGTGCTCGTCTTCCACCACGCGATGTACTCGCCGGCCAGCCACGCCAAGGACTCCGACGCCAAGGTGCGCCGGGTCGACTTCCCGACCGTCTTCTCCAACCTCGGCGTTGACATGGTGATGGCGGGCCACGACCACGCGTACTCCCGCAGCTACCTGATCAAGAACGGCGAGAAGGCGAACCCGGACGAGCAGCCCGGTGCGGCTGACGTGGTCGCCGGCCCGGGCGGCGTGCTCTACGTGACGGCCAACTCGGCCTCCGGCTCGAAGTACTACGACATCACCAAGCCGGACAACAGCGGCACGAGCGGCACCGGCAACGGCGCCGACCCGTTGAACCCGGACAGCTACTGGTACAACTCGTCGCAGAACCAGGAGCACGTCCGCAGCTACGTCAAGGTCCAGGTGCGCAGCGACAAGCTCGTCGTTGAGAACGTGCGCAGCGGCACCTGCGCGGCGCCGAACGCGGCCGTGGAGAAGGGCCTCAAGTGCACCAACACGCCGGACGGCCAGCCGGTCGGCTCGATCACCGACAAGGTCACCGTGCACCCGTACCAGGGTGACGGCCAGAACATCCAGGTCAACGTGCCCAACGCCGCTCCGGGCGAGTTCGGCTGGACGATCGACGGCTACAACGGCCTGGTGGACCTCGGCACCGCCGAGGAGCACAACGGCGACTACTTCTCGGCGACCGGCCAGATCAACCCGATCGCCGTGTCGGACAGCCGCCGCTCGCTCGCCCCGTGGTCGATCTCGGCCAGCGTGGGTGACTTCCGCGACGGCGACAAGTCGTTCTCCGGCGCCTACCTCGGCTGGACGCCGACGGTGCTGGAGGCCGGTGCCGGGGCCCAGGCCAGCGGGGCAGTGTCCTCGGCCTACGACGACCACGGTGCGGGCCTGTCCGTATCGCGCGGCCTCGGCTGGGCCGCCCAGGGCCACCCCCGGGGTACGGCCAAGCTCGGCGCTGACCTGGACCTGAAGATCCCGGGCAGCGTGGACAAGGGCAGCTACCGCGCCACCCTCACGATCACTGCGCTGAGCAGCTGATCGGACCCGTTCCACCCGACGGGGTGAGCGCCTTCGGGTGCCCGCCCCGTCGGGCCTTCCCGATCCGCCCCAGATCGCCTGAGGAAGCAGTGATGTACGCGCCCACACCGCGCCGAAAGAACACCACCGTCGCTCTCGTCCGTACCGCCGTCCTGGCCCTGCTCGCCACCGTCGCGGCGGTCGGACTGGGCGCCGATCCCGCGCTGGCCCAGGGTGGCGACGTCACCTGGACGGTCCGGACGGCGTCGAACAGCTACGGCGTCGACCGATCGAGCTTCAGCTACGCCATCAACCCGGGTGGCTCGGTCAAGGACGCCCTGATCGTGGCCAACCGTGGCACGGTGCCACTCGACCTGGCCGTCTACACCGCGGACGGCTTCACCACCGACACGGGTCAGCTCGACCTGCTCACCAGGGACAAGAAATCCGTCGGCATCGGCGCCTGGATCCACGCCGACCGCGACCGCGTGGTGCTCCAGCCGGGGAAGACCGTTGAGGTTCCCTTCGAAGCCACCATCCCGGACAACGCCACGCCCGGCGACTACGCGGGCGGCATCATCACCTCGCTGACCCAGGCCGACGAGGCCGAGGGCATCAACGTGGACCGACGCCTCGGCATCCGGATCAAGCTGCGGGTCGGTGGCACGCTCCAGCCGAATCTGGCGATCGAGGACCTGCACGTCGACTACGCCGGCACGGCCAACCCGTTCGGCACGGGCGATGCCACCATCACGTACCGGATCCACAACACCGGCAACGCGATTCTGTCCGGCCAGCAGGCGGTGTCGATCTCGGGGCCGTTCGGCTGGCTGCGGGCCGACGCCGGCGAGATCGCATCGCCGCCGGAACTGCTCCCAGGTGAGAGCTGGCAGGTGACGGTGCCCGTCCACGACGTGGCGCCCGCACTCAGGCTGGCCGCGACCGTGACCCTCACGCCCCTGCTCACCGACGCCTCCGGCTCCACCACCTCGCGCGACCCGATCTCGGCCACCGCGCACGGCTGGGCCCTCCCGTGGACCCTGTTGCTCCTGGTCGCCGTGCTGATCGCCGGCATCGTCGGGGCGCTCCTGCTCGCCCGTCGCAACCGCGTACGGCGCAAGCAGCGCGAGGACGCCCGCGTGCACCAGGCCGTGGAGCAGGCGCTTCGGGAGCAGGAGACGTCGGCGCGCTGACCTTCGAATGGCTCACCAATTGATTTAGCAGCGACCGATTCACGGCCGTACAATCGATGGTCATGTCCCGTCTCTCTCGCTGCCTCGCGGCCGTTCTGACCGGAACACTCATCGTCTTGTTCGCCACGCCCGGTGCCGCGCAGGCGGCGGGGGTGGGTATCGCGCCGTACTTCATCGAGTACGGCAACGGCATGTCCACCTTTGTTGGTAAAAGTGGGACCACCAAAATCCCTGCCGGCGTGCTGCTCTGGGGCCGGGGCACCGCGAAGGGCGTGAAACTCACCATCGACCTGTCGGGGATCACGAAGAGAGTGGACATCCTCGGGGTCAGTAAGCCCTGCAAGCGGTCCGGGTCGAAGGTGACCTGCAAGTTCGGCACGGTAAAGGTCAAGGGGTCGAAGAAACTCCGCGTCACGTTGTCGCTGCGGGGGAAGGCGGATGCGCCCATCGCCCGGGCGGGCACCGTCCGTCTCAAACTGGCCTCCAGCCCGCGGTCGATCGACAGTAACGTCCGTGGCACGGTCCACGTGCAGCCCGAGGTCGCGGACCTGGCCATCACCTCGACGGTGCCGGTCGCGCGAATCGGGCAGACGGTGACCATCTCTCACAAGGTGGTCAATCATGGGCCCTCGAAGGAGTCCTGGCTGACGCTCTTTGGCGACGCCCAACTCGGCACGAAGTATGTCGGCGGCACCGGCTGCACCACCACCAGTCGAAAGTTCACCTGCGACTTCACGAACCTCGCGGTTGGGCAAAGCCGGGTGGTCAGCGTCAAGGTCAAGGTGACCGGCTGTGACAAGACGCAGATGGCGGGCAGCGTCGGATGGACCATGGCACTGGCCGATCCGATCTTCTACAACAGCGACAAGTTCGGCACCCGCGTTCGAGTGAAGGGCTGCCCCGGGCTTACCGGCGCGTAGTCCTTGTGTGCCAGCCCGGGGCGGCGTCCGTGGTGGACACCGTCCCGGGCTGGGCGGCGGGTCAGGTGGTCGTGGTTTACGCGTACGGTGCCGCTGCCTTGCTCGCCGCGTACATCAGCAATGACTGCCCGGCTGGCCGTGCTGCCATCCGCTACCCGCGGCCGTACAATCGATGGTCATGTCTTTGATTTCCCGTTGTTTAGCGGGCATCGTGACCGGCGCAATCGTCGCTTTGTTCGCCATGCCCGGCGTCGCGCAGGCGGCGGGGGTGGGCCTTGCGCCATACTTCATCCAGTACGGCGGCCCAATGTCCACCACTGTCGGCAAGAGCGGGACCACCACCATCCCGATCGGTGTGATGACCTGGGGCAAGGGCACCGCGAAGGGCGTGAAACTCACCGTCGACCTGTCGGGGATCACGAAGAGGGTTGACATCGTCGGGGTCAGTAAGCCCTGCAAGCGGTCCGGATCGAAGGTCACCTGCAACTTCGGCACGTTGAAGATCAAAAAGGGTGGCGGGAAGGTCGGTGCCTCGCTGTCGCTGCGGGGAAAGGCGGGTGCGCCCAGCACTCGGGCGGGCAACGTACGCCTCAAGTTGACCGCCAGCCCTCGGCCGAACATCAGCAGCGTCGGCGGCACGGTTTACGTGTGGTCCGAGGTCGCTGACCTGGCCATGACCTCGACGGTGCCGGTCGCGCGGATCGGGCAGACGGTCACCATCAAGCACACGGTGATCAACCGCGGGCCCTCGAAGGAACCCTGGTTGTCGCTTCTTGGCGACGCTCAGCTCGGCACGAAGTTCGTTGGCGGCACCGGTTGCACCACCACCAGTCGCAAGTTCACCTGCGACATCGCAAACCTCGCCGTCGGGCAGACCCGGGTGGTCAGTGTCAAGGTCAAGGTGACCGGCTGCGACAAGAGTCAGGGGTCGGGCGGCGTCGGATGGACCATGGCCCTTCCTGATCCGATTTTTTACAACAGCACTAACCTCGGCACCCGGGTGCGAGTGAAGGGCTGCCCCGGGCCTACCGGCGCGTAGTCCTTGTGTGCCCAGCCGGGGCGGCGTCCGTGGTGGACACCGCCCCGGGCTGGGCGGCGGGTCAGGTGGTCGTGGTTTACGCGTACGGTGCCGCTGCCTTGCTCGCCGCGTACATCAGCATCGGCTGGAGCTTGGGCCAGAAGGTGCCGGTCTGGCACGAGTAGGCGGGCAGGAAGCCGCTGCAGCTGCCGCTGTTAGGTCCGATCTCCCAGGTGAAGCTGGGGGTGCCGAGCTTGTCGTAGAGCCAGTCGTCGCTGGTGCCCGAGGCGTCGTAGAGCACCTGTCCTGGCTGGCCGTACTGCCAGCCGCTGCCCGCGAGCTGCGCCATCTGCTGGCCCATGGCGCGCAGCTTGGCGTCGTTGCCCGTCTTCACCTTCGAGCTGAAGCCCCACGGGTAGAGCACCAGGTTGGCGTAGGAATGCATCGTGACGAACATGCCCTTGGTGTTGGCCGAGGCGGCCGCCGTGTCGCCGGTGCCACGCGTCGCGGCGAAGAGCTGCCGTTGCAGCGCCTCGAGGGCCTGGGTCTCGACCTCCGAGTCCGCGGCGGTCCCCCGGTACGTCTGCGCGCACTTGCTCGTCGACGTGCTGGCGCCGCCGTAGTGCGAACCGTGGTTGCGGTTCAGGTCGACGCCCGAGTGGCTGGATGAGGTCTCGCCGCAGCCGGTGCCGCCGACGTCGTCACCGTTCTTGCGGTGGTAGTACGGCGAGTTGCCACCCTGCTGGACGATGTCGACCCCGTCGGGGTTGGCGATCGGGATGACCCACAGCTCGGTCGTGTTGAGCAGGTTGGTGATCGTGGAGTCCACGCCGTAGCCGTTGACCAGGTAGTCGATCCACCGGTATGCGATCTCGCCGGTGGTGATCTCGCGGGCATGGATCTGGGCCATGAGGAGGAACCGCGGCTTGGGCGCGCTCGTCGCTCGGGCGCAGTCGCCATTGTTGAGCTTCGTGATGCAGATGACCCTCAGGTCGTACCCGCCGCGGTTCATCGTTTTGCGCCACGACTGCCCGTACGTGTAGACCTTGGCGAGATCCGGGTGGGCGGTGGCGACCGCTGTCAGGTGGGCGTACTGGGCGTTGACCGTGCGGTAGCCGCCGTAGAAGGTCTCCTCGGCCGCGAGCGGCGCGACCGCCTCGGCGGCCAGCGTCCGGTCGTCGGCCTGCCACCGGCGGGTGACGGGCGCCCACTGCGGGACATCGAGCACCTGTTCGGTCGTGGCGGTGAAGCCGGCCTTGCGCAGCGTCCGTCCGACCTCGCGATCGCCCATCACGAAGAGGTCGTTGCCGTCGCGACCCTCCAGCACGTCCAAGCCGAGGTCGAGCAGCTTGGTGGTGCTTGCGCCCAGCGGCGCGTTGACGCGGTAGACCACGGCGGGACTCGGCTTCGGCGAGGCCGCTGTCACCGACGTGGGCGGTGTGACGCCGAAGAGAAGTCCTGCCGCGAGGAGCACCGTCGCCCCGGTGGTGGCTAGTGCGTTGCGGTGTAGTGACATCGGCCCATCTCCCTGTGATGGAGGTAGTGCCCGGGTTGGGGTGGACGCAGGCTACCATCGAAGAACTTCAACATCTACTGCCGTACGTCGAGACGATCGTGCTGGCACCCGTCCGCGCCGCACCCCTCCCGATGGTCGGGTGCGGGTGGTCTGGCCGGCACGCGATCGGCCTGTCCGATCCGGACGGTGAGCAGTATCGGATCGGGCCCGAAATTTTCGACGGCATCGCCGCGGATTTCGATCGGCGGGGGAAGTGTTCGTCGGCGAATGTCTCGATCACTGTCGACATGGTGGGCCCAAAGTGCGAGGCCAGGTGCGTCATCAGGGAGGCGTGGGTCGCGATCGCCCCTTTCGCGGCCCTTCCGGAAATCGTTGACAGCCCGGTGGGGCTGACCAATACTGCGAGCATCGACGAGCCTCAACGGCTGGCGCTGCCGGGCCACGACGATGTGGCTGCGAGCTGGCAACCCACACCTGTCACGCAGTCCTGGCCCCCGGGCCGGTCTTAACGAGAGGACGCGCCCCATGAACGAATCCCTCACCCGCCCGAAGCGTCACGGGCGCGACCGCGTCAGGATGCTCATCGGCAGCGCCTGCGCCGTCGTGCTGGCCGCCGCCTCGGTGACCCTGGCCGGCACCGCCCACGCCGAGGCCGACCGGACCCTCACCTCGAACTCGACCGGCACCCACAACGGCTACTTCTACTCGTACTGGAAGGACAACGGCAACGTCACCATGACCATGGGTGCCGGCGGCCAGTACAGCGTCCAGTGGAGCAACATGAACAACATGGTCGTCGGCAAGGGCTGGAACCCCGGCTCCAGCCACACGGTGAACTATTCGGGCAGCTTCAGCCCGAACGGCAACGGCTACCTGGCGCTGTACGGGTGGACGACCAACCCACTCATCGAGTACTACGTCGTCGAGAACTTCGGCAGCTACAACCCCAGCTCAGGCGCCACCCGGCTGGGTTCCGTCACCACCGACGGCAGCACGTACGACATCTACCGCACCCAGCGCGTCAACCAGCCGTCCATCATCGGCACGGCGACGTTCTACCAGTACTGGAGTGTCCGGCAGCAGAAGCGGACCGGCGGCACCATCACCACCGCCAACCACTTCAACGCGTGGGCCAGCCTCGGCCTGAACCTCGGCACCCACAACTACCAGATCCTCGCCACCGAGGGCTACCAGAGCAGCGGGAGCTCCAACATCACCGTGAGTGAGGGCGCTGGCGGTGGCCCGTCGAGCGGCCCGACCACGCCGGCCCCGCCCACGACGAGCCCGCCGTCGGGCGGCAGCAAGACCTGCCGAGTGACAAACGACGTCAACGCGTGGAACAACGGCCTCACCGACAACATCACCATCACCAACACCGGTACGGCCGCCATCAACGGCTGGTCGCTGAAGTTCAACCTCGCGTCCGGGCAGAACATCACCTCCGGCTGGAACGCCAACTACTCGCCCACCAGCGGCCAGGTGACCGCGACCAACGTCAGCTACAACGCCGCCATACCACCGGGCGGCTCCACGCAGATCGGCTTCCAAGCCACCCATAACGGCAACGGCGCCGCGCCGAGCGGGTTCAGCCTCAACGGCACCGCCTGCAGCTGAGACAACGATCGGGGCCGCCTTCGCGGAGAAGGCGGCCCCGATAGCTCTACCGTCGGATCAGCCGATGATCTTCCACGGGCCGTAGGGCTGGCCGGGGACCTGGTTGCGGGTCCACCACTGGGCAACGTACTTCTTGCCCTGGTAGACGACGATGTCCCCGGTGTCGAAGATGCGCGACGCGGTCCAGACGGCGGTGCCGTCGGCGGCGGTCGCCATCTCCTGCCACGGGCCGTAGGGGTCGCCCGGGGTCTGGTTCTGGGTCCACCAGAGCGACTGCCAGGTGGAACCCTGGTAGGAAACCTGGTCGCCGGTGTTGTACACCTTCGACTTGTCCCAGGCCGGCACGGTCGGCGTCACCGGCGGGTTCAGCCCGACGACGACCGGGTTGTGGTCCGACGCCGAGAACGGGTCGCTGCCGTTGAACAGCAGCGTGGCGTTGTAGTTGTAGCGGCTGTAGCCGTAGGCCACCGCCTCCTGGGCGTTGATCTGCCACACGTCGGCCCCGGTGACCAGCGCGCGGGCGGCCGGGTTGGCCAACACGTGGTCGAGCGAGCCCTGCATGCCGTTGTAGGAGTAGGTCGCCTCCGACGGGTCGAAGGTGGCGCCCAGGTCGGTGTAGCCGTTGGCGTACAGGACCTGCATCGGGTCCTCCTGGGTGTAGGCGTTGAAGTCGCCGACCAGGAAGATCCGGTTCGTGCCCAGGCCCGCCGCCACCTGCGCGGCGAAGGCGCTCGTGTCCTGCGCCTGGCGCACCCGGGTCGCATTGAACGCACCCTGGTCCACCGCCGGCGAGGAGGTGTCCTGGGCGTCGCCGTCGTACAGCGGGGTCCCGCTGCCCTTGGACTTCCAGTGGTTGGCGACGACCACGAACGCGTCGGTGTCGGTCGCACCAACCTTCTTGAAGCCCTGAGCCAGCGGCTGGCGAGCGATCGAGAACGGCTGGCCGGGGCCCGAGTCACCGGTGAGCACCACCGACGACCCGACGAGCGCGACCTCCGCCGGCTTGTAGATGAACGCCGTACGGATCACGTCCTGCTGGGAGAGCGGCGGCAGCTTGTCGTCGGCGGGGGAGGGCACGTACGCCCACACGTTCGAGCCGGCGGCGGCGTTGAGCGCGTCGACGAGGCCGGCGAGCGCGGTGTCCCGCGGCTGGCCGAACTTGACGGAGTTCTCGACCTCCTCCAACGACACGATGCTGGCACCGAGCCGGTCGATACCGACAACGATCTTCGCCTGCTGCCGCTGGAAGTTGGCGTCGTCGGCGGCGCCGCGCGGGCCGGCGCTGTTGCCGGGGCCGGAGCAGGTCTTCACGGTGATGCGGTTGCCGGCCCGGTCCGTGTAGTAGGTGCAGGTGCCCAGCCCCTTGGCGACGTACACCTGCCCGGTCGTCGGGAAGTAGTTCTGGACGTTGAACGTCGCCAGGCGGACGCTGCCACCGACGGCGGCCGGCCGCTGGTTTTCGGCCCGGGTGTCACTGAAGGTCGCGACCGCGTGGCCGTCATCGGTCACCTGCTGGGTCGGCTGGAAGTTCCACAGTGAAAACCGGTAGTCGAGGATCAGCGGCTGGTGGAAGGTGACCTTCGAACCGATGCGGACGGGGTTGTTCCGCGTGAACCACGGCAGCGGCGTGCCGGTGTACGTGCTGGTGCTGTAGTTCCAGCTCGAGCCGTCGTCCAGGGTGACCATCCGGGCGGCGTTGTCGGCGACCACGGCGTGCGCCTGGGCGCTGCCAGCGGGGCCGGCGTCGGTGGGCTGGCGCAGCGGGGTGTCACCAGCGGCGAGGGTGAAGGTGCCGTACCAGTTCGCGTTGTAGTTGTCCGCCACGGTGAAATTGCCCTGGGGCGCGATCAGCTCGCCCTCGTGCGCCACCTTCTGAGCATCCGTCGTGAGGTGGGACCACGGGATCACGAGCGGCTTGACGGGGGGCAGCGCCGTGGCGAGCTTCGTGACCGTCGGGAAGCTGATCTCGGTCTTGCCCTGGTACTCCTGCACCGTGCCGGTGACCTGGACACTCTCGCCGATGCTGACCTTGCCGGCCGCGTCGGAGCCGAACACGAAGACCGCGTCGGAGGCGCCCGGCGTGGCGTCCTCCGCCTCGGTGCCGCCGGCGCCGCCGGTCTGCAGGAAGAAGCCGTTGAACCCGCCGGTGGCGTAGACAGCGGTCACGACGCCGTCGGTCGTCACGGTCCTGTTGAGGTACGGCGACGTGTCGGTGTTCGTGCCCCGGATCTCGGCGATCGGCAGGACCTTCGTCACGGCCACGACGTAGTAGCTGAAGGACGTCGACCCGCTCGCGCCGGTCGAGTCGGTCGCGGTGACCGTCACCGAGGAGGTGCCGGCCGCGGTCGGGGTGCCGGAGACGACCCCGGCCGAGGAGATCGCCAGGCCCGCGGGCAGTCCGGCCGCCGTCCACGTGTACGGCGTGGTGCCGCCCGAGGCGCTGAGGGTCAGTGGCGGGATCGGGGCGCCGACTGTCGCGTTCTGGCTGCCGGGGTTCGTCACCGTGACGGCCGCCGTGCCACCGTCGGACGTCGAGTTCTGCGGCGTCGGGGTGGCGACGCGGAAGTCAGCGGCGTTGTTGTCCGTGTCCGTACCGGCCGCGCGCTGATAGCTCAGAACGACCGAGTTGCCGGTCGCGGCGGTCCCCTCCGGGGAGTTGCTGTTCCCCCAGCCGATCTTGTCGATGACGGAGGCGTCGGTGGGCAGCACACCCGAGGTGCTGGCCGCGATGAAGAGCGTGCCACCGCCCGCGCCCGGGTTGATGCTGCCGCCGGTGCTCAGGTCCGGTGCCGGCAGCGCCTCGCCGCCGGTGCCGTTGCTCGGCAGCTGGATGAGGAAGTGGCCGTGCGCGGCCACCGTCCCCGACAGCGCGAACACCTGCGCACCACTCGGCACAACCGTGCTCGTGGGCGCGCGATACTGCAGGGTGTCGCCGGTGAGGGAGATGGCCCTCGACGTCGGGTTGTAGAGCTCGATGAACTTGTTGAGGAGGCTCGCGCCAGCCGAGCCGCCGTTGACGTACGCCTCGCTGATGACCAGACCCGTACCGTCCGGATTGGCGGATGCCGGGGTGGCGAGCAATGGGCTGGCTAAGCCAGCTGTGGACAACGACAAGGCGACGATGACTCGCCGTATGACCGCACGGGGCATGGGCGTGGACCTCCTAGGGGTGGTGATTCGGCTCCGACATTCTGCGGGTCGGCCCACGTGGACGCTAGGCGTCTGACGGCGACCCGTCGGCGGATGGAGGCTGAACGCCAGGTGACAGCCTCAGGCACCTTCGCGGAATTGATGCGGTCCTACGTGAGGAGACCGTGCACCACAGCCCGGCCTGTACGGCGGCGAACGGGCACGCCGGGCCCCGGCTGCGGCGTGCCTGGTGGCGGACGGCGCTGGGCGGGCGGAGGGTGGTGCAGCTGCTACGAACTTGATGACGTGAACGACTCAACCGATGGCCGGTCCACGGTGTTGTGTCCGCCGAAGGCTGCGCCGGTGCGAGCGCGCGTCCTCTAGCGGGCAGGTGATGCATCGACGTCATCAAGTTCGTAGCGTCCAACGATGATGCCGCCGGCCCGCCGGCCTCCGCCCGGTTCGGTAGAGGGGGAGTTGGCGGCCGAGCAGCGCGCCGACCCGGCGGAACCGGTGGGGCCCCTGCGTTGGTGACCGACGCGCCGATCACCAGCCGCCGGGAGAAGTCATCCTCGCGCCGTCAGGAAACTTGTCCATGCATCGCGCTGATTCCCGGGAACCACGGGGTGCTGTCCGACAAGAGACAGCACCCCGTGGTCCGAAACTCAGTTGGTTGACGTTTGGTGCTTCAGGCCGTTGACGAAGTGTGACCATGCCGCCTGGCTGAACGCGAGGACCGGGCCGCTCACGTCCTTGCTGTCCCGTACAGCGACCCTGCCGGCCAGGTTGTCCGCGACCTCGACGCAGTCGCCGGATCCGTTGCTGCGGGTGCTCTTCCGCCAGGTCACGGGGGTCGTGCTGAGCTCCGTCACCGCGCCCGTCCTCTCATAGCTCGTCGATCGCCCCCTGGATCAGGTCGCGCGACTCCCGAGCGCTCGCCGCCGTGGCGACCAGGTGCTCAAAAACCCGGCTGTACTCCCTGACCTGTTGGCCTTCGAGATAGAGGCTACCGGCGCGGGTTTCGATGTAGACGATCCCCGGATCGGCCGGCTCCGGGAAGGCCAGCACGCTGAACGCGCTGCCCATCGAGCCATACTCACCAGCGCCGAAGGTCAGGATCTGGATGGTGCGGCGGGGCTGCTCCGACTCCTCGGCCAGCCGCTTCAACTGCGCCTTGTACGCCTCGACTCCGCCGACCGGCCGCCGCAGGGCCGCCTCGTCCAACACCACCCAGAGCTTCGGCGGCGTGTCGCTCGTCTGGCGGCGCATCCGTAGCTCGACCCGGCGCTCGACCTCCTCCTTCGGCGCGTCTGGGTGTTCGGCCCGGATGACCGTACGGGCGTAGTCGGCGGTCTGAAGCAGGCCGGGGACCAGTTGCGGCTGGAAGGCGCGGATCTCCGACGCCTCGGCCTCCAGCCCGACGTAGACCTCGAACCAGTCCGGCAGCACATCGTCGTACGCCTGCCACCAGCCGCGCTTGCGCGCGTCCCGGGCCACCTGGACGAGGGCCGCGACCTCCTCGCCCTCGACGCCGTACAGCTCAAGGAGGCTGCGGGCGACCGGTGGCAGCACGGAGACCTGGGCATTCTCGACCCGGCTCAGCGCGGACTTCGAGATGCCGATTTCCTTCGCCGCCTGGTCGGCGGTCAGTCCGGTCTGCTCGCGCAGCCGGCGCAGGGCGGCGGCCAGACGCCGCCGACGGACGGTCGGGCTTCCAGCCATGGTGACCAGTGTGGACCGAAGAGAACGCGACACGCAATGACCCCAACCCAAATCGGGAGTTGCGCAAAGGGATAAGACCGTTGCGCGATGAGTGAGGCTACGGATCGTCTGAGTGATCATGGCGGCCCGAAAGTCGATGAAGCGGCCCTGCTGTCGTACTGCTGATCGTCAGGCTGCGGTGGCAGGTGCCGGGGTGGGTCCGCCGGTGCGCGGCGGGTCGACGGGCCCGCCCCTTCCACAGGTCAATCTCGACGGTGAGAGGCAGGTCCTGCCATGCGCGTGTTCTTTCGGCGTAACCAGCGTCCGCAGCGGTCGGCCAGCGGGCCGACCTGCTACCGCTCGGCGGCCTACCATCCGCTGCGGCCGTGGCAGGTGCGCGGGGGCGACGGTTCCGGTCCACGCCGCTGGGACGGCGCGGGCTCGACCCGCGAGAGGTGTCGGAGTTCCTCGACCGGGTCGCCGGTGATCTGGCCGCCGTGTACGACGCGCTGGCGCAGAGTCGGCGGGAGACCGATCGGGTCAAGGACGCGTTGCGCTGCTGGCAGTCCGAGCAGGCTCGCGCCCGCAACGAGCGGAGCTAGTGGCAATGAGTGAACGCTGGGTCATCCACCTGCCGGTGGTCGTCAATGACCTGCTGGCCGCACAGCGGCTGGCCCGGGTGGTGGCGCACTGGACGCAGGTGCTGCCGCAGACCGAACCCGGCGGCACCACCGTCTCACCCGAGGACGACCAGAACGTACGCCACTGGGCCTTTTGCGACCAGGTCCTCCCCGGCGGCCGGCGCTGCCTGCTGCGGCCCGACCACGACGGCGAGTGCTCCCGCCGGTTCCGGCCGCGCCGAGCGTGGTGGTTCTGAACCCGGCCAGTCGAACGCGACAACGCAGGTCAACGAAGGCCACTCCCTGCCACCCCGGGTGAACGCGTGGGTCGCTAGACTAGGCCCTCGCGCCCTCGTAGCTCAGGGGATAGAGCATCGGTTTCCTAAACCGTGTGTCGCAGGTTCGAATCCTGCCGGGGGCACGCTGCACAAACACCGCTAGTCGATCTAGCTGGTTTTGGGGCCTGGGGGCACCGTGGGGGCACCGGCCCGAAAAATGGGGGGCCGCCGGGCGTGTCGGCGGCCCCCCATTTCCAGTAGTCCAGCGTTACCCCCGGCTGGCGCGGAGGGGACGCACCGAGCCCGTTGCTTGACCGTCAACGAGCCGCTGCGCATCGCCCAAAAACTCGCGGGCCGCGTCGTCACCCTCACGGAAGCACACCGCGACCGCCCCGCGGATCACCTGTTCCAGATGCTGACACTCGGCGGCAGCTCGGCTACGCCCGTCCCAGATGATCAGGCAGCTAAAGAAGGCGGCGACTGCGGCAATGCCGACCAGGATCGCGAAGCCGATAGCCGCCCCGCTTCCGAACGTCACAGGTTCCACGCCGTCTGCATCTCTGGCATCGGTGTAGATCGACCCCCAGGCGAATGCGGTCAGGATGGCGAGGGTGGCCGCAGCGATGCCGGCGATGATGAGGGGGGCGTCCTGCCGCCGCCGCGTCCGCCGGGCTTTGGTCTCGTCGTCGTACAAGGGTTTGCTCCGTCTCCTGCTGTGGGGAGGGGTCGGAGACGCAGGCGGGGTGTCCTCGCCGGGGGCTGCGTCTCCCCGCCAGCATCACCGACCGGTGGGTGTGCGGCGGTCGCGCCTCACCCCACGGATGGTGGGGTGAGGCGCGCGGGAGGCGTGCCAGGGCTAGCCGGACGGGGCGGCTGGTCGTTCGGCGCGGCTGCTGAGGCTGGCGAGAAGCACGGTGACGCGCTGCTGCCGGCGGGGCTGCTGGGCCCACCGGCCGGCATGGGCGCAGGGGTTCTTGCTGATGCTGCGGATGGTGTTGGTGGCCTCGGTGTCGCAGCCGGGCCAGGTGGCGCGGTGGTTTCCGGGGGCGGGTTGGGGTTGCGCCCCGTCGATGTGGGCTGCCGTCATGCGCGGGCTGGTGTGGCCGGCAGCGGCGGCCCGGTTAGCGCCGGGCCGGGCGTCTAGGCGTCCCGGGGTGTCGGGGCCGTAGATGGGTGCGCCCGGGGCTGCGGCGGCGGGTGGGGGCTGCTCATCCGTCGCCCCGGGCGTGGTCTCGGGCGCAGTCTCGGGCGCGGTCTCGGGGACCGTCGTACTCGGTGCGGAGGTATCCGGTGGGGCGGTGCCGCCGTCACCGTCAGGGGGAGTGGTCACGTCTGTCACCGGCGGCGGCGCAGGATCGGGCGGCTTGGATGGGGTGGGTGGGGTGGTGCCGACGAGCCGGTCAGTGACGTCGGTGACCGTGTCTACAGCGCCGCCGACGACCGGGATGGGCGCGGTGACGTGGTCGATGGTGTCGGTGACCTGCTCGACGGTGCGGCCGACGCCGGTGAGGGTGGTGTCGACGGCGGTGGTGGTGTCGTTGAGCAGGTCCCGCACCGGGGTTTTGCCGTTGCCACGGGCGGGGGTGATGGTGTCGGTGACCTGCTCGACGGTGCCGGTGATCGTCCCGGTGACGGCGCCGAGCAGCCCGGATGGTTGCCGGTCGGCCGCGTGGGCGTGGCCGCTGGTGGCCAGCAGGGCGGCGCCGGTGCTGGCTGCGGCGAGTCCGAGTAGCAGCAGCGCGCGTCGTGTTGCGGTTGTGGCGTGCTGCTGTGTCGGGTGAGCCATCTCGATCCTCCCCATTGGATCTTGTGGCTGTAAGTAGTTGATGTTGTTCCGTTGAGTAGTCGATCGTGCCGGAGTCGATGTTATATGCAACTTCCACGGCGACGATCCGTCAGATAGTGAAAAACGCGCGACGGCCCGTATCGACAGGGTCACCAATTCGTTACCGACGTTCAACCATCCGGCTACCCCAACCCTCACTACTCACAGCGCTGACACGAGCACGCTCGCCGCGCCCTCCAAGGCCCCGCGTCGCGGTGGAACCCGTCCGGCACGCGCAGCTCATACACGGGGGTGAACCCGACCGCCTGACCGTCGTCGGTGATCCGGTCACCGTCGTAAACGCCGGTACCGCACCACACGCACCAACCACCAACGTGCGAGGTGCCGTCGCAGACCTCGAAGAACAGATGCCGGCCGATGACGCAGTCAAGGCCAGGGTTCGGCACGCTCATCGCGGTCTCCTGCGGGCACCGCGCAGGCGGTAGGCCCGGTGGATAGCGAACAAGCGAGCACGGGCGGCATCCCACTCGGCGCACTCGGCGCAGCCACGCCGGGCCATCCGCACCCAGTGCGGCGGCACCCTGTCCCAGCCCTCGAACTCGGCACAAACAGCGCCGGGGGTGTGGTCCCCCGGCCGAGACACGGCAGAGGGGGCAGTCATTCGGCTGACGTCCGCTCGGTGGCCGCCTGGTCCCGGCCACGCCCCAACAACGCCATGACCTCGTCCGCCCGGTCACGGTGCTCCCCGAACGTCAACACCAGCCGCACCCCGAACGGGATACGCAGCGTGTACGCCCGCCGCGCCGACGCGCACACCGCCGCCGCCCGGTCCCGGCGGAACTGGTCATGCAGCGGCAACCGCTTCACCGTCCACCACACCCCTTCGGGCAGGAACACCACCACCAGCCAGCCGAGCCCGAGCAGCACACCCAGGCCGCCAACGGCGGCGAACACAGACAGCACCCCGAGCCAGAAGTCCGACATCAGTCCTCCGGCCCGAACTCGACGCCCGGGTCTTGCGGCCCGGCCGCCCGCCACCGCGGATTCACCCGCGCCGGCTCGACCAGCACCGGGTACACCACGTCATACACCTTCCGGGCCTGGCTGCCGTCGTAGCCGGCCGCCACGGCAACCACGATCCCAGCAAAGGTGAACACATGGCAGCGGCGGGTACAGGCGGCGAAGGCCGCGAACCCGGCCCGGTTCTCCACCTTCGTCAGCGGTAGCCGTTTCACGACGGCGTCGCCGGCCCGGTTCACGAGCCGGCCAGCCTGCCACAGGACCACACCGGAGGCGGCGACCGCAGGCAGGGTGGCGAGGCCGAACAGATAGTCAGGGATGTCCACGGGTTCCCTTTCCTTTCAGGTCATGCTTCACGGACGTTGGCGAGCAGCCGCATTGCCTCGGCAAGCGTGTGCCGATGGCGATGCATCAGGTGCGAGCCGATGTCGGACAGGGTGGCGTCCGGGTCTTCCTCGGACACCTCGAACCGGTCCGGGCAGCCGGACGGGTCGGGGCACAGCAGGATCACGACGCCTCCCTGCGGGTCAGCTCCGCCGCCACGCCGTCGAGCAGCGCCAGGGTGAGCTGCCCAGACTGGGCTGGCGGTGCGGCGCCCTTCGGCCCGACCTCGTGGAAGGTGCCGGCGGCGATCCGGGCGGCAACCACATCCAGGCCGTGCCGCAGGTTGCCGGCAATCACCCTCAGCGTCGCCGTGGACGCTGCCTCCAACCCGCTCACGCCGGGCCGTCCACGGGGACGCCGAGGAACCGCCGGCGTACATTGGCGTCCAGGTGGGCGTGGCGCACCCGCAACAGCCACGCCTCAACCGCGGCCCGGTCCGGCTCGACCGGCAACACAGACCGGGCCGCGTCGAACCGCGACTCGTAATCGGCCATCCACGCTCGGGCCAGCTCGATGTCCCCGGACGCCACCCGCTCCCCGAAGTCGACGAACCGCTGCGGGTTCGCGAGCCGAATTTCCAGCTCCCCCGTCGCGTACAGCCTCAACCCCTGGTGGCACAGCCTCAGTAGATGCCGGGCGTGTTTCGCGGTCCGCCTGCGCGTATCCGCCGAGAACGAGCCGTCCCCGCGCGCCTCCAACCGGCGGAACTGCTGCGTGGCGTAACCGAGGTAGGCGTCACGGACCCGCTTCGCGCTGAGGAACGCCGACCTGATGCCGATCAGTTCCTCCCCGAGCGGGGTGCGCACCTCGAACAGGTCGTCCGGCAGCCACATCAGCTCGGACACAGTCGGGTTGCCGCCGAGGGCCAGCCTGGCGTACTTGGCTGCTTCGTGGATGGTGGTGTCGGGCTTGCTGGTGACCTTCGTTTCCTCCGGCGGGGTGAGCCCGTGGAACGCCTCGGTGGGGGCGGCGAAGACGCCAAGCCGGTCCACGTCAGAGTCCGGACCAGCCAGCCCGTAGGCGGTTGAGCCGACGATGCCCGCAAGTAGCACATTCCTGGTCAACGGTGTCTCCTTCGCTTCGATGGCTTGACGAACCGGCCGACGCCGGGCCGGCGCAGCTCCCCGTAGGTGCCGTGCCCGGCGGGCCCGTTGCAGGCGGGGCAGCCGACCACGCCGACGCTGTAGGTCTCTCGCCGGCAGCCGGGGCAGTACAGGATGGTGCAGGTCTGGTAGGGGCACAGCCGGCGGGTCTCGTAGTTGTTGCCGCGCCGGTCGTCGAGGACCGCGCCGCAGTGGTCGCACAGGTGCGGCTGGTGCCGGCGCTGGTGGTACTCCGGGCTGCGGCGCTTACTCTCTCCGTCGGTGGCGCACCAGTCGTCGCAGACGTGCGGGGCGACGGCTCGCGGGTCGGACTCGCAGTCAGCGCAGCCGACCACGACTCTCAGGCAGATCATCGCGGCATGACCGGGAGACCGACGTTGCCGCGCCACGCGTCCACGACGATCGCCACCTGCTGCACGTCCAGGCGCACCGTCTCGGCCAGCAGCCCGGTCAACCGGCACCGCTCGTCGCGGTCGAGCACGTGGGCGACCCTCGGCGCGATCCGCCCGAGCGCGACGATCCTGCCCTCTTCGCTGTCCAGCTCGAACGCCTCGGGGATCGCGGCGATGAACAGCTCCGCGTGTTCCGGGGTGACGGCCATCATCTCGGCCAGCGCGCTATCCGGTGCCAGCTCCGGTTTGCCCTCCACGTAGAAGGCGTGCAGCTTCCGCAGGATCGGGTGGTCGCCGAGGTCACCGTGTTCCTCCACGATGTGCCAGGCGGCCCGCAGGGCGATCCCTTCGTGCTCCTGGGCGCCCATGCGCAGGACGTGGAAGATCGCGTCCCGCAGGTCGGAGGTCTCCCCGCAGCACTGCAACGGGTCATCGTCGTCGCCGAGGCGCAGCGAGCACCATTCGTCGGCGGTCAGCGGGCCGATCAGCCCGCCGGTGGTGGGGTTGGTCATCGGGTCTCCTGCGTGGGTGTGTGGTTGCGGGCGAACGCCTCGATGGCGTCCAGGTGTTCGGGGCGTAGCCCTCGGCTGCTGTTCGGCCGGATGAGCAGTGCCCGCCCGGCGGTCAGCTCGTCGTGCAGCGGGCCACCAGTTGGGACCTCGTCGTCGTCGGTCCAGATCAGCCGACGCCCGTCGGCGAGTACCTGCCGGGCGGCGGCGAGTTTGACGGCCGACGCGGCGGGGCCTCGGACGTCCTCGTTGAACGCCCGACCCAACGGGGGGAGACGGAACAGCCGTTCGAGCTGCCAGGCGTAGGCGCACCAGGTGGTGCACCAGCGGACTTCGACCAGGCCGCTGCGGTGCAGCTCGTAGATGCGGGCGATCAACTGTGGCGCCCATCGGATCTTGTATTCCGTGGCGTTCTCGTAGGCGTAGCCCTTCCAGGGGGCGGCGGACCAGCCGGGTCGGGAGGCGTTGATAACCCCGTCCACGTCGAGCAGCCACACCGGCGGCAAGTCGGCAGCGGCGGTGTTGGTCATGGCTGCCTCACCTCCTAGCAGTGAGCTTGGCTCGCAGGCGGGCGGCGATCTGCGCGCGGGTTGGCTCCGTCCATCCGTGCCAGCCGTGTCCGGGCACCCACCGTTGCGGATGTCCGTCCGGGTAGTCGGGCGATTCGCGGAGGGGGTAGCCGCACCAGCGGCAGCCGTTCGGCGGTGGGGCGGTGTTGTGACGCAGCCGTAGCACCCGGGGCTGCGCCGGGGTCAGGCCGGTCATGAGCGGCGCTCCTGGGTGTCGATGGTGGGCCGCTGGCCGTCGGTGTCGCCGGGGTTGAGGCGTTCGTGGGTGGCGTTGCCGACCCCGGCGTACACGACGCGGTCGTAGCGGCCGGCGAGGGTGACGGCCTGGTCCCGCCAGCGGATCCCGACCGAGCGGACGGCGTCCTGGTCGTCGCCTACGGCGATGAGGAACGGGTCGCCGGGCGTGGTGTGGCGGGGGACTGCGAAGGCGATCCACTGGCTGCCGCGTTGGCGGAGTTTGACCGCCCAGAAGCCGCCGGGGACCTTGGTGACGGCGAACCTGCCGTCGTCGAGCGGGTAGGCGTACGTGAGGTTTAGGGCAACACCGCTGGTGGTGCGGGTCAGGGTTTCGGTGCTCATGACACCCTCCGGCATCTCGATAGCGGTTACAACTATCAACCTACTTCAAGAGTCGGGCCATGTCCACGACTTCTACCGAATTCCCCCGACGCATCCCGGCCATCGTCGGCAACCGCAACGGGGTACGCCTCCCCTGCACAAACTCCTGATGCATCGCCAAAATCCGCTCACGACCCAACCGCGCCTCACCCTCACGGCCCACGTCCCGAGCCACACACGTCTTGAACGGGACCCGAGTGAAGTCCGCGACCCGGAACCGTGCCCCCGCCCGGTCGGCGATATCCCACAACGCCACCAGGTGCTCATCCGGCAGGTTCGTGCCGTCCTCCACCACCGACACCCCGGCCCGCAGCAGGTCGAGGATCTTCCCGTGGCAGGCGATCGTCACCAACCGCTCCTGCCCTGGGGTGCCCAGCCGGCGGCCGTGCATCGCCTTCCGCTCATCGTCGCGGGACACCCGCGCCCGCCACGCCGGGTCGATGTCCACCCACCCCCGAGCCCACGTCGTCTTCCCGCAGCCGGGAAGGCCGCGGGTCGCCCACATCACCAGGTCGTCGCTCATGAGAGGAACCCGTGCACGGTGTACGACACCCCCGGCCCGACATCCCGTGTCACCAACACCTGCCCATCCACCTCGACCGGCCGGACGCCGAGCAGCGTGGCGGCCTGCCCTACCAGCAGCCGGGCGGGGTCGCCGATCTCCCGCAGCGCGCACAAGACGTTCACCCGGCACGGTTCCGGCATGACCCCCGCTGTCGCCAGGTCGTACAGAGTCCGTACCGCGAGGGCGGCCCGCCGCCGGCCGATCGGCTCCTCGCCGTTGAGCCACGACAGGCGCACGTCGACCCCCTCACCGGTGCGGGCCGCGCCGACAGCCAGGCGTGGAGTCAACCCGACCCTCCCGGCGATGTCCTTATCAGCGGCGAGCCTGCGGACCAACTCCTCATCCCTGGGCGGGTAGGCGGCGTGGATGCCGTGGGGCGCCGGAACCGGGGTGCGGTTGAGGAGGACGGCAAGCTCCCGCATCCCACGCAAGACGCTCACCCGTCCGCCCCGGCCGTCTGGTGGGTGACCTCCCGCAGCTTGGCGTGCAGGGCGTCGAAGCGGACGGCCAGCTCGTAGTCGCTGCCGGAGTTGGCGGTGTCCCGGGCACGCTTCGCTGCGGCCTCACAGGCGGCCAGTTCCGGGGCGACCCGCTCGTAGACGGCGGCGATGGCCTGGCCCATCTCGTCCAGCTCGCCATCGGCCGGGTCGTAGTCGTCGGCGTGGTCGTTGGCCTCGTTCCAGTGGATGTAGTCGGCGTCGGTTGGGCCGGCGTCAGGCAGATCGTCGTAGTACATGGCGGCTCCTCAGTGGTTGGCCGGCGTGCCGCCGGTGGTGGTCAGGTGTCGGCGGGGGTCGCCCATGCAGCACAGGCAGTCGTAGTCGCAGCGGGCACGCCCGAACCCGGCTCGGCGGACGGCCGGCACCGGCCGCAGGTGCTCGCGGGCCAGGCACGTCCAGACGGGGCCGCCGCCGACCCCGTACAACTCCCAGCGGGGACGCCCGTCGACCTGCTCGCAGCCGTCGCGGCAGCGGCCGACGATGAACCCGCGTTTGCCGATGTTCGGGCCGGCGGCGATCCGCGCGGCGTCCCAGTCCTGTGGCGTCCATCGGGGGTCGTCCGGTCCGGCGGCGGTGATCTTCCAAGCGGCGGCGCGTAGTGCCCGGTCGCGGACGGCGGCGCGGCGTGCCTGCTCGGCGGCGATGGTGGCGGCTGAGGTGGTGAGCCATTCGGCGAGGGTGGACAGGTCGGTGTCGGTGAGGTCGCCGAGCTGGATGGTCGGGAAGGTGGGGAGGCTCACCGGGATGCCACGCTGTTCGGCTTCTTGGCCTGCCGGACCGGGTTTGTCATGTCATCCCCCTGAATTTTGGTAGCGGTTACATCTACTAATGTAGGCCACGGGCACCCCGCCGTCCACGACATCTACCAAATTCGCCTCAACACGCCAACGGCAACATCGGCTGCACCACAGACCGGGCCGCCCGCTCCCGCTGTCGCACACCCCACTCCCGCGCCGCCACCGGACAGTTCGCCTCCCACGCGACCAGGCCATGCGGGCAGCGACCAACATGCCGGCGTGCGTTGCCCGACCAGTCCGCCGAATCCGTCGAGGCGATCAACCCGCCCACCAAATCCAGCAGCGGGCCTTTCCCGCCCAGGGTGTGCAGCCGGGTCAGCCCGGCCGCGTGCAACAGCCGCACAATCTCGGCCGCCTCGGTGACCGGGCGGCGCAGCAGCGCACCCACCGCCTCCACCGGTTCCGCCCGCAGGTCGATACCCGCGCGGGCGTACATGTCGGCGTGCCGCAGATACCCGTCCGGTGTTGTACCGGTCAGCAGGGCAGCGATGTGCACCCCCGTGTCGGCGGCCCGCAGCTCCTCCACCGACGCGACCGTCCGCTCCTGGTGTTCGACCTCGGTCAGCCCGGTCCGGGCCAGGGCTCCACGGGAGGCGGGCCAGTCCTGCGGCGCTGCCCACACCAACCGGCCGATCTCCCGCCCGTACCGGCGGATGTCCGCCGCGTACTCGACGGCCGGGACCGTCCACCCGCCGTGGCGCATGAGCTGGTCGTAGCCGCCCGAGTCCAACAGCCACTCCTCGACCGCGACCGGCGGGGTCTTCACCGCGCGCAGGCGCACGTAGGACACCAGGACCCGCACACCCCACCACAGGGCGGACACGTCCCCACCCAGCCACACCACCGGCCCCGGCCCGTCCGGCTCGGCAGGGGCCGCGGTGACGGGTGGGCGGCCGATGACGGCGTTGACGTGCCGCTGATCCCCGTTACCGCCACACGCCTCGTATACGTCCTGCACCCACACGTCGAGGCTGCGCAACGCCTCGTCTAAGCGGGCCAGGTAGGGGCGGGGGAGCAGCGCGTACACCTCGGCACCCCAGTCGATGCCTAGGGCGCCCGCTTGCGCTGCCAGCGCGTCGGCGGTGATCGAGCCGGGGGCGTCCATGCGCAGGTCGTACGGCTCCAACACCTCGTCCAGCTCGACTAGGCCGTACTTCGCGGACAGGATCAGCACCCGCGCCGGCTGGTCGAGGGTTTCGGTGTCGAGGCGGGCGCACCGTTCGGCGTTGTCGAGGGTGTGCCGGAACAGGGAGCCGAGGTACAGGTCCCGGGCGGGCGCGCGGCGGGTGAGCTTCGCCCCGCCGCAGGGGATGACGTAGGTGATCCCCTCGAACATCAGCCGTCGGCCAACGAGTCGATCAACGCGGAAATCCGGGCGTCCTCGTCGGCGCGCTCCCGCCGCACCGCCTCGCACATGTCGGCGGTCTGCCGGCGGAACCGGTCTACCCCGTCCAGGTCGGTGACTAGCCAGCCGGGGCAGTGGATCGTCGCGGTGCGCCGCTCGTACGACTGGCCGTCGCACTTCCAATGCGGGTACCAGCCGGTGTAGGTGATTCGGGTGACCTCGTCGCCGGTGACTCCGTAGCCGACGTCGATGTGTTCGTAGCTGATGTTGCTGTTGTGGTTGTCGTCGTCATACAGGCACACCCCCTGCGGGAAAGGGAACTGACCGTGTGCGAGGACCCGCTGGGCGTACTCCTCGGCGGTCTCGGTCGGGTGCTCCCAGCGGCCGTTTGCCTCCATCAGCGCGGCGATGCGCTCCCTGACGAGGCGGTGCACCGTCGGCGCCCACTGCGACAGATCACCCGCGAGGTCGCGGTAGGCGTGAAGCGCCTCGGCGGTGGGCCGGGGTAGGTTCCTGCCGGCGGTCACCGCGATACCTCCGCGTTCGGGTTGGCAGCGGTGGCCGCCGCGTTGGCCTGGTCGGCGCGCTCGCACGCCTCCCGGTAGCGGGTCTCCGCCGTGGACGCGGTGGCGGCGAGTTGGGCACGCCGCTCGGGGGTCACGCTGCCCCCGGCGGCGCGGTGGTTGTGCTGGGCGAGGGTGAGGGCGTGGCCGGCGGTGACCGCTTCGGCGACGGCAGCGCGGTGGGCGGCGGCGAGGGCGGTGAAGTCGGCCATGGGAACCTCCGAAGAATTTTTGGTAGCGGTTACATCTACCAATGTAGGCCACGGGCACCCCGCCGTCCACGACATCTACCAAATTCGCGCAGGAAACGGCGGAGCCCCCAACCGCCAGGTCAGGGGCTCCGCCGTCGGTCTTACGCCAGCAATCCGGCCACGTCCGCCGCCGCCAGCAACCGCACCCGCGAAGCATCCAACCCCGCCGGGTGCAGCGCGTACACCTCCGCGCCGTCCGGCACCGGCAGGTCACCGCGGCCCACGAACTGCAACCCCGCCGACGCGGCATCCTCCACGGTGGCCGGCTCGCCCGGCTCGTCCCGCAGCCGGGCGTGGAACGCCTTCACCGACTCGCCCTCACCCCGCCGTAGCAGCCGCAGGCCGTCACCGTCGCGGACCAGCACCTCACGGGCGCGAGCGGCAGCCAGGTAGCGGCCCAGCTCCCCGAGGGTCACCCGACCGCCGGCCTCGAACGACTCCACCAACGCGGAGGCGACCTCGGCGAACTGGTGGTGGTGCCGGTGCACAGCGTGGTTGGTGCCGGTGACCCGGGCGGCCACGTCCAGCCAGCGCATCGTCCGCGACTGTAGATCCACGACCATCGGGATCGTCACCTTGCCCGGCCCGGCCAGGTCGAACCGCTGCTCCACCTGACGGGCGTCGAACGGCGACCGAGCACCCGACCCGTGCTCGGCGGTCTGGTCGCGGACCATGAACCCGGCGAACGCCTCCGCCATCCCGGTGAACGGCACGTTGTTGTACGACAGCACCGACACCACCGCCCACCGGCCACCCCCGGCCGCGAGGGTCGGCACGTCGAGGTCGATGAACTCCGACGCCCCACGCGGCGCGGGAGCGCTGGTGAAGTCCCCCGAGTGCGTCGCCCCCGGCAGACGAAGGCTCGTGTAGTCGCAGGTGCCGACGTGCCGCCACTGGTCGTCGTACACGGCCACCGACAGGTCAAGGTCGACCCGCTCGTCCGACTCCATCCAATGCGTAAACAGGCGGACCACCCGCCCGTCGGGGATCGGCAGCACCGACCCCCGGGCCAGGGTGACCAGTGCGCGGGAGGCGGTGCGCTCCGCGAACGGGGCGATCACCTTGTCCAACGCGCGGTCGATGACCGCCCGGTCGACCGGCGGCAACGCGGCGGCCCGGGTGAGGATGGCGTCACCGAGCACCCCCACCGTCTGCCCGACGGTGAGCAGCGGCAGCCGTGGCCGCTCGTCGGCGATGACGTGCGCGGTGCCGGTGCGTCCGGCGGGGAAGAACACCCGACGCTGCCGATCCTCGTGTCGGGTGCGGATCTCCCCGAGCGTGGACAGGACGACTGCCGGGGCGGCCTGCTCGGCGGCCCGGCCGATCGCGTGGATGACCGCGTCACCGTCGGCGCGGCCGGCGAGACGCAGCAGGTGGTCTGCGCGGCGCAGCAACTCACCCGGCCGCGACGTGAGGTTGGCGACCGCCGTCATGGCGTTCCCGTCGGCCAACGCCTGCTCGACCCGGGCCGCCCGGTGCGCCACCCGAACCCGCTGGCCGGCGATCCGCACCCCGGGGAAGCTCGAAGCAACCCACTCGATGGCTTCACCGGCCGGATGCCGATCCAGGTCGGTGCCGCGCAGCGCCGTGAACGCCGTGGCGATCCGGGGCCACCGGTGCGCGTGCTCGCCCGGGTGCAGCCGCTCCCCGACGGCGATCCACGCCCCCCGGTGCCGGCGCATGTCCTCCACCAACTGCGGCACCGTGATCCGGTCAAGGGCGGCGAGCAGGGCACGGCGTAGCGGTCGGGCCACCGGTGCCAGGCGGGGTCGGTCGATCAGCGACTCACCGCCCGAGCGGGCGACCAGCAGGCGCAGCACGTCCGTGGCCGTGTCGAGTAGGTCGGTCACCTTGTCGAGGGTGGCCGGGGTCGGCTCGTCGAGCAGCCACGACAGCAGGCGGGCCTTCGTCTCCCGGCCCGGCACCGTGGCGGGCAGCCAGGTGAGGTCGGTCCGGTCTTGCGCGGCGAGGAGCACGCCCAGGTCGTCCACCTCGCCCGGCGGCAGGGCACCCGGCCGGGCCAGCAGCCCCAGCAGCTCGGCACGCGCGTCGGCGGGCATGTCGCTGCCTCGGTGCAGTACCCGCAGCCGGGTCGGGCCGGCAGCGTCCACCGGCCGGCGCACGGCCGGCTCGTCGGCGGGCTGGCCGGCGGTCAGGAATGGGTCATCGCGGTCGAGCGCCCGGTAGCAGATCGGGCAGGCCGAGTAGTCGGCGGCCTGGAAGCAGTCCGTGCAGACGAGGTGCGCGCACGGGTTCACCGGCCGAACCGTGCCGGCGGCGAAGCATAGGACGCACGGCAGAGCCATCATCTGGAACCACGCGGCGAGGATGCGATCCACGTACAGGCCGAGCGTGTTGTGGGGGACCCGGTCGGGGAACCGGCGGAACAGCGGCGTGTGGTCGCGGTCGCCGCCGACGAGGTCATCACAGTCCGCGAGGAGCGCCGACCCGAACGCGGCCAGGTCGGGGGTGTCCAGCCGCGTGAGGGCGGCCCGCAAACCCACCGACAGCAGCCAGCCCCGGTCGGCGAGGTCGGCTTCGAGCAGGGCGATACCGGGCTCGGCCGCCACGTTGATCGGGTCGCCGGTCGGCGGGACGTACACGGTGGCGCGGCGGTGCAGTAGGACCCGGGCCAGGGTGACGGTCCGGGTCGGGGCGTGCTGGGTGCGGGTCGTGGTCGCCATGACGGTCACCTGGCCTTCCGGGGTGGTACGGGCATGAAAATGCGGGGCCGGTGATTGGATGCGCTAGTTCTCAGCCATTTGAAAGGGTTAGAAGGAAGCACATCCGGGGAGCCGGCCCCGCAGGTCAGACCGTAGCATCCTGCTAGTTGTTGTGTCTAGCGATATGCCATGGCGGGTCCACAGCGGATGGCACGACGTTGGAGATCGTGGTCGGATTTGAACCGACGTCCACCCGCTTTGCAGGCGGGGCCCTAGCCACTCGGGCACACGATCTGGTCGCGGTACCTGCTCGCGATGTAGTAGACGTTCTGGTGGGTCATGCCGTACTCCTGGGCGAGTACCGGTCCGCTTTCGCCCGCCGCCATCCGGCGCGCGATCTCGATGTTGCGCGACAACCTCTCCGGCGGCACTGTAAGCCTTGTAGGGCGCTTGGAGCCTGTGCGGCGGGGTTGCCCGTGAGCCGTCCGGCCTGCGACCAAAAGCGCCTCGACCTGGCGCTGTCGTCGCGCACCGAGGGCCGGGCTGATGCGCTCGGCGAGTTGGCGAGCCCGCTCTCCGTAGATACGGGTGTACCAGATGTCGTTCCAGTGCTCCTGCTCCCGTCGGGCTACGTTGACACCCGTCGCGCCCATCAGCCCAGCAGCCCGCGAAACCACGTCCCGGTCGGTCATCCGGAGAGCGACGCCCGTCGAGAAGCAACCCTCACCTTCAAGGATGCCCGCCAGCCAGGCGATGTCGGTGTCGGCTCCGACGGCGGACGCCAGGGCATCCTCAATCTCTGCGATTCTCGCCGTGTGGGCATGCACCAGCTCCATCGGTCGCCAGTCGCCACGCAGGAGAGCATTGACCGTCTTCGGGCGGACGTTGAACCGGGTCGCGATCTCTGCCCGGTGGGCCCCCTTACCCTTCATCTCCGCCATCTCGGCGATTTCGGTCAGGTACGGCTTCCGGTTTGGGCCTGGTTTCGCTGCGGCGAGCGCACGCCCGATCTGCTCGCGGCGGCGCTTGCCCATCAGGGGTTCCAGCGCCTGCATCAGCTCGACCGCCCGACGCCCCCGCACCCGCCAGGTGAAGGCGTCCTTGTGGTGCGGCTGGCGAGCCGGGGTGCGACGGTAATTCGCCTCGACCAGGGTCGCGGCCTGGGCCACCACGTCTTCGTCGGTCATCGACAGCACCACGGCGGACTGCTCCGGTGCAGACGGGGGCGGCGACATGAATGACCCTTCTCCTTCGAGCAAGCCGGCTAGGTAGGCGAGTGTGGCGGGCTTCCGGGCCGTCGCAAAATAGCTGGTCACGCCCCTGATTCTACCGTCCCGCTTTGCACCGTCCAACTCGCTGCATGGCCTCTGCGTGCCCCCCCCCCCCCGGCAGGATTCGAACCTGCGCTCCCACCACGGAAGATGATCACCCGCTTTGCAGGCGGGGCGGCCCACCCGGACCGACGCGAGGCCAAGACGCGCCCCCGGCAGGAATCGAACCTGCGACCCCCCGGTCCGGAACCGGGTGCGCTTTCCGCTGCGCCACGGGGGCATGGGCACGTCGGTCGCAAACCCGACAAAACCCGTTAACACCAAATCCATCCACGTTCACAACCAGGCCCGATGCTCAGGCGGTCACCCACCTTCACCAGGAAGGACCCGTACGTGCACCTGCGCAAACTGCTTGCTGCCGCACTACTCGGCACCCTCGCACTGACCACCGCCCCCACCACCAGCCCCGCCCTCGCCGACCCCCAGCCGCCCGCCGACCAGATCCCCGGCGGCTTCCCCACCTGGGAAGCGCTGTTCGCCGAACAAAGCAAGAGGAACGACGCCGTGGCGGCGATCCGCGTCGCCGCCGACTCCGCCGGGGACACCGGCTACGGGTCGGCCATCGCCGACCCGACCGCTTCCGCCACGGTTCTGAGGTGGAAGGGTGCCCGGAAGCCCGCCACGCAGGCCGCGATCAACACGCAGAACGCGATCACCCCCATCACGGTGCTCACCGCCGCGTACACGGAGACGGAGTTGGCCAGCGAGGTCACCCGAATCGCCGGCCTTTCCACCACCAAGTTCTATGAGGTGGAGCCCAAGTCCGACGCCTCCGGCATCACGGTGACCTGGAATCCCGGGCAGACGGACCCCACCCTGGCCGCGCAGGTCATCGCCACCTCCACCGTCGCCGTCACGTTCGCGGGCGAGTCCATCGAGCAGCCGCGACCGCTGTCGCGGCAGGCTGACGCCCCGCCGTACAAGGCCGGTGCGCGGACCGATACGTGCACGGCGGGCTTCCCCATCAACTACCCCGACGGCCGCAGCGCGATGTTGTACGCGGCGCACTGCGCCACTTCCAGCGGCCTGCCCGTGTTCGACTCCAGCGGCCGGAAGATGGGCGTGATTGGGGAGCGCAACGTGGCGACGGACGTCGCCACGATCACGTTCCCGGCGACCACCGGGCACATTTGGGACGGCGGCGTCCAATCCAACCTCTACAAGTCGGTCAAGGCGGTCAACACCGTCGGCCTCGGCAACCTGGTCTGCGTGTCCGGTAGCCGCAGCGGAGTCACATGCGGCGGCCAGGTCGTCGCCATCGGCGTGAACAACGGCAGCATCGGTCCGCTTATCAGGTTCGTATCGGTGGACAACAAACCGATGATTGGGGAAGGGGACTCCGGTGCGCCGGCGTACACCATCCGGCCCGACGGCGTGACCGCGGTGGGCATCTTGTCCTCCGGATACGGCGCCTACAAGACGACCACCTGCACCGGCGAGAGCGGCAGGGTGTGTTACAAGGGCGGGCACTTCATCGACGCTCAGCAGGCACTGGCGCGGGTCCACGGGACGATCAAGACGAGCTGACGGCCCGGGAGTGCCTGGGCGAGCCGGCCGGGGGTGGGATGCGTCCCGCCCCCGGCCGGCTCGTTGAACCCGGTATGGGCGGCAGGGTGCCGCCGTCGAGGAGGTTGACATGCTCAGACGTCTCGCCGCGCTGCTGGCCCTGCCACTGCTGGCTCTACCGGCCGGGTGCGCAACACCCGTCGCGTCAGCCGCCGCACCGCAGCCGCAGCCGCCCGTGACCCGTCCGCCGCAGCCGGCCACGCCCGAGCCGGCACAGTCGTACTGGCCGTGGCAGCAGCGCCTCACGGAAGCCGCCGAGGCGGTCAACAACGCCGCCGCCCGACGCTGGCCGGACACGTTCGCAGGCACCAGCGTTGACGTACCCGCCAACGTTCTGATGGTCCACCGCGTCGCTCCCGCCGCAGGACTCGACGCCGCAGTCCGCAAGATGGTGCCCGACGTCACGATCAAAAGCATCGACGCCCGGTACTCGGCGAAGGCCCTTGACGGGTGGATCGCGCAGGTCCGCGCCGACACCGCCTGGTGGCAGCGCCACGGCGTCACCATCCACAGCACCTACGTGCGGATCGGGTTGTGCGTTGTGGCAGAGGTCGCCGACCCGCAACGCGACGCCACCCGGATCAAGGCTCACTACCCGGCCGAGTCCGTGTGCGTAGAGCAGGGCTACCCGGCGGAACCCCTCATCGCGCGACGCTGACCAGGCAAGCGCGAGCGGCGGCCCCACCAGTAGTTCGGGGCCGCCGCTCACCGTATCCACCGATGAGCTACGGGTTTGGTGCGCGTCCCTGGTGCCGACCCAGGTCTGCCCGAAAGCGCCGGATTTACAGTCCGGGGGGCGTGCCGCCGCCCACGACGCGCATGACCGGGGACCACCCCGGAGAAGAGAAGAAGGCCGGCGACCGGCGGGAGCGCTAACCTCTATCGCGGCAGCAGCCCTCCGCGCACACCCGCCGGGCCTTGACCCTGGCTGCCTGGACCGACCCTCGCCCCTAGAATACCGCTTAGCTTCAACGTTGGGGTGACTGGCCGGAGTCGAACCGGCACCTGCGGGACCACAACCCGCCGCTCTGCCATTGAGCTACAGCCACACTCGCGGCCCGAAGGCCAGTACCCGCGGAGAGATTTGAACTCCCGACCCTCGCTTTGTAAGAGCGACGCTCTCCCTCTGAGCTACACGGGCGTGGGGATGACGGGCGGCCCTGGTGGACCACTCACCGCCGGGGAGGGCTGACGCCCCGTACCCGGCCCCGTCACCGCTCCCTCGGCTGGGATCGAACCAGCAACCTTGCGATTAACAGTCGCCTGCTCCGCCAATTGAGCTACGAGGGAATGAGCAGCGCGTACGGGACTCGAACCCGTTCTGCGAGGGTGAAAACCTCACGGCCTATCCCATAGCCGAACGCGCCATGTCTTGCGTGCCCCGAGCTGGTGTCGAACCAGCCACCCCCGCCTTGTCGAGACGGTGCTCTCCCGCTGAGCTACCGGGGCGGGAGCGGGAGCCGGATTTGAACCGGCGATCTCCGGATTATGAGCCCGGCGAGGACGACCTAACTCCTCTATCCCGCAAGTGGGCCGCCGGGGACTCGAACCCCGAACCCTCGGATTAAAAGTCCGCAGCTCTGGCCATTGAGCTAGCGGCCCATGATTCTGCCGGCCACCGGCCGGGGTCGCGACGCCCGAAGGCAGCCGCATCGGCGTTACGGGTTGTCGCGCCGGGTTCGCTTCTTGCGCGCCTCTCGGGTACGCAGGTGGTAGTGCCCAGTCCGCGAACGGTGACACACGTAGGGCTCCAACGGTCCGGAGCCCAACCTTTGAAGCTCCTTGGCGAGCGCTAACGCGTTGTCCAGGCCGTCGATGATGACCTTGTCGATGCTGGTCTTGGCCAGGTCCGGGGTCCGCCACCGCTCGTAGTCGCCGGCCTTGCAGCGCATCGGCTCTTTCGCCCTGCGGTCCCACCTGCCGAACTTCGTAGTCGCTTCGCGGACGAGCTGGGCGCGTAGCTGCCGCCTGATCCGTGCTACGTCCACGAGAGGTAGCGTAGCGCCAAGACAAGGCGAGGGTGTGAGACGCGCCCCGCGCTGGATTCGAACCAGCGCCCCCGCCTTAGGAGGGCGGTGCTCTATCCACTGAGCTAGCGGGGCAAGAGTGCGGCACCCAGGAATCGAACCTGGCACACACGGCTTAGAAGGCCGAGAAGCGCGTCCAGCGCACGTACCGCGAAGTGCCCCCGGGGAATTTTGAAATCCCGGCCCTCCGATTAAGAGTCGGATGCTCTGCCTCTGAGCTACGGGGGCTTGGCGGAAGGTTGACGAGTCGAACGCCGGGGCTTGCACCCCCCTCCGGTTTTCAAGACCGGCTGGCCCCCACGGGCCGGAACCCTCCACGAGTCGGGTACGGGCGACTCGAACGCCCGGCTTCCGCGTCCCAAGCGCGGCGCTCTACCCCTGAGCTAGTACCCGTTGAGTCGGGGTAGCCGGATTTGAACCGGCGACCTCGCGTCCCCCGAACGCGCGCCCTGCCAAGCTGGGCCATACCCCGATGGTGGGGACGTAGGCCGGAGCCGTATCCCCTGGGAGGGTTAGCGTTCGGTACCTCCCTGTGCCACTTACCCGAGTTAGCCGGTGGATGGGTCCGGCTGTCGCTGGCGGGCACACCGCCGATATCCCTTTCGGGACCACCACCACTTTGCCCTGACGCGGTGGTGCGAGTGCCCCCGGCGCGATTCGAACGCACGCTCACGGTTCCGTAGACCGCTGCTCTATCCACTGAGCTACGGGGGCGAGGTGTCGCCGGGCGGGTTCGAACCGCCGACCTCTTCCTTATCAGGGAAGCGCTCCGACCTGCTGAGCTACGACGACTTGGCGGAAGGTGAGGGAGTCGAACCCACAACGGGCCGAAGCCCGCAACGGATTAGCAGTCCGTCTGCCGTACCAATGGCGAACCCTCCATTGCACCGACGACGGGATTTGAACCCGCGGTCTCCACCTTGACAGGGTGGCGAGCACTCCTAGCTGCTCTGCGCCGGCATGGACCGATCGGCGCTGTCCCGGGAGCGACCCGGGTTCCGGGGCTAACGGGCCCCGGCCAGGCTGGGCGCGACCTGCCTACCGTCGCGCCGATCGGTGAGTGGACCCTGCCGGACTCGAACCGGCCACCTCCTGCTTGCAAGGCAGGTGCTCTACCCGATGAGCTAAGAGCCCAGGTGCTCGGCCGGATTCGAACCGACGTCTCCCCCTCGCGAGGGCGGTGGCCCCATCCCACCTTCGAGCTTCCCGGTTCGACGTGACCGCGTCCGTCGCGCGTTGGCCGGGTTCCACGGATTCGCTCACCGCCACCCGCCGGTGACGTCACGCCAGGCCCGTGACCAGCCTGTTGGTACCCCGAGCGGGAGTCGAACCCGCACACTCTGCGGCCTAAACGCAGCGGCTTTGCCAGGTTTGCCTATCGGGGCGTGGTGCCGACGCGGGGTTTCGAACCCCGGAACCTCCGCCTTATGAGGGCGGCGCTCTACCTGCTGAGCTACGTCGGCGGGTACAGTCCTCATCCGGGGGCTCGGACGTGTAGCGACGGGAATTTCTTGGCGAATGCTCCACGATTCTCCACGTCCGAGCCCTCTCTGAGCCGGTGACAGGAATTGAACCTGCGTTCTCCCCATTACAAGTGGGGTGCTCGACCAACATGAGCTACACCGGCATGAGTGCCCTCGGCGGGACTTGAACCCACCCTGTCGACGTCCTCAACGTCGTGCCTCTACCTCTGGGCTACGAGGGCGTGAGCTGCGGGCCGAGGACTCGAACCTCGAAACCTCCCGGGTCAGAACCGGGTGTGCTGCCAGTTGCACCAGCCCGCATCGGGGGCCGGCGAACCGTGATGGGGTCCGCCGGCCCGGGTCACCGCCGCGCGGTCGTCGACCAGGACGGCACGGCCGGCTCAACGAGCAGCCGCATACCGGCCTCGGCCGGTGTCCGGTCGCCTTTCGCCTGGTTGCAGGCGGCGCAGGCGGCGACGGTGTTACGCCAGGTGTTCTTGCCTCCCCGGGAGCGGGGGAGGATGTGGTCGACGGTGCCGGCCGGACCAGTGCAGTAGCCGCAGCGCCGGCCGTCCCGGTGCAGGACACCCGACTTGGACCATGCCGGCCCCGAGGTGTACCGCCAGCGTGTGACTACGTACCGGACGAGGCGGACCACCTTCGGCATGGGGAACACGCCGATCACCTTGTCGGGTTCGGCTTCGTGGATTTCCGCGACCTGCCGGCAGAGCATTCGGATCGCGTGGGCGACCGTGACCCGGTGGAGGGGTCCGAGGTCGGCGTTGATGACGAGTACGGCGTCCACCTGGTTCCCTCCTCTCGGGTTGTTGTGGCCGGGTGGTGTGGCGGTGTCTCGTTGTCTCTGTCAAAGAGACACGCGAGCGGACGACGGGAGTTGAACCCGTGGCCTCGACGTTGGCAACGTCGCGCGCTACCTGCTGCGCCACGTCCGCGTGTGGCCGGTATGAGCCGGCTTGTAGGGTGGTTCGCGCGGGCCGTCGTCCGCGCCGGGCACCGGTTTGCCGGTGTGCCCCTTCGGGGGTCCGGCGGCCTGCCTTTTGCTATCCACACCCGGGTGCACCCCGGGTGTGGCCTCTGATTCAAGCCCCCCGGGGTCAGCCATTTTCCGGGGGTGTGGAGCCGTCGCGGGGAGTTGAACCCCGACCTGCGCACTACCATTGCGCGGCTCTGCCACCTGAGCTACGACGGCGTGGTTGCCTCTCCCACTGGGCGGGAACGCACCTCTCGCCTCGGTGGGCGATTTGGTCCCGCTGGTGCCGGGTCGACCGGCCGTGCGATTCCCGTGGTCTGAGCGAGGCATCTGGTGCGCTCGGAGGGAGTCGAACCCTCACGCCCTTGCGGGCACCGGGACTTGAAGCCGGGGTGTCTACCGTGTTCCACCACGAGCGCGTGTGGTTCTGGGCGAGGTGAGTGATAGCTGTGTCGGCGAGACCAGAAACGTTGACCAGCATTCACGTCTCGGCTACGGTTCGCGGAACGCAACTTGCACGACGGAAGTTCCACGAGTAAGGGGAAACCGTGGCCAAACAAACCATCGTTCAAGTGTTCGACGACATCACCGGCGAACCCGACGCCGCCGAAGTCCAGTTCGGCCACCAGGGCACCGAATATGTCATCGACCTCTCTCAACCCAACCGGGCCGCGCTGGAAAAGGCCCTCGCGCCGTTCGTTGCCGCCGCCCGACCCATCCGCCCACCGCGTGCGTCCGCAACGTCCGCGACCGCCCGGGAAGCCGAGCAGCAGGCATTCCGCCGGCTGGTCCGCCAGTGGTGGACGCGGAACGAGGACAAGGCGGGAAGGCCAGCGAACAGGCGGGGACGTATCCCGGCCGATGTGGTGGACGCGTATAAGCAGCACCAGCTCGGGCTAGTGCCTGCGGCCCGCCCGGCGGTACCACCGGCACGACCGGCGACGGCGGCCCAACCGGCGGCTCCTGTAGCCCGCCCGGTGGTGCCCGCGCCGCGTTCGGCTCCGGCGGCCAGCCCGGTACCGGCGGCCAGGTTCTCGACCGGCGGAAGCTGACGAGTTCACGTCGGGCGCGCTATGCTGCTCGACACTTGACACATCACCTCCTGTTCACCCGGGGAAATGACGGCCTTGCCGCTGCAACGGCAAGGCCGTTCTCCGTTTCCCGGGGGATGAGCTGGGGAAGCAGGGCTCGAACCTGCACGAGCGGATCACCGTCTCCCGAACCAAAGTCGGGCGTGTTGCCAGTTACACCATTCCCCAACGTTGAGCGGTACCGGGGAATTGAACCCCGATCCTCACCTTGGAAGGGTGCAGCTCTGCCGTTGAGCTAGTACCGCAAGGTGACCCGCCTATCAGGCTTCACTCGGCTCCCCTCCTGACAGGGGCAAGGTCGTCCAGAGCCGGGTTATGAGCCCGGTTGGAAGTGCGGACCTTGATGCCGGCGCCGACGACAGGGGCCGTGGGCGAGGCAGGTGCGTCGGCCGTACGAGATTTGAACTCGTGATCTCCACGTTGAGAGCGTGGCGAGCTTTCCAGACAGCTCCAACGGCCGGTGGAGCTGGGCGGGGGCCGGGTGCCTCGCCCGGGAGGTTCCCCCGCCAGCGTGCCCACCCAGGGACTTGAACCCTGGGCCTTCCGAATTTCACTCGGATGCTCTGCCATCTGAGCTAGGTGGGCAGGTGCGCCAGGCTGTGGGCATCGTGCCGGGAGTCGAACCCTCTACGGGCAGGGTGGCCACCCTGACACCGCTTCACCGGACCCGAGTCAAACGGGATCACGCCTGACGACTTGCGCGGTCGTACGCCCGCACCGTCTGTGGGGTGTGCCGTCTGCCCGCACTTTGCGGGGCGGGGACCAGCCGCCCGCCGGGTGGTCAGCCCGACGAATTCGCGGCACACCTTCGCGTGGAGTCGGAGGGACTTGAACCCCCTTCTTCGGTCTGCCGAACCGGTGCTCTGCCAGGTGAGCTACGACCCCATGTGACCATCCCGGCCGGCGGCGGTTGCTGCCGCCGGCCGGGTGATCGCTATGCGCGGGTCGTTCCTGTCCGGTGTATCCGCCACCCGTGGGGGTGGCGTTCCGACTAACGGTGTATCCGACCCGCGTTCACCCTGGCCGGGGGGTAAGCCCCGACCGGGTGTCACATATGCCATCCGCTGTGTAGTTCTCAATGATCATCGCCGAGCCCAGCCCGGAGGCCGGGAGCGTAAGCAGGGGTGACAGGACTCGAACCTGCGCGTCACGACTTTGGAGATCGCTGCTCTGCCGCTGAGCTACACCCCTATGCAGTTGTTGTCCTGAAACGAGAAAGCCGCCCGGTCCCTTGTGGGTGGGCGGCTCGCGGATCGCGTTGTGCGCTAGCCGCGCCACCTGCCCAGGGCCTTGAAGTTGTCGACGGAGCTTGCGGTGATGGCCGTGCACCACCCGCCGCGCGGCGACAACCGCTGCGGTTCGAGGTGCTGGTGGCGCATCATGACCGGCTACTCCCTGATTGATCGGCTTGTTGTTGACGTTAGGTGGTTCGTGGTCGGGTCGGCAATGGGTTTAGCCTGTCCGGCCTGTGTGCGGCGGGTGCCGCTACGCCAACCGTAGGGCATGACCAGGCCAGATAGCAACGACTTCTAGCGAATTTGTTCCGGCAAGTTCCGTCCAGGCTGGCCGGGTAGCCACACGAGCTGTTGAGCCTGCCCGGCCAGTTCTCGCCACACCCGGCGGGCGTGGCTGCCTTTCACCCGCCGCAGGTACGGGGGCGCGTCGACCACCACCCCGTCGGCCACGACCAGGCCGCACGTTGCCCGGGGCAGGACAACCCAGATCAGCCCGTCTGCCTGCGCGTTGTCGTCCACCCGACATCTCTCTCTCGGCGTTGCCAGCCGGCCCGCGCCGGCCACTGGTTGCATCATCGGCCAAATGCGACTATCCCGCGCCCTTGCTGTCCTGGTGGCCGTCCTGGTCCTCGCCAACATTGCGATGATCACGACGGCTGTGCTGCTGCTGTCCGTGTCCCTGCCCGTCCGGTTCTTCGGGGACGGGTTGAGCCCGCACACCCAAACCGTGATCATCTTTGTTGGCATGGTCATCGGCGCCGCACTGTGCGGCTGGTCGGCTAACGCAGTGCTGGGCCCGCTCGTCGGCCGGCTCCTCGGCAGCGGGCGACCGCGCTGACCGCCGGGCCATCGGTATTCCGGCCCGCCCGTTTGTTGTGACTAACGCCCGTCCAGCCGCATTTCGTTACACCTCCGGCGTGGGGAGCCCGTCCGGGCCCCTCGGGGGGAGCATGAGCGACAACGCGGCGTCCAAACGCCGGTTCGGTATCAGCCGAGAGACAACCGCCCACACCACGGGCACGGCAGCTACCGCCGCAGCAGCGGGCAACGGCCACCACAAGGCCAGCCCGTACGCCGTGAACGGCACCTTCGGCAGGGTGTACGCCAGTAGATTCCGCCAGAATCCCTTGTTGAACTGGGCCCGCCACGACTGGTTCCGGGTTCGCTCCCACCGTTCGCGTAGCTCGTCGACCTGCTCGCCGAGCGGCCCGGCCTGCCGCTCGGCGGCCCTGCGTCGTATCTTGCCGAAGCTGACCGTGCTGACGACGAAAGCCGCCAGGAAGTAGCCGGCCGGGATGAGAGCCCACCAGCCCAGCCGCACGCACCCGATGACCGTCAGCGTCCCCGAGGCCAGGGCCATCACCACACCGACCGCTGCCGGCCAGAGTCCGACGCTCACATGGCGTGCGACACCCTTAGCGGCTGCGATGCGCAATTCCCGGTCGGCGCGTTCGTCGTCGCTGATGGGCAACGCTTCGTCGCTCATGCCGTCCCGGCTCCGATCGTGGACGCGGGGAGTTGGATGGTGATGGGCTGGTCGCCGATCAGCTCGGCGAGGGATACGCCGAGCACGTCCGCGATCTGGCAGGCCTCGCCGAGGCGGATGCGGCGCCCGCCTGCCTCGATCGCGACGACCGCGGTTCGGCCCATGCCGATTTGGTTGGCGAGGTCTTCTTGGGACATGCCGCGCGCCCGGCGCACCTGCGCCACGTTGGCGGCGAAGCGTTCTTCATGTGGGGAGAGTGTGCCCATGTGCCGGCATTTTACTAGCGGATGCCGACATTCCTGTCGACCAACCCGCCGCCGATGTCGGAAACCCGCACGGGCGGTCATGCCTCCTCTGCGGCGGGGCAACGCTCGGTGCGCGGGTCGAACACGAGATCAGCCACCGGCCGTGCCCCTACCCTGACGCAGCTCATCGGCCCCGGCGCAGGCGATTCCACAGCTCGTACAGGCAGCCCGCCATGACCAGCACCAGCCGGTCACGCCGCTACCGGGTCTCGCAGGCCAGGCATCACCGGAACGACCTCGGAGAGGAACCCGCCCGGCTCGGCCGTGAAATGCGGTGCCGGCCCGGTCTCCCACCACGAGCGGAACGCGTCCACGGTCTGCACCTCCCGGGTGTGCTTGTGGACGAACGTCACCGGCCGAACCCCCGACGCTTTCACCACCACCCGGCCGCGTTTGCAGCCGTCCGGGTAGTCGTTCCAGTTGATGCCCTTTTCCTGCCGCAGCATCTCCTGCATCTGGCCGGTGTTCACCCCGTGTAGCCGCTTGTGCGGGAACTGCGCCTGCGCGGCCATCGTGATCGAGTTGCGGACGCAGTCACGCTGCCGCCAAACGAAGTAGCTGGCGACCTCTCGCGGGTCGGCGATGGTGAACACCCGCGAGTCGAACAGGGCCATGCCGGGCCGGCGGGCGTTCAGGGTGGCCGTGGCGACCGCCGCCGAGATCGACACCATCTTCGCGGCGACACCACCGAACCACGGCTGCGTGCCGGGGGCGGCGAAGTCGCAGGCGAGGACGCTGATCTCGTCGGACTGCGTGAACGCGAACACCGCGCCGGACACCTCACGGCACAGTGCCTCGGCGGCGGCGTCCATGTCGGCCATGAACTGCTCGTCGTAGGGTTTGACGGCACCACGCAGGTAGCCGTGCGCAGCACGGATGTCCACCCGCATCAGGGTGTACGTCCTGCGAGGCAGCACCAGGCGGGTTGCCTGCTCATATCCCTTCATGCGGTCGCCGAGGCTGGTGTTGTCGGTCACCGCTGTCCCTCCGTCTCCACGTCGCCGCCGTCCTCGCACCACGCGCACGGCGGTCGTTGCACCACATGGCAGCGGCAGCCGGGCTCCACGTCCAGGTCGTCGTCCACGATGACCGTGGCCTTCGGCTTGCGTTTGGGCGGGTTGGCCCGGTAGCGGGCCCGCCGCCGGGCGTTGCGGGCGTCACACCGTTCCTGCCGGACCGCGTCGGCCCGGTCGGTGATGAGTTGGCCGAGCCGTTTCGCGGCGGCCCAGATGTCGTCGGGGGTGCGTGCCTCGGTCAGCGCCCGCACGTCGGCGGTCGCGGCCTGCGCGGCTCGGCGGGCCTCTTGGTCGGTGTCGTCGGTGACCTCGTTGGTGTCGGGGCTGATCTGGGCGGTTGTTGTGTTGGCGGCGGGGTTGTCGGCGAGCTGGGTGGTCGAGCCGGTCACGGCAACTCCAGTCGGTCGGCCGGTCAGTGGAACCGGACGAGGCCACCGTTGGCGGCCAGGCTGAACGCGCGGGTCCAGTTGGTGTAGCGGCCGTCCTCGCCCCACCCCTCGGGGCTCCGGTAGTCGGCGGCGTGCCGCTCGAAGTCGGCGAGCAGGTCCCGCGCCGCTTCGGGCCCGATGCAGCCCTCGTTGTCGGCGAACCAGATCAGCTCGTAGAACGGGCCGTCCGGGTCGAGGTCGGGGTTGAACTGCTGTTGAAGGTCGGCCCGCCAGGCGTTGTACCCGCCGTAGGAGCCGGCCGCGAACTTGTGCCGCTTGGTCGCGGTGGTGATCTCGTAGCAGCCGCCCGTGATGAGCTTCGCACCGTGGGTGGTCTTCGTGCCGAGGACAGGGATGCCCCGGAATGACGCGGGGAAGGTGTCGTAGGCGTACGCCTGGACGTGGTCGTCGTAGTGACACCAGTCGTCGAGACCGCCGGGCTCGCCCTCGTTCTGGGTGGGGTCCTTCTCGTGTCTGCCGATGTGGTTGAGGTGGCTGTAGGCGGCGATGTCGAGTCCCATGCGGTGATCTCCCGATCTCGATAGCGGTTACGTCTACCAAGCTACATCATGCTCCCCGATGGTGTCCACGACATCCACCTCATCGGCGACCTCACGGTCCAGTTCCCGCCGCAACTGCCGCCGCACCTGCCGGGGTGACCTCGACCGGTCCGGCATCCGAGCGACCGTCAAGAGCCCGCCCCCGCGCTGCCGGTGTCGTCCTCGGCCGGCGTGCACGCCTCGGCGGCATCCTTCGCGGCCTGTCTGACGCCGACCTGACACACCCGACGCAGCAGGCCGGCATCCACCACCCGCACCACGTCACCGCCGTCGTCCACCCAGTCGATCGCACCCAACCCGACAAGCCGGGTCATCGCCCTCACTACCGCCAGCCGCAGCCGGTAGTCGTCGTCGCCCGGTACGTCCGGCGCAACCCCCGCCGCCCGCAGCAACGACCGGACTTCCACCGCCGGGCCCGACCCGGCCAGCAGCAGGTGGTAGGCGATGACCCTCACCCGGCCAGGCAGATCACCCGGCCGGAAGGCGTCGGTGACAACGTGCCACACCACCGCATTGGTCGGGTCACACCGATAGGCCGGGATAGGTGCGGTGTGATCCCCCGACACCGCAGCCTCCGCCAAAGCCTCATCTTCCGTCGCCAAAATCCCCGGCTTCCCGCATTGGACGCACCGCCCGCCGGCCTCCTCGAACCTGCGGCGGGTTCGGTTCGCCCGGTACCTGCGACGTTTGCGGCCACGCGCCTCGAAGTCGGGCGGTGTCCAACCTCGGTTTTCGTAGAAGCGGGTGACCGTCTGGTGGCGCTTGTCGACGGTCCTGGTGTGCCATCCGTCGCAGATCGGGCAGTGGTATGACTGCTCCCGGTTCCCGTACCGTTGGGCGGCGCGGTTCGCCCACCGGTCCGCCGCGCTTTGGCTGGCTAGCCGAACCTTCTCGGCGCACTTTTGCTTCGGGCTGTCGGTCATGGTGTTCCTCCTAACGCCACAACGATCCGACCGTCACGGGCATCCGGGCCAGGCTCACCGGGCACCGACACCATGGTTCGGGCACCGGCACGGCTGCGGCTTCCGGCGGGCGCGGAGACGCGGCGGGATCATGAACGGCCCGACCAGCCGCAGGCGCGTGGCGTCGATCATGCCGCGTTCCGCTCGCAGGTCGACGTGATCGCGGTGATCTCGTCGGCGTCCAAACGGCGCCACACCCTGCCCTCACCCGGCACCGACACCAGCACCACCTTGCGCGGCTCCACAGTCAGCACGCACCCGTTGACCAGCAGCCGATCGTGTAGGCAGCCCCGGTCCGAGCACGGGACGCGCACCGTGTTGCCGGTGAGCTGCCATCCGCCCGTCTGAACATAGATGGCGTACCAGGCGTGGGCGGGCTCCCCGGCCGCATCCACCGCGCTTGGATCCGACGCCACGAACCCGCCGCAACCGCAGTTGGTGTCGGGGCAGACATGACCGCGGCGGCCCTCAGACAACCGCTCCCGGTCCGCGTACCGCGCCTGCCGGCCCGACACCATCGGACACGCCTGGGAGGCGTACACCGCGCAGGGCGGGCACAGCGGCGGCTCATCAAACGTGCGGGCGGCGAGCTGGTTGGGGCCGCCGAACAGCACCGCCAACCGGCCGAGCGGACCACCGCACGTTTGGCACAGGTTCTCCCGCCAGCACCGTTCGTAGGTGGCCTGGTGTGGGGTGCGGAAGTCCACCCCACCGTCGGCGAGGCGAATGTTCACGAACGGGGCGGCCAGGCCGCCGACGACGGGCCGGTGCGCGCACGACGCGGGAATCGGCGGGGTACTCAACGGGCCGGCTCCTTCCGCCGGTAGCGGTGGGCGGCGCGGGCGGCTTCCGTCCACACCCGCGCCGCCTGGTCGTACGGCAACGTATCGAGCAGCCGGCGGGCCAGCAACGGCAACTCGCCACGGGTCGCGCCGGCCTGCACCCGGGCCAACCGGTGCGGGGTGATGGGGGTGGGGAGGCTGCCGGCGAGGACACCGATCACCTCATGCCCGTCGGCGGCCCGAATGGTCGCGGCGGTCACGCTGTCACCACCGCATACTCGGCCACCGCGTCGGCGAACTCGTCGGCCGGCAACGCCGCCAGGTCGACCGCGTCCGACAACCTCGGCACACGAACCAGCGCACCCCCGTCGTCGGCCCGCGCGCCGCGCGAGACGGCGGGGGCGAGCAGGGCGTGAGCGCGGCCGACAGCCTCCACCATTGCCGCCAGTACGGCGTCAGGCCAGCCGCCGCGGCAGTCCGGGCTGCTCACGCCGTCACCTCGCCTGCACGGGTGCTGTGCGCCGGCCCGAGGTCGCCGGCCTCACGAGCCTGAGACACCCAACGGCCTGCGCTGCGATGCGACAGGTTGAAGTGTTCCGCGACGGCAACCGTGGGCGGATGCCCCCGCTCGACAGCCTGCCGGTACACCCGGGCCGCTTCCTTCAGTAGCTCCGGCGTGGTGGTGCGGCGCCGCCGCTTGGGTCGGGGTGTGGCGGTGACTGCCGCCGGGTTTGTGGTCACCGGCAGGCTGGCGGGCTTTCCTGCCCTACGAGGTTCGTGAATCCATGCCTCGGCGGATGTGAAGTAGGCGGTAGCGATCTGGGCGGCGGCGGCAGCGCGGGGGTCGCTGCCAGCCGCGAAAGCGTCGATGGCTTGCTCAAGCCAGCGATCGCCAGCCTTGTAGCGGTCATCGGGGGTCGTGGGGGAGTGGTGATCGTCGACTGTTTTCAGCGGCGTGGTTCCGAACAGCAGTTGGGACGGGTCTACTTCAAGCGCGTCCGCTAGGACGATGAGTTCGTCGACGGTGAGGTCACGCCGTCGCTGACCGTCCGCGTCTCGCCGCCCGGTCTCGATGTTCGCTAGGGCGGCTTCGGTGATGTCGGGGGATCCGAGAGCGGCGCATCGCTGCGCGAGTTGGGCCCGCGTCATGTCTGCGGCTCTGCGGTGCTTGCGGATCCTGCCCACCACGGCGTCGCTGATTGTCTCGGTGGTCGGCTTCGGGATGCCGGTCATCGGGTTACCTCCGGTTCGTGGTCGGTCAGCCGCGCGAGACGTCGGGGACGGTGGCAGCCCAGTCGGGCCGGAATACGAGCTGATCCCGGTCGACACCGAGCCGGTCGCACAGCATGTCGAATGCCAGGTTGCCGCCGGTCATGTGCGAGCCGTTGCGGAGGGCGTTGTCGACGGCGGCGAGGATCAGCGGCAGGTCGCCGTCTGCGGCCCGGCTCCACTCGGCGTCGTTGTCGGAGCGGTGCCAGCCGGCGTGGCCGTGCGGCAGCGCGCACACGGCGGGCGGGATGGGCGCGCCGGTGGTGGGAATGGTGGGGGCGTGGTCGCCGCAGCGGCCGACGGTCGGCTTCGGGCTGTCGGTCATGGGGTTACCTCCGTCAGTCGTCGTTCTCGGTGCACGGGCACGTTGAGTAGCCGGCCCCGTCCTGCGGGCAGTCAGCACTGTCGGCGTTGTAGCAGCCGTTGAGGGTGCAGCAGTCGCAGCCGGGGCAGGGCGGGTCGGCTGTCTGCCGGGCGGCAGGGCGTAGGGCCATGGTGCCGTGCTGGTCGCAGCGGGGAAGCGGTTCGAGGTCTGCCGTCGTCATTTCCTGCGGCTCCGTGTCGTCGGTGTCGGGTCCGGTGCGGTCGGTGGAGTCGACGAACCCGAGCCGGTCCAGGATCACCCGCACCTCGTCCAAGCCGCTCGGCTGCTCAGCGGCCAGCGAGGCGAACAGCGGGGCGACGTCGGTGAGCGCGGCGAACGCGTCGTCGAACATTTCCAGCTTGATCGCGTCGGGGCCGAGGCTGGGTTTGGCGACGATGGCGAACTCCCAGAACACCCCGCCGCCGAGGGACGCCTTACGGATGTTGAGTTTGGCGTCCTCGCCGAGCCGGGCGTGCCAGGCTTCGGCGGTCACGATGTAGTCGAGCCGGTAGCCGGCGGTAGTGGTCAGCTTCGCAGTCGGGTCGGTCATGGTGTCCTCCGGGTTGGTGGTTGGCGGGGGTTATCCGCGTGAGACGTTCGGGGCGAGCAGGTCGGTACGGCCATGCTTGATCAGGTAGTCCACGAGTCGCTGCCGGGCCTCGGGCGTGTCGTTGTGCTGAACGTTGAACAGGGGACGTAGCTCGCGGATCAACTCCCGTTCAAGCTGCTCAGCGTTTGGCCGGGACGGGCGCCGCCGCACCTCACAATGAGCAGCGAACGCGGCCCACGATGACCTTTTGGCGTGCCGGTTCTGCCGGGACGCCAAGTCCTCCGTGATCCCTATGTAGATGAGCACGTTGTCAGCGTCGTACCACAGGTAGAGGGCGGTCTCGTCGCTGCGCAGCTCGTGTAAGAAGTCGTTGAGGCTCTGGTGCTGCAACCACACCGGGTCCGGTGTCTCACCTGGCCGGATCCGGTCGACATCGGCAACGATGCTGGCCAGCAGTAAGCCGTCGACCCGGTCACCGAGCCGGGCGGCGAGTTCTTGGCCGGTCACCTCGACGCGGTCGTGGCCCATCGCTGCTAGCACCTCGCAGACCGTCTGGTGGTCGCCGTTGAAGTCGGCGGGCCGCAAGTCCTTGGTTGCCGCAGCGACGAGCGGCAGCCCGCCACGCACTAGTGCGGCGATGGCGCACCGTTCGATGAGCTGCCGCCACTGCTGGCCTTCGGGACGACGGACGTCGTGTTCGGGAGGCACGGCAGGGAAGAGGTTGACTTTGGGATTTTGATCCGGCTCGCGGCCCGCGCCGCGCAGCGGGGCGGGGTCGGTCGGATGGGTTGGTGTCATGGGTTGGTCCCTATGGGTAGGTGGCAGAAAGTGACTTTGGGTAGGTGGCAAAGTCACTTTGCCCATATGCCTAAAGTGGCTTTGGGTATCTACCGAAACTGACTTTGGGTACCGAAACTGACTTTGGGTATCCCCGGCGGTCACCAGTCGTCCCCCCGTGCCGTCCGGAACACCTTCCACCGGTCGTCACCCAGATCCGCCCACACCCGCCTGCCGGCGGCCTCCTCCCGCTGATCGAACCTGTCCCGGCACGACAGCCCGGCGCGGCCCTTCTTCGCCCGAGGAGGAGCGCAGAAGCACACTCCGGTCAGGACGAAGTTCAGCCTGTCCTTGTCGTCGAACTCGGTGGTCGATTGGGGGTTGAACACCTTGCCGCAGCCGGCGCAGGTGAACTTGCGGCCGTGCGGCCCGAGGATGGGCAGCGCGTACCAGGTGTCGGGGATGAGTAGCTGGTACTCGTCGGCGAGTCGCTGGTGGGGGACACCATGGGCAACCCGGTGCGCCATGCCGAGCGTGCGGAGCACCTTCCACGCGTTGTTCACGGTCACGACGCTGTAGCCGGTCTCGCGGGCGAGCCGTTCGCTGCTGGGGTAGCAGTTGGCGCCGGTTTCGTAGTCGGCGAAGTCCATCGCTGCTCGGGCGACGTACTTGATCGACGTTTCGACGAGCAGGATGCGGGCGAGGGTGTTCCACCGGACGATGAACGGCTTGTCCGGGTCGTCCGGGCGCGGGATGCGCTTCATCGCCGTCCGCCTGGTGCGGGCGTCGTGTTGGTGTTGCTAGTCTCGTGCACGGCCCAGGCCTCTCTGGGTTAGTCGGCCCGGGTAGCGGCGTTGGTAGCGCCGTCCGGGCCGCACCCGCTTCTGCGGGCGGGTCAGTCCTGCTGGTCGGTCTTCGGCTTCTGCTCGACGTCTTTGAGGATCTTGTCGACCCAGGTGTCGGACCAGACGTGGCCCATCCACCGGCGGATGGTCGACTTCTTCACGCCATCGGCGTAGGCGTGGCGTGTTGCTTGGATGAGTTCGTCTCGTGGGGTGGCGACGATGCGTTCCGCCTCTGCGCGGGCTTGCTCAAACGCCGCGCCTTTCTCCCGTAGTTGGGTCTCGTGGTCGGTCATGCCCCAACCTTACACCAACCTGGTTGCCAACACGTACGCCAAACCGGTTGACATGGGCAAACGCGTGGCCTAACTTAGTAGATGTAAGCGTTAGCGGTGACCGGGCCGGTGCTACCAACACCCCCGGGAACCCCGATCGGGAGAGGCCCCCGACATGAGCAACACGCTCGACATCAACCAGACGCTCACCTACATCACCCCCGATGGCCGGGTGACCATCACCGTCCAGCGGGTCCGCGAGGACGTCTTCACGGTCACCACCTATCAGGGCACCTACCGGGTTGAGGACAACTGCGGCAGCTACGACGACGAGCAGGTTGCCCGTCTCATCGCGCAGGGCTACGCGGTGCTGTACCGGGCCGAGCACCCGGCCGACCCGGAGCCCGAGGCGGCCGAGGAGGAGCCGCAGCCGGAGCCGGAGCCCAACGCGTTCGACGCCCTCGCCGCGCTGGGTGAGCTTCGGCAGGTCCGGCCGACCATGGCCGGCGCTCACCTCGCCGACCTGACCGACGCCGGGCAGCGGGCCATCAACCGGCACCGTGACGGGATCGTCCGCCCCGGTGGCGGGATCAGCCGGTCGACGTTGAACGCGTTGGAGCGGCAGGGCTACGGCACTCTGACCTACGTGGGGCGTAGTGCGCGGATCGACTACCTGACGCTCAACCGGCGTGGGCTGGCTGCGGTGCGGGTGGACGGGTGATCCGGGTGGGGTTCCCGTTTTTGGGCGTGTTTCGGCGAGTTGGTTGACAGGGGGGAGCACCCCCGGTAACTTGATAGATGTAACAACTACCGGTGAGCGGGCCGGTGCTACCAACACCACCCGCAAGCCCCCGATCGGGAGAGGCCCCCGACATGACCAGCACACTCGTTCAGCCCGGCGACCAGCACACCACCACCGTGTTCGACACGCTCACATTCGGCGTCCCCGAGGACGCCGCCCTGGTGGCCCGGATCGTCCGCAACGGACGGCAGGCCGGGCACGACGACGAGCAGATCGCCGAGCAGATCACCGAGGCGCTCGCCGGCATCGCCAACGACTACCGGGGCCGCCCCGGCTACGAGCCCCGCGTCACGGACGCGGAAACGGCCATGCGGCTGATCGAGCCCCTGGCCGACGCCGCCACCGGATTCGACCGGGACGGGCTGCTCGCCCGCCTGCGCGCCGACCTCGGCTACTGACCCAAACCTTCGGGCGGCCCCGCCATAAGGGGTCGGGGCCGCCCCTGCACCACCAAACCCGATGCGCCATCCAAACCCATGTTCTGAGGAGAACTGTCATGGCTGCTCTCGCTGTCACCGCCCGCCGCACCAACCGCACCGCCGCCCGTGAGACCCGCCGGCCGAAGCTGGTCATCGTCCCGGCCGCCGGGGACGAGCCGGAGCCCGCCGCAGACGGGGACGAGCTGAACGACACCGTCGACAGGGAGCCGAAGGTTCGCCGGCAGAAGATGCGCCGCCCGTCCCGGCACACCGCCAAGACCGCCGCCATCGCCGCGTCGCGGCTCGAAGGGGCGTGGGCGTGATGACCGCGGTGAACCTCATCGCGCGGGGCATCTGCGCCGACGGGCGGGAAGCCGCCGCCGGCCGGGTCCGCCCCCAGCTCGCCGCCCTGCTCGCCGCCGCCGACAGCTACCAGGTGGCCGCCGTACAGGGCCGGTGGACGCTCGACATGCACTGGTGGGCGCGGGTCGCCATCCACGCCGGGTACGGCGTGTGCGCCGCCGACCCCGACGGCAGGCCGGTGCTGGCCCTCACCGACGCCGGCCGGGACGCCCTCGCCCAGGCGCGGGCGCTGCGGGACATCCACAGCGCGGACGCCGTCAACACCGCCGCTTACCGGGCCGGCTACATGCGGGCCAGCGCGGACATCGTCGCCTACCGGCGGAAGCGTCGCTTGCGCCGGCTAGTCGGGAGGCTGGCGGGAGTGGTGTTCCTCCTCGCCGCCGGTGCCGCCGCCGGTATCGCCGCCACCCACGGCCTGTGACGTGAGCCCGCCGGGCCGGAACCAGCTTTCCCGGCCCGCGCGGGGTCAACACAGACCAACCCAACCCGTGATGGAGGCCCACATGAGCAAGCAGCAGAACACCGACCCCCGGCAGAGCGGCAAGTCGTACGGCGACTTGTCCCCGTCCCGGGCGGTCGAGGCGGCCAAGGCCAACGCCAAGACCAGCACGAAGTAGCCCCGCGCGGGGGCGGCCACAAGCTTCCGACGGCCCCGGCCGCCCCCGCTGTCCCCGACCACGAGGACACCCCGCACATCGGCGACTGCGACGCCCGGCGGGGTGGCCGACCAACCCGAAAGGGGGGCCAGCCATGGCCCAAGATATCGAACGGCTCCGCAAGGAGTACGAGGAGGCGCAGAAGCTCGCCGAGGCGATCGGTGGCCCGCAGGCCGCGAAGGATGTCGAGGCAGCCCGGCAGGCCCTCGCCGACGCCGCGAAGGGCAAGAAGCGGTGACCGGCCTGACCGGCTGGTGGCGGCGGCGGGTCCAGCAGCGGCGCACCCGCTACCGGCTGAACATCCACCAGACCGCCGCCCGCCGCTTCCGGCACACCCTCGCCCGCACCGCCCGCCCGGCCGACCGGTCACGGACGCTGCTGAACCTGGCGACCGCCACCACATGCATCGCCATCGCCACCGAACAGGCAGACGGTGGCGTGCGGTGGCTGCCGGACGAGAAGCAGAGCGTGCGGATGTCCCTCACGTACGAGGCCAACCTGTACCGGGCGCTATCGGACGCCGACTGGTCGGCCGCGCACGGCATCCGCCGGCACCCCGCAGCCCCCAGCATCGAGCTGGCCGCCGGGTGCGTCCTGGACCAGATCGCCGCCGACCCGGCCGGCTCCCGCAACCCGGAACTGATCGTGAAGCTGCGGGAGGCGGTGACCCCGGTAGTCGGGGCACGGGCCGCCGCGTCCGCCCTGACCGGGATCGGGGGTGGCCGGTGATGGACCTGGCCACCCGGCTCCTGCGGGCCGCCACCGCCGTGTCGGCCGCCGTGATGCTGTTCGGCGTGCTGCTGCTGTTCGTGCAGCTCACCACCGGCCTGTCGCTGCTGACCATCCACGTCGACACCTGGCAGGTTCCCGGCGCGCTGCCGGTTTTCGCGGCCGGGATCGTCGGCTACCTGGCGCTCGACCCGGTGTGGCGTCGCAGGGCACGGCGCTAACGACCCCGACCGGCCACGGTCCCCCGGCGCAAAGCCTGCGCCGGGGGCCACCGATCCGTCGCACGACCGCCAACCCTGGCCGCCGTGCACCACCAACCACGCAACGAGGAGGACTCTGATGACCGCACCGACCACGACCCTGATCCGCACCCGCCACCGCCGCAGCAGACCGGCCCCGGCGCCCACCACCGCCGACCGGGTGTGCGCCGCCCTCGACCGGCAGGAGCCGGTGATGCTGGCCGTCGCGAACGCCGGCCGTGGCTGGTGGGCGGTCGACGCCACCCCGGCCGAGGCGACGGTGCGCCGGCACGGGCAGACGATGACGGTCGCCTGGGACGCCGTCACGGTCGACGAGGGCTGAGCGCTGTGACCGTCCGATCCCTGCCCGAACCGTGTTGGCTGCTCCTTGTCGAGGACGGTGACGACGGGCCGGAGGAGCAGCACAGCGTGGGCGGGGAGGGGTCGCAGTTCTTCGCGGCGATCGCCGACTTGTGGGTTTTGGCGGGGCGGTTGGAGGAGGAGCCGCCGTTGCCGTACCGGGCTGACCGGCCGTGCCTGGTGTTGTGGTGCTCGTTGTGCGAGGTCCCGTTTGGCAGTGGTGAGGGGGAGCATTTCGAGACGGCGGAGGAGGCGGTGGCGGAGGCTGCGATGGAGGGGTGGGTGGGGCAGTTGTGTCCGGGGTGTGCGGGACACGCGGGGCCGGGTTTCGGGGATTCGCTGGACGGGCCACCCGACAGCCGGTAACTTGATTGAGGTAAGCGCTATCGAGATAACGGAGGGCGTCATGGACTACACCACCGCCTGCGACTGGCTCGGCTACCCCACCATCACCACGACCGGCGTCCGCTGCGGCAACCACCACCCCGACGAGGTCACCCGCCACTTCGACGTCGCCGCCGTCCGCGACTGCCACATCATCGGCTACCAGGAGGAGGCCGCCGCCGAGGCCGACTACCGCGCCGAGCTGGCCGCCGCGCGGGCCCTCGAAGACCGCGGCTACTGGGCAGCCCGCGCCCAGGACGACTACGAGGCCGCCATGGGCGTGATCCCGTTCGACGTCGCCTACCGCGACGCCCTCGCCGCCGCCTGACCCTGACCGACCACGCAGTCCAACCGCAACCAGCACAGGAGGTGCCCAGTGGGTGCAGACGAGTTCCAGCAGTACGCCGACGGAGCCGACCCGGCCGAGGCGTTCCGCGACGCCTGTGAAGAGGCCCGCCACGAGTACGGCCACCGGGGATATACCGGCACCCTCGCGGAGAAGGACGACTACATCGTCATCGAAGGTAAGCCCACGCCACGCGAACTTGCCGAGGCGTTGGCTTCGCGTCTGGTGCGGGATGACGACCCGCGCATCCGCGACAAGTGGGGACCGGCCGGGGCCATTGCCGTTGCCGCCGACGGGTCGACCGGCATCGCGGGGTGGCTGTTCTTCGGCCTCGCGAGCTGCTGACTTTCTTGCGCCACCGCGAGCCCCCGGGTGCTGCCCGGGGGCTCGGCTGCGCGCGAGAACATGCCGGGCGAATTTGGTAGATGTCGTGGACGGGGTCGATCGCGGCCGGTAGGTTAGTAGATGTAACCGCTACCGAGTTAAGGGGTTGGCATGGACGTTCAGACCATCCGCGCGAAGATCGCAGCACTCGAAACCCTGGCCGACCCGAACCGCGCCACCACCCCCGAACACGAGCGCGCCGCCGCACAGCGGATGCTCGACCGCTTCCGCAAGCTCCTCGCCGAGCAGACCGCCGTGGCCGGCAGCAGCTACACCCCGTATGACCGCTGGTACGGCGAGAAGTACGCCGGCACCCGCCACCTGCCCCTCACCGACATCGCGAAGCTGATCCGCGCTGAGGTGAAGTTGGCGCGCAAGCTCGCGAAGATGACCGCCACCCCCGGTGCCGTCAAGGTCGCCGACCCGATCGGGGACGCCCCGACCGGGATCAAGGTCAGCGTCCGGACCAGGCACGGCAACTCAATCGACGTGCGGCTCACCAACATCCCCGACGAGTGGGGCTGGACCGAGGAGCCGGATGACAGCTACATCGACCGCCGGTACCGCCTGGTGCCGACGCCCGCGTTGCAGGCGTTCGCCCGCGCGATCAAGGAGGTGATGGACTCGTACAACTATGACGGGTCGGACGTCCAGACCGACTACTTCGACAAGCGGTTCTACGGCGGTGTCTCGAACGAGTGGGGGCTGCACCTCGCGTGATGCGGGTGGCCGGCGAGCCGCACCTACGAAACCCCCGGGCGCTGCTCGGGGGTTTCGTCGTGCCTGGGGGAAACACGCGGGAAAAATTTGGTAGATGTCGTGGACAGGGTGGGGTTAAGCCGGTAACTTACTAGATGTAATCGCTACCGAGCACGGAGGCTCGCAATGGACATCACCACCGCCACCCCGGTCGAGATCGACACCCAGCTCGCCGACATCTACCGCCGCGCCAACCAGGCCGAGCAGAAAGTCGAGATCGCGGTCGTCGGCCTCCACTACGGCCTCGGCGAGCGCCCCAACTACGTCACCCGCACCCGCAAGGAGTGGCCCGCCACCACCGCCGAGGCACTGGCCGCCTGCCGTAACCGGGGCGACGAGTACAACGTGATGTACGGCAAGACCTTCGCCGACATGGCCGCCAAGTACGACACCGCCGTCACCGCCCTCGCCGCCATCGAGGCCGAGGCCGACGTCCTGAACGCCGAGTTCAACCGCCGGGGCGGCTGGTCCCGGTTCTTCACCGTCCAGAACAACGGCGGCCACATCCACTCCTCGATGTCCTGTCAGACCTGCAACAAGCGAGGCCTGCGCACCGATTTCGGCTGGAACCCCGAACTGTCCGGCCTCACGATGGAGCAGGCGATCACCCGCTTCGACCGCCACGCGCACATCCTGTGCACCGTCTGCTTCCCGGCCGCGCCGGTCGAGTGGACCGTTCGGGACCGGGCCGCCGCCGCGACCACCAAGGCCGCCAAGGCTGCCGCCGAGCAGGCCGCCCGCCTGACCGACCCGAAGCTGATCGGCGCCCCCGACGGGGCGGTGCTGAGGGTCGACGGAGACACGCTGCGGACAGTGCGGGCCGCGCAGATCGCGATGGGCTCCCACCTTTTTTGGGCGCTGTACGCCGAGCGGGGCGGCAACAGTGGCGACGGGCGGCGCTGGCACGCGCGGCAGATCGCGGAGGCCCTGGCCGCCAAGCTCGGCGAGCAGGCGGACGACATCCTGGCCGCCGCCGAGGTGAAGGCGAAGAAGAAGCTCGGCCGCTGACCTACCCCGGCCCGCCCCACCCGGGGCGGGCCACCCGACCCAAGGAGACCGTCATGCCCCGTAGCGAGAACCGCCAGTGCGACCGCTGCCGCCTCACCGAGTGGTGCCGCTGGATCGGCCGCATCGGCGGCTGGTTGTGCCGCGAATGCGCCGACCACGAACGCCGCTCCTGACCACCGACCCGACCCGCGAGGAGAAAGACCATGGCCCGCCTCACCCACAAGCCCGCCATCCGGCAGCTACAGGCGCAGCTCAACGCCGAGCACGCCGGCCACCTGTGCCACATTGGGCACTGCCCGCACGACACCCCACCGCCCGCCCTGCCGGCCGGCATCCTGGCCCTGGTCGGATTCGACCCGAGCCCTGTCCCCTCGCGGGACGTCGTGCTGCTGGTCCGCTTCACCCGTCGGGAATGGGGCGGCGGGTGGAACGTGGTCCGCGCGGACAATGGCCGGACACTCGGGTGGACCGGCAAGGTCGGCCCCGTGGGCGAGCACGCCGGCCTGTGGTCGGCCCACGTATGCCACTCGGCGTTCCGTGGCGACGGACCCGACGACACCGGCGACCCGTTCGACCGGGTTGATCCCCGACTCCACAACGGTGTTCCCGGCGAGCCCTTCACCTGCAAGGCGATCGACTACTGCGACCGCCGGGGCTCGGCCGCCTGGTCGATCGTGTCCCACTTGGTGTGGGAGCACGCCCCGGCCGCCGGTTACCCCCGGCACCGGCGGGTCGAGCAGTACCGCACCCGTCCGGAGCAGCATTTCGAGCTGGACGGCCGGTGTGTGTGCGGTGAGGTGGTGCCGTGCCCGGAGCGGGCGCGGCTGACGGCTGAGGGTCGCTGACCTGTTCGGACGATTTGGGTCGGGTTTCGTGGTTTCGCTGGTCCCGGCCACCCTCAGCCGGTATCTTGGTAGATGTAAGAGCTACCGAGCTGCCGGAGGGCGTCATGACCACCACCACCGAACACAAGAGGGCCAACCCCCACACCCTCAACCCGGGCATGACCGTCATCTTCCGCAACGCCGGCACCGGCCCGGCACGGCTGGCCACGGTCCTCCCGCGCGGACCCATCGGCCAGGTCATGGTCCAGCTCGAAACCGGCCCCGTCGTGGCCGTCTGCGAAGGCCGGGAACTGTTCCAGCTCAACTAGCCGCCCGCACCGGAACCCCGAGGAGGGAACACCCATGACCGCCACACTCATCCACGACCCCGACGTTCGCGCCCAGCGCATCGGCGACCTGACCGTGGCCGACTACACCCCCACCGACCAGGGGGACGCCCTCCGGTGCGACGGCCACTCGACCACCAACACCGCCGGCTACGTGGTGCGCCGCACCCTCGACAACGACGGGCAGCGCATCACCAACCCCACCACCCCCGGGCAGCTCGGCGTCGACGTGTACGCCGTCGCCTGCGAACCGGGCTGGGGCAACTACGACAAGGCCCTCACGGCGGCCCGCGCCTACCGGTCCGGCAAGTCGTGGGCGACCATCGACACCCTGTACCGGTGCGGCCACCGGGGGCAGGCATGACCGCCCCGGCGTCGACGCTGGCCGGCATGTCACCCGAGGACCAGCAGCGGGTACGTAACGCCGTCGCCGACACCGGACCGGGCATCTTCGCCTCACCACTGATCGGTGGTTCCCGGTCGGACGTCGCCCGCTACCTCGCCGAAGGGGAGCTTGGCCGGCGGCTGGCCGACCGGCACGACTGGCGCGTGGTGTGGAAGGCGGTTGCGCAGGTGATCGACGAGGACCCGGCCGTGGTTGAGCGGTCGCCGGAGCAGGCCAAGGCCGACGCGGAGGCTCGCACCGTTCGGGTCGACGGGATCGTGGACGAGGCGCAGCAGGCATTGCAGGCCGGTGACCTCGTCCAGGTGGCCGCGCTGCTCGATGAGGCGTGGGCGGTCGACCCCGACCACCGGATACCTGGTGTCGGTGGTGTCCGGTCGCTGGGTGTGCGGTTGTCGGTTGTCCGTGACCGTATCCATGCCCGCCTGATCGGACGTGACGCATGAGCGCTGCGCGGTGGCGGTGTTTGGTCGGGGTGTTCGGCGTTTCGCTGGTCCGAGGCACCCCCATCCGGTAATTTGATAGCTGTAACCACTACCGTCCTTCGGAGGGGGTCAACATGAGCACCACCACCAAAACCCACCGCGCCGTCTGCGCCGACTACACGCGGGAGTTCAGCAGCGAGGCCGCCGCCCGAACGTGGGCCGCCAACATCGAGACCAGCGGCCACTGCCGGGAGCTGCACACCATCGAGGTCCGCGACGGCAGCGAGTGGGCGCCGCTGCACGTCGCCCAGGCCCGCCGCATCCTCGCCGCCGACCTCGGCACCACGACGGACGGGCTGGTGAAGATGCACGGCGGCTGGTCCGCCGAGACGTCCCAGCGGGCCAACGCCGCAGGCCCGGCCGGCTCCGACGCCTGGCGTGCCGCGCTCGGTGCACACGAGCAGGCCACCCTGACCGCAGACGGCCGCGCAGCGGAGACGACCAGGTGGTGCGCCTGCCCGTCGGTCGCCGACGACGAGTGGGTGCGGTACGAGCGGTGGAGCGCACGCGGCCGGGAAGCACACGGCTACGTCCACTCCGGCTGCCGGGCGTTGGTGCAGGCCGGATGACCGCCCCAGCGCCGGCGCAAGCCCGGTACGAGCTGGGCGACGCGTTGCCCGCCGACCGGGTGGAGATCCGCGACCAGGCCACGGGCGAGGTGGTGCTGATCTGCCACCGGTACACCGCCGGCCGGTGGCTGGCCTGGCAGACCGGCCCGCCGGCTGGCCCGGGGGAGTGGATCGAGGACAACGACTTTCGGGTGTGCCGGTGTCGGCACCTGTGCGCCTCCCACGCCTCGACCCTGGCCGACTACTCGCATGCGCCCGGGGTGGGCAACGGGCAGTGCGGTGTGGACGGCTGCGGGTGCGGCCGGTTCGACCTTGCGATCGGGCGACCCACGCCGCCGGGGTTGGACCCGGCCGCAGTCCGGGCTGAAATGCGGCGGACGGTGCGGCACTTCCAGCGGTACACCGACGAGCAGCGGGCCAACCGGGCGGCGTCGCACCGGTTGGGGCACCGGCAGCGTCAGGCGGTGGGGGAGGTGTTCTTCACTCACCCTGCGATGCCGGGTCGAGCGTTCGGCTCCCGCCGGGCTGCCGCTGAGGCTGCGGTGCGCAGGGTGCGGGGGTGACCGTCCTGGGGGTCGGGGGTGGTGGGGTGTGCCTGCGGGGAACTTCTGGGGGGAATTTGGTAGTTGTCGTGGACAGGTGCCCGCCCATGGCCTAACTTAGTAGTTGTAAGAGCTACCGATATCGGGGGGCAGTCATGCTGATCACCTACGGCGAACTGGTCGCGACCCAGGACAAGATCGCAAAGATCAACGCACGCGCTGAGAAGCGAGGCTTCACCGGTCGCCTCGACGTCCAGGCCGAGAAGGTCACCAAGAAGAAGACCGACGCCCTCGGCTTCGAGATCGAAGAAATCTGGTACGAAACCACCATCACCGGCGACGCCCCCAGCTACGCCGGCTGGAAGTTCATCGCCACCCTCGACTTCGACGCAGAAGCCGGACTGATCGTCCGCACCGCCCCCGGCGTCGACAAAGTCGACCGGGACGGCCTCCGCGAAGGCTGGTGCGACCACTGCCGCAAGCAGCGGCACCGCAAAGGCACCTACCTCGTGCGCGACGAGGCCGGCGAGCAGCGCCAGGTCGGTAGCACCTGCATCAAAGACTTCCTCGGCTGGATCGGCCGCCCGGTCTTCCTCTCAACCGACGAGGTTCAGGAGGAGGTCGACCACCTCCTGGCCGGCGGCGGGTACTACGAGAAGCGTTGGACGATCGACACAATCCTCGCCGTCGCCTGGGCCGCCATTCAGGCCTTCGGGTTCGTGCCGGCCAGCAGCTACGACGGAACACCGACCCGGTCCGTCGTGATGGCGGTGCTCGACCCCAACCCGCGCAGCGAGCGTGACCGGAAGTTGGGCGACAAGCTGCGCCCCTACGTCGAGCGGTCCGCCGAGCAGGCCCGGATCATCCGCGACTGGCTGCTCAGCGACGACTTCTCGGGTGACACCGAGTACGTCCACAACATGAAGGCGGTCGCCGGTGCCGAGACCGCGGGCGCCCGCAACGTCGGCCTGCTGGCCTCCGCGCCGCAGGCGTGGGCGCGTGCCATGGAGCGGGACCTGATCCGCCGCCAGGAGGCCGAGGAGCTGGTCAACGAGCACGTCGGCACCCCCGGTGAGCGGCTGGAACTGACGGTGCGGGTCAAGTCGATCCGGCCGATCCCCGGCGGGTGGGGTACGACGATGATCTACACGCTGGTCGGCGACGACAAGCGGGTTTACAAGTGGTTCGCCTCGAACGACGCGCTCGGTGAGACGGCCGGCGCGGTCCACCGGATCAAGGGCACCGTGAAGAAGCACGACGAGTACCAGGGTGCGAAGTCGACTGTGTTGACGCGGTGCAAGGTGCTCGCCTGAGGGGCGCGGCCCTTGGGGGGTCGGGTGGGCAATTCTCTACCGCAAACTTGGTAGATGTTATTGCTCGCCCGGCCCCCGTCCCGTATCGTGCTAGTTGTAACCGCTACCGAAATCAGCCGGAGGACGCCGTGACCGCCACCGCCAAGCCCACACCCGCCCAGGCCGCCATGATCGCCTACTTCCACGACGGCACCAGGTCAAGCGTCCGCAGCAACCAGGCCAGCTACACCGTCTGTGAGCGTGAGGGCTGGGTCGAAAAGACGGAGAGCTTCCCGTACCACCGGGCCACCGACGCCGGCATCCGTGCCATCGGCCGGGAGGTGCCGGTGCACCTGCACACCGGGTTCGGTGTCGACGGCAAGGCCGTCTGCGGCGAGAAGGTCACCGAGCAGACCAAGACCGCCACCAACATCGACAAGGTCACCCACGCCGGCTGCCGGGCCGCCTACGACGCGTACCGGGAGAAGCTGACCGCCGAGCTGCGCAAGTTCGCCCGCCGCGAGGCCCCTTACGACGGGGAGCCGCAGGCCGCCCCGGCGGGGGACACCCGACGGGCCGGCACGGACGCCGACGACGAGGCCGCGGTGGTCGAACACGTCGAGCCGCCGGCCGTGGTGCGGGACGTGGACGGGCGCGAGTTCGGGGTGGGCGCCCTGGTCGTGGCCGTCGCCGAAGGGGACGGGCTGCGGGGCGACCGGGCGACCGTCATCGGCGTCACCCGCACAGCACCCGACCCGACGGTGGTGCTCCGGTTCGAGCACCTGTCGAACCCGCACGTCCGGTACGCGGATGAGGTGCGGGTGGTCGACGAGACCGTGCCGTGCCACTACGCCCGGGACACCCGCGAGGGCGAGACCGCCTGCGGCGAGGCGGTCTGCACCCTGACCGGCCGGGTGGCCTCCGAGCGGGCCGGGGTGACCTGCCGTGACTGCCTGGACGTGCTGGACACGGCGCGGCTGATGCGCGCCGGCCTGTCCCGGGAGGAGGCGGAAGACCGGGTGCGCCGCAACCGTGAGGCGGAGGAGATCGAGCAGGCCGAGGCCGACGACATCGACGCGGCCGAGGCCGACGACGCGGTCTACCGGGACAAGTTCGACGACACCGCCGAAGCCGCGGACGAGACGGAGTCCAGCCCGGCCGAGGAGCCGCCGACCGTGGTCCGGGTCGACGGCCGGGACGTCGTACTCGCCGACGCCACGCTGGTGCAGCTGGCCGTGATCTGCCGGGACGAGATGGCCCGCGCCCAGCACCTCAACCCGAACGAGGGCCGCCGGTACTTCCGTGCCCGCCGCGCGTCGGACGCCGCGCTGGACGAGATCAAACGGCGGATGGACACCCTGCACCGGGCGGCGGTCGTGACAGGGCCGGACAGTGGCCTGGCCGACGTCCTGGCCGTGCTAGACGCCACGGACCGGCGGGCCGGTGACCAGCCGCCGGCCGCCCCAACGACCTGAACACCCCCGGTCACGCGCGCGACAACACACACGGAGTTGGCATCGCCCCTTACTTAGAAGGGGATCCCCCGGTCACCCGAGAGAGTTCCTGGTTCACCGCAGACCGCACGGAAGGAGGTCCCCCGTGTCTTACGTCCGCTCCGCAGGCGTTTACCGTCTCCGCCAGCCCGGCGGCGACAACAAGATTCTTAGCGGCGTTGATGTCCCTGTCGTGCAGGGTGCCGCAGCCCGGACACGTCCAATGACGTGTGCTGAGCGAGAGTTTGGCGAGCAGATGCCCGCACGCCGAGCAGGTTTTACTCGACGGATACCAGCGGTCCACGACGGCGAGGTGCCGGCCGTCGCGGTGCGCCTTGTAGCTGAGCAAGGTGCGGAACTCGCCCCAACCCGTGCGGGAGATCGCTTTGGCCAGGGACCGGTTGCGGACCATGCCGGCCACGTTCAGGTCTTCGACCGCGATGGCGTCGAACTGGCGCACCAAGCCGGTGCTGGTCTTGTGGAGGAAGTCCCGGCGGGCGTCACGTACGCGGGAGTGGGCGCGGGCGACCTTCCGCTTGGCCTTGGCCCGGTTCGCGGAACCCCGCTGCTTGCGGGCCATCATCCGCTGGTACCGCTTCAGCCGCCGTTCCCGGCGCTCCATGTGTTTCGGGTGGGCGATCCGGCCCTCATCGTCGGTCAGACCGGGTACCGGCTGGGACAGGACCGCGAAATCCTTCAACCCCAGGTCGACGCCGACAACCTGCCCTGTGGGTTCGGGTGCGGCGGGTGCCTCGACGTCAACGGCGAAGGTGACGAACCAGCGGCCGTCCGGGTCACGCGACACGGTGACCGTCGTCGGGTCGACGGTGGTCACGTCCACGTCGGGCCACGACCACACGTACCGCAGCACGCCGGGGGTTTTGCCGAGCGTCAACGCCCCGTCACGCATACGGAACGCCGCCCGGGTGAAGGACGCCGACTGACGGCCGTGCCGAGACTTGAAGCGCGGATACCTGGCGCGTTTGGTGAAGAACGCCGTGAAGGCCGTGTGCTGGTGCCGCAGGGTTTGCTGCAACGGCACCGCACTGACCTCGTTGAGGAATGCCAGCTCGGGCAGCTTCTTCATAGCGGTGAGAGCCCGGTCCGTCTCCGCGTAGGAGGTCGACTTGCCCTCGGCGTGATAGCGGGCGTGCCGGGCAGCGAGGGTGCGGTTCCACACCACGCGCACGCACCCGAACGTGCGGTTCAACACCGCAGCTTGTTCGGGTGTCGGGTACGCCCGGCACCGGTACGCCGACCTCACACCGCAAATCTTACCAGAAAGGACGATCATGGCTGAAACACCCACGGGCACTATTCCTCGCCGCCCTGAACGGCAGAGCAATCCCGGCGGGGACGCCGTTAACGTGCCCACAACACACCCGGAGGCAACCGCAGTGAGCAGCACTACCGAGTATCGTGCGGGCGACACCGACGACTTCCCCGAGGGAGCCGAAATGCCCGACCGCCCGTTCCTCACCCGCTCCGACGTTGCCGCGATTGGCGCGAGGGTGCAGGGCGTCGAGTCGATGCGCCCGGAAACGATCTCGCAGCACCGTTTCGAGTCGCGGGAGGAGATCCCGCTGAAGTCGGGCGGGACCAGGCGGGGCAAGTACGCCGATGATCCGTTCCCGGAAGAGGACGGCTACGTGGGGAAAGCCCCGTGGTGGGACCTGGAGCGGGGGCAGCAGATCGAGGAGTGGTTCGAGCGGCATCCCCGCCGGCAGAAGGGCGATGGGATCGGCGGTCGTGGTGGGGTGCGCCGGGTGGACGTTCAGGCGCAGGCTGCGGGCGGGCCGGTGCGGCGGCGCGGCAACGTGGTGACGGTCGAGGTGCGGCCGGGCGAGCCGGCGGCGGAGTTCGACGCGCGGCTGCTGGCCCAGGCGGTGGAGCTGCGGCGGAAGCATCCGCGTGACATGCCGGCGGTGGTGAACGCGTTGGCGTTCGCTGGGGAGATCACGAAGGCGGAGGCCCGGGAGTATGGGCGGGCTGCGGGTGTGGTGATCGCGGCCGGGGTGACGCTGTAGCGCACTCCGGCCGGGGTGGTCGCCTGTTCGGGTGACACGCCGAGCAAATTTGGTAGATGTTGTGGTGGTGGGTGGCGTCCTACGGTAACTTAGTAGTTGTAGGAGCTACCGAGTTACGGAGGACGTCATGACCACCACCACCAAGACCCCCACCCCCTGGGCCGCCATCGCCACCACCACCCGCGCCGCCATCAAAACCGCCCGCACCAACGGCACCCTCACCCTCCCCGACAACGCCAAGGTCAGCGTCCGCGCCCACTCCTTCGCCGGTGGCTGGTCGGTCGACATCGCCGTGACCAACGTCGACCCCGCGTGGGTACTCGGCCCCGACGAGGAGCCCTACGGCCCGCAGAAGACCAAGCAGGCCAAGGCCCTCGCCGCCCAGCTCGCCGACCTGCTCAACGACGCCAACAACGGCAGCGGCTGGGGTGACGTGACCATCAACGGCACCCAGTTCGGCGGCGTGCACCCCCGCTCCTATCGGCCCGGCCAGGACTGACCCCACCCGGCCGCCACCCGGCCGGGTGGCGGCCCAACCCGACCACGGAGGAACCCACGATGACCGTCACCGCCGATTTCACCGCCATGCAGACCGCCGTCGGCTACAACCTCGTCGCCCTCCTTGTCGAGGCCGGCAGCACCACCAACGCGGCCCGCCAGATCACCGCTCACGCCATCCGCGCCTATCTCGGCTATGCCCCGATGCCCGCGCCCGTGGTCGCCGATGACCTGGCCGACGTCACCGGCGAGCAGCGGGGCATCGCCGTCGAGTTCGGCATGGGCCTGATCGCTGCCGCCCGCGCCGCCGGCCGCGCTTCCTGCCCCGATGCTGGCCCGGCCTTGGACCACGCCGCCGCCGCCCTGCGCCTCGCGCTCGCCCACCCCGCGCCGGCAGGACCACACCAGGCCACGGCCTCGTGATGGCCCGCCGGAACCTGCACGACATGCCCGGCCCGGCCCTACTCGCCGTCAAACGGGCGATCGTGGCCCGCTGGACCGGCAGCCGCAGCCTCGCCGAGGCGACCGCCGATGCTGGCGCAGCCGCCTACGCGCGGGCGAAGGTCCGCGGTTGCGGGGAGCTGGTCGCGGACCGTGCGCGGCGTCTGGTGGAGGACGTGGGCGCGGAGATGCGCTGCGAGATCGACGAGCTGACCCGATAGCCCTGTGAGGAGGTGGCCCCGAATGGTCATGCAGCCCACGATCACCGCCGGCCCGGACGCCCCAGAGTGGTGGGAGTGCCGGGGTACCGAGCTGGCCGCCGACATCGCGGCCCCGGGTGACCCGGCCGACCTGACCGACGTCGAGGTGGGCGGGATCGTGGACGCGGCGGTGTCGGAGCTGCGGACCTGGCACGACCTGGCCGAGACGATGCCGACCCGGGCGTGGGAGCCGCTGGCCACCCCGGATTCGTGGTCGGGGCACAAGCTGCACATCGGGTGCGCGGACTTCGCCGACGTGCGGGCCGTGGTGGCGAAGGTGTTGCCGGTGGTGATCTCCGCCGGGCTGGGGTGTAAGGCGGCCACGTCGTCGGTTGGGCTGCGGCGAGGCAAGGGCGTGGTCGTGTACCTGCCGCGCCGGGACAGGGTTGACCGTGACGCGTCGCTGGTGGTGCAGGCGTTGGCCGGCTACCAGCCGTCGGCGCCGGTGGACATCTTCGGGAGTGTGCGCCTGTCGGGGGCGGTGTGGTGGCGGTGGGAGTTCCGCGAGGACCCGGGTTGTGATGTGTGGTCGCGGGCTGAGTACCGGGACCTGTACGTGAAGGCTCCGGTGCCGGCCTGAGGACACACCTGGGGAATTTGGCGATGTCGTGGACGCGGGCCCAATCATGGCCTATCTTAATAGATGTCAGTGCTACCAACTTGGGGGTTCGAGATGACCACGAAGTACCAGACCCGGGCCGCCAAGTCGGCCGAGTGCGACGAGTGCGGCGAGTACCACCCCGCCGACGTCCCCTGCCGCACCCCGCAGGAGATCCTGGCCGAGTGCGCCCCCCCCCCCCCGGCCGACTACACCGCCCAGTTCCGGGCGGCACGGGCCGCATCGTTCGCCCGCCTGGACGCCACCCTTCGAGGCGTCCCGGCCGCCGGGCTCACCGTGGCGACGGCCGCCAAGCGCCGTTGCAAGTGCGGCAAGCTGATGAACCCCGAGGACGTCGGCGAGGTTCGGACCGGCCTCTTCGAGAGCGAGCGCGATGGCGTCTGCATCGCCTGTCACCCGATTGCCCCGTCCGCCGACACGATCGCCCGGCGCGCGACGCGCTAACCGCTGCCCTGCCTACCCGCTGACCCGGACAGGAGACCCGCCATGGCCGCCAGCCAGCCCGGACGTTTGATCCGCCTCCGCGACCGCGAGTGGACGTTGCAGCGTGTCGGCGGGTACATGCCGTGGCGGATCGTCCACCTGCCCACCCAGCTCGCTTTCGCCGAGGCATCCCAGGCTGAGGCCCGCCGCCGGATCGCCTCCGGCTGGTACGCCCGGCAGATCACCGACCGGATGCGCCCTACGCCGGCCGCCCGCCGGGACTGGTGGCAGGACCCCATCACCGGCGTGTGGCACCTGTGGACCGGCGCGGGGATCGGCGACTGGCGGTGCTGGGTGCACCAGCGGGTGTGCGACCCGCTCACCCCGATCACCGGCGACGACATCCTGCGCCTGGTCGCCCGAGACCAGTCGGTTGGTGACGATGTGTTCGTGATCATCCGGCAGGCCGTCGAGAACCGCCTCACCGACTGACATCCGAAGGAGAAGCGCCATGGACGGAAAGCTCGACCCGCGCGACGTGGCCGCGCTGCGCATGCTCGCCGGTGCGAACTTCCTCGGCGGCCAGGTCACCCTGCCGTCCGGGCGGGTGCTCGACCCCGAGGAGGTGCAGGCACTCACCTCCGCGTACGCGCCCGCCGTTGGCGAGGTGGAAGAGGTGGCCCGCGCGGTTGGCCTCACGGCCCGGGAAATCGCTGATACCGCAGCTGATATGGCGGGCCGGATGCCGCGCGAGGGGGAGTCGATGGAAACCCGCTACCTGGCCAGCGGCGGCGACCCGGGTAGCGACAGGACGCGGGCGATCCTGCGGGAAGCCGACCGTGGTCGGGCCCGACGCGCCCGGCGGGCTGGCTCGGTGCCGCAGGTAGCAGCACGGTCGGCCGAACCCAAGAACCGCATCGACAACGACATCAAGCAGGGCGCGTTCGTCATCACCGGCCTGTACGCGCTCGCGTTCATTGCCGGTGTCGTCCTGTTCGCCGTGACCGGGGAGACCGGGCTGATGGTCGGGGCCGTGGCGTTGTTCGGTCTCACCGTCCTACTCGTCGCGACGATGGGCGGACTGTGGTGGCTCGCCCGGCGGCTGTTTCCCGACGGGAAGGTCTGACTCATTGACCGGCCCGTACTCGCCGTTGCCACCGCCCCGCCCCGGCCACGCATAGGTTCCTGGACTGGGGTCGGGTAAGGAATTTGGTAGATGTCGTGGACGTGGGGCCGGCCATGGGCTAGATTGGTAGATGTAAGCGCTATCGAGTTAAGGGGCACCCGTGAACACCACCGCCATCCAGGTCAACATCCGCACCAACGACCGGAAGTGGGCCGCCGGCCGCACCATCGCCGCCGACGAGGGTGACTGTCTGGTGGTCACGGTGACCGCGACGAACCCGGAATACGTCGTGTTCGCCGGCCGGGACATGGTCTGCTACGACCTCGGTGCTCGGCTGCCGCGTGACTACGCGAACCGGTGGGTGTTGACGCCCGTCTCCTCGATCGTCGCCGCGCCCGCCCGCATCCTGCACACCGAGGGGAACTGAACCGTCATGGCCACCACCACCAACACCATCCCGAACATGGGTCCGAACCCGGCGTACGTGCGCGCCGACCAGGAACGCCGCCGCTCCAACGCCGCCGGCCGCCGCGACAGCCGGCCCCGCCGGCAGCGCACCCGCGCTACCGTCCGCACCGCCGCCATCCGCGACCACCAGTAAGGGGCCAGCCATGACCGCCGACGACTTCGACCGCGAGCCCGTCCCCGGTGACGTCTCCGTCCAGCTCTCCTACCCCTACAACAGCCACACCGGCCGCCGGGGACACCTCACCGTCACCGACCGCATGTCCGGGCTGACGCTCGTCGAGGTTGACCTGACCGCCGGGCAGGTCATGGACCTCATGGCTCACACGTCGGTCCGCGTGTCCGGGGCGACCCTGCCGGCCCGGCCCGACCTGATCGGCAAGCGGATGGAGACCGACAGCACGACGGTCGGCCACAACGACGAGCGTGACCCGGAGCAGGTCCGCGTCGGCTATCTCGTCGCCGGTTGGGACACCGCCCAGGTACGCCGCACCAACTCCGGCCACCAGGTCACCGCCCGCCGCTGGGTCGACCCGGCCGCCGGGGATGGGGAGTGACATGGCGCCGCTCAAGATGACCGCCACCCGTCTTGCCGTCATGCGCGCGATCGCTGCCGGGGAGGTGAAGCGGCACCGGGGCTGGGGGAAGGGCGAGAGAACGCGGGATGTGCACCGGAGGGCAGGCGGGTCGGACAAGACCGTCACCCGCACCTGCAACGACCTTGCCACCGCAGAGCCTCGGCTTGCGCGCACCGGTCGGGCCACCGGGCGGTCGATCTATTCGCCGCAGGTGTGGGAGTTGACCGAGGCGGGTCGGATGGTGCTCGCCGAGCACGACGTGGTGGCGGGCTGAAAATCGGGGCGGGGGAATTTGGTAGATGTCGTGGACGTGGGGGGACTCTTGGCCTACATTGGTAGTTGTAAGCGCTACCGAGTTAAGGGGTTCCGATGACCACCACCACCACCTTCCAGACCGGCCAGACCGTCACCATCACCCGCGGCTTCGCCGCCAACATGACCGGCACAATCGACGTCATCGACAACGGCCCCACCCTCGGCACCCGCTACCTGATCACCCTGCCCTGCTACGGGGCGCGCTGGTTCACCAAGGCGTTCATCGCCACCACAGGGGCCTGACCCGGCCCCGCCCCGGCCGCACGGCCGGGGCACCATGCCCGACCCGAACCAGAGACTCGGAGATGAGCACCATGACCAGCAATGATCTCAACTGGGCCACCCCCGGCACCCGCGTCGCCGTCCTGCACACCGACGCCGGCCGGGGCACTGGCGTCGAGCTGCGCACCGTCAAACACGCCACCGCCACGCAGGTCGTCCTCGACAACGACACCCGCTGGCGGGTGCGGGACGGCAAGCAGCTCGGCAAGACCAGCGACACCTGGTCGACCGTCGGCGCCCGCGTGCGGCGGGTGGACGACCCGGAGGTGGTCGCCACCCGGGCCGGTATCCGCCTGCGGAACCTGGGCCGCACCATCGGCACCACTCTGACCGGCAAGCGCACGCAGGTCACGGACGTGGACGCCGCGCTGGCCCTGCTCGCCGAGGTGGAACAGGCCATCGCCGCCACCCGCAAGAGGATCGAGGCCCTGCGGTGAACGCCGTGACCGTCCACCTCACCGACCGGCAGACCGGACTGCTCGCCCTGGCCGCCGACAACCGTGGGCTCATCCACGTCACCGAGAGCATGTCCCCGGCCGACCGGAAAGCCGCCGATGCCCTGGTCCGGTGCGGGCTCCTGTCGCCCGGTGCCTACTCCGCCCGGCACCTCACCGACCACGGCCGGCGCACCCTCGCCAACCTGACCGTCGGCCGTGCCGCCGCGATCCTCGCCCGCCACCTCGACGGCACCCGCCGCCAGGATCACGCCTACGGGGCGGCCGACGACCTGCACCGGGCCGGCTACCTCACCGGCGGCACCCGTGCCGGTGCTGGCCTGCTCGACGAAGCAGCCGCCGTGCTCGCCTGCCGGTACGACCCGCCCACGGCCGAGCGGATGGCCCGTGACCTTTCCGACGCCGGCCTACTCGCCGGCCAAAAACTCCCGGAGGAGGAGTGACCATGCGCTATACGGAAGAGACCATCACCGGCACGACCAGCGAGCCCCCGAGCGGCGATTGCCCAGACTGCAACGGGGACGGCGAATCCTCCCCCGGATGGGAATGCTCCACATGCGGAGGCGAAGGCAGCCCCACGTACTGCGGCGACTGCGGGCGCATCCTCAACGACTGCACCTGCAACGACGGCGAGGAGGCCGACCGTGGCTGACCAAACCGACGCCGACGGTGCGGGCCACCCGGACCCTGCTGTCGAAGCGCTCGCCGGCAACGGCTGGCTTGACGGCACCGGTCTCACCGTCGACAACCTGGCCCACATGACCGAGATCATCCGTGCCGCCGACCTGGCCAACGGGAACACGCCACCGCTGCGTGCGCTCGCCGAATGGCTGGTGATGTTGGACGAGCCGGCCGGGCCGGGTGCTCTCCTCCGCCGCACCGTGACCTTGAACCAGATCATCGTCCGGGCCCGTGCCGCCCTGAGCGTGTTTACCGTGCCTGACAACCGCATGTCCCCGGTCGACCTGTCGCTGCTGATCGGCCGGCACACTCCGGTTGAGCCTGGCCCGTGCCGGGTGTGCGGGGCAGAGATGACCGTCGGCGGCATGGGCGGTGGGAGTGGCACCGCATACCGGTGCAGCGTCGCGAGCGCCGACTACTACACCGCGGCGGACCGGGTAGCGGTCGAGGACCACTACCGGCGGTCGCAGCAGCGGATCACCTACCACGGCGACCCCGAGACCGTGGCCGCGCTGCATGAGCTGCGGGCGTTGCGCGTCGCGGCCGGGGAGGACATGGCGGTGCCGGTCGGCGCGTACGCCTGCCCGGACGGGCACGGCCAGCACCGCTGCAACTTCCGGCTGCGGCATGAGGGCGGGGACCGGTGGGTCCGCGACCGCGACTCGGATTACACGCATGACCCGGCGCACGCCGAGCTGAACCCCGGCTGAGGGCGGGGCGCCGGGGTGGCTGGGTGAAGTTTCGGGCTGGCCGGTCGTGTGTGTTTCGTGGACGTGGGGGCATCCATGCCGTATGTTGGTAGATGTAAAAGCTATCGAATTTAGGAGGTCGCGGGTCATGGCACCTGAAACCGCGAAGGAGTTCCCACCCGGCACGGAGATCCAGACGTTCTGGACCACCATCACCAAAGCCCGCGCCGACTACTGGGTGAACCAGGCGGACGACACGTTCACCGACGCCGAAATCGATGACGTGCTCACCCGAGGCGGCACCATGACCCGCGTCCCCACCAGAACTGCGAAGGAACAGTGACATGAAACTGGAAATCCACTACGCCGACGACTGGGCCGCGCTCTACATCGACGGCCAGCTCGACAGCGACAGCGTCGGCGACAGCCACATCGCCGAGGCACGGGCATTCAAACTGCTCGGGGCGAAGCAGGTCTACAGCAACGCGTTCATGCGCGGGCAGAGCTTCCGGGCTGGTGTCGCCCCGACCCTGGCCGACGTTGAGGCGTACAAGCAGGAGATGGACGCCCGCCAGGCGGAGGCCGCCGAGAAGCGCGCCGAGGCTGCCCGGCTACTCGCCGAGGCCGAGGCGTTGGAGGGCGGGAAGTGACCGTCACCGTCGACACCCACGCCACCTGGGAACTGGTCACCCGGTTCCGCGCCAACCCCGACCAGTTCAGGACCGGAGACGTACGGCAGCTCGCCAACCTGGTCGAGAGCGCGGCCGGCATCATCGGCAAGGCCCGCGACGCCCTGCGCCGGGCCGGCTGCCCAGTCGAGGACACCGACGACCTCGCAGGCCTGATCGATCAGTACGACGCCGACGTCCGCAACGCCGTCCAGCGAGAAGCCGAGTACGCCGCCCGGCTCCGCACCGGCCGCACCGACAAACCGACCGAGGTCACCGAAGAATGGTCGGCCGCCGTCATCAGGAACGGCACGACCCGGTATCAGTCGGCGGGCGACGCCGAACACGCGGCCATCATCGCCGACAGCATCGCCACCCACGTCGCTTCGATGAACGAGCCGACCCGCGAGGCGTACGGCGTCACCGGCACCGCAGTCATGCACCGCACCACCGTCCGCTACGAGGACGACTACCAGCTGACCAGCCCGTGGCGGAAGATCCGCGACGGCCAACCGTTGAAGGGCTGACCCGATGTGCCGTAAACCGTTGAACGGTGCCGAGCAGGCCGCCCTCGACGCGTGGGAACGAGGCTCCGCCGACACGATGGGGATGCTGTACGCCGTCCGCGCCGCCCTCGCCCACCAGGACAAGACGGAAGACGCCCGGCTCGCCCTCGCGGAGAAGCAGCTCGCCGACGCGGCAGAAACCATCGCCGGCATCCTGGAAAACGGCCCGTGGGCACTCATCCCCGACCCGCAGCTCCGGCAGTTCGTCGCCGAATACGTCGCGGTTGCCTGCCACTCGATCGCCGCCGCCGCAGGCCTCGACACGGCAATGGAGCAGGCACACGACGCCACGCCCGTCCGGCTGGCCACCGCACTGCCCGGCCAACAGCTCGCGGAAGACACGCGTGCAGGCTGCCGCCCGCGCCCTGCTGACTGGCAATGAGGGCAACCCCTACCGCTTCAACTCGAAGGAGCTGTGACATGAGCCCGACCGATCGGATCCTCCGCGAGCGGCACCTGCACGCCATGGTCGCCCTCGACACCATCGACCCGATTGCCGAACGCGTGCGTAACCTGCTCTCCCACGGCCGGCGCATCACCCTCACCGACCGGCTCACGTACGTCGACAGCCCACCGAAGGTGGCGGCAGGTCTCACCGTCCACCGGATCGACCCGTGGTCCAGCGACCGCGGGAAGGGACTCGTGGTGCGGCTCAAGCCGGGCAACATGCTCCTGACCGGGTTCGGGTTCGCCGCCCACGCGGGGGAGAACGACACCGAACGCGACGAGCGGAGGAGGTTCCACGCCGGCAAGAGCATCGCCGACCGCTGGGATGAGCGGCGCCGGGACATGACCGCGGTGACCATCACCGGTGGTCTGCCCGGCGACGGTCCGGCCCGCGACGACCAGCTCGTCATCCGGGCATGGAACCGAGACGGCGTGTGCACCGAAAACGTGATCGCCTTCGACTACGGCCCGGACCAGCAGCAGATCCGCGAAGATGCCGCCAAGGCACTGTGGGTCCGTGACGGCCGCGACCCGGCAGCGTGGGACAAGCTGGCCGATTCCGCATGGGTGCTCACCGACGGCGGCCGAGGACAAGAGTGGGCGGCGGACCGGAATCGATACCTGGACGCCGTAGATCAGGTGCTCGCCATCGCCTACGGCGACCGTGAGAAGGCCGACCGATGACCGACCCCACCACTCACACGCTCGCCCTGGTCGATGACGACCTGGCGTTCACCATCGACGTCCCGATGATCGTCACCTTCCACATCGCCCCGGACGCAGACCTCACCAGCGCGATCAACACCATCCGCGACATCGGCGGCACCGCCCTGGACGTCGACCTCGGCGACGAGGTCACCCTCCACCAGGCCGACGTCATGTCGCAGCGGCGTCCACGCATGACCCTGATCGCCGGGCCGTGCACAGACCTTCACCTCCGGCTGGACGGCTTCCAGGAACCGGCGGTGTGCCGGGGCTGCCGGGAGGTGTACGACCAGACCGCCGACGGCTCGGAGCAGGGCCGCTGCGGAAACTGCGCCGACCAGGCAGAGAACCGCCGCCGTACCAGTAGTGAGCACACCGAAGGGGACGGCTGCGCCATCTACGACGGCGGCCACATGGTCACCGTCGCCGGGGCACCTGTGCCTGTCTCCGCCCTCACCCCGGGCGTCCTGTTCGCCGAGGACGGGGAACTACGGCAGGTCGACGCCACCACCGCCGTGCCGACCGGCAGTACCACCATCTACCACCTCGAACTGTCGAGCATCGCGGATGAGGAGCCGTCGTCATGACGAATGAAGGACAACGGTGGGACGTTCAGGGCTTCTACGAGGGGGAGAGCAGTGCGGGCTGGTCGACCGGGCTCACGGGCGATGAGTCGGTCATCGACTACCTGCGGTCCCAGCTCGCCGAGTCCGACGCGGCGGTGTTCCTGATCCGCCGGGGCGCACAGGTCGACGTGTATGACGCGCCGGAGGTGGAGCCGTTCCGGCTGCTGGACATGCGGACCGCCCGGGACCGGCTCGCCCGGCACCTGCACCTCGCCGGCACCGAGCTGGCGCAGCGGGCCGGCCGCGCCGACGCGTGGGACAACCGGCCCGAGCACGTCGACAAGCAGCCGGCGTACCAGCAGGCCGACGACATCCTGGCCGCACTGCTCGGCGAGGAGGGGGTCGACCGGTGAGTGACTTCGCCGCCCACCTCGACGACCAGTACGCCGCCGATCTGGCCTGGCAGCGGGAACCCGTCCGCCTCGCCGAGCAGCGCGGCCACACCGTCGTCGAGGACACCACCGGCAATGAGCGGTACACCTGCACCGCTTGCGGCCGGGCCGTCCTGCGCTGCGGCAACACCATCTACGGCTCGGCGGTCACCGAAGACTGCCCGGCCCGGGAATACACCCACCCGGATGTGCTCGGCCGGGGCGTCGCCGAGGGCTGGGCTGACGCGACAACCGACCCCACCCTCATCGACTGGACGCAACGGCAGGCCCACGCGCTCATCCCCTTCCGCGTGGTCGACGGCCGCCCGGTCAACCCGAACGCCCCGACCGGCGTCCGGTACGGCCGGAACGAGCTGGGCCACTGGGGTGAGGCCGCCTGCGCCGACGCCCTCGTCACCCTCACCGACCCCGACGGGCGCCGCTGGCTGCTCATGGTGGAACGCTCGGACGGGCACGGCTGGGCGCTGCCCGGCGGCCACGTCGACCCGGGCGAGGACCCGTTCGACGCGGCCCGCCGGGAACTGGCCGAGGAAACCGGCCTCACCGTGGGCGGCTCGTGGTCCACCTACCCGGCCCGGTATGTGCCCGACCCGCGCGCCTCCGACGAGGCGTGGATGGTGACCGTCCTGTCCAGCACCCACCTCGGCGGATACCCGACCGGCCAGTTCCCGGCCGTGGCTGGTGCCGATGACGCCCGCCGCGCCGCCTGGGTCTACGCCGACACCTACGACGGGCTGGTCCGCTACCTGGCGGACAGTTTCGGCGGCCGGGTGTTCGCCGCCCACCGGGACATGCTCGGCGACACCCTCGGCGACGCATCATGAGCTACGACCAGCACCTAGACATCGCCAGCGGCCCGGAAACCCGCGCCGTCCTCGACGCCTGGCAGCACACCACCGTCCTGATGGCCCGCCACGGGCTCCGGGCCGGGCACATTGAGGTCACCGGCACCAGCGGCGGCAAGGTGTACGACTTCGGAGCCGACGGCTACGACATCACCGACCCGCTCGGCCCGTTCGTGTTGCACGCGGCCACCATCAGCGTGGTCCTCGCCTACTCGCCGGTCGAGTTCCTGCGCTGGTGCGAAGCCCTCACCGTGGCCCGGGTGCGGGTGGAGAAGAGCGGCAGCCGCACCGATCTCACCGCGACGGCATCCCGCGACGGCTACCACTGGCGGCTGTTCGCCACCGCCCCCCGGCCTAAGACCGGCCGGCACCGGTACCCGCCGGCCGGGGTGGCGTGGGACCCCGCCCCCGGCGGCAGTCCGTCGGCGAACGGCTGGACCACCGTCCCCGATCTGCGGAACGCGCTCGCGCAGATCGGCTGCCGGCACGTCGGCCCGGACGGGGTAGAAGCCGCGGTGACCCCGCACGGGCCGACAAACCCGAGGGTCGTCGCCTGGGTCTTTCCCCGGGCCGGTCGCGGCTGCACCGGCTGCGGCGCGGGTAAGGGGGTGGGCCGGCTGGCCGTGTTCAGCAACAGTGCCGCCCTGTGCAGCAGGTGCGCGACGACAGGAACACCCCAACCCGACCACATCGATTGAGGAGGCATCATGACCGACCAGCCCGAGCAGACCAACCAGACCAACGAGCCCGGCCAGGACGGCGAGTTCCCCTACGTGTACTTCGTGGCCTACGCCCAGGGCGGCAGGTTCGGACCCGTCGGATTCGGTAACCACGCGGTCGGCACCCGTACCCGGGTGACCACGTTCGAGGCCGCCCAGCAGTTCGGAGTCACCATCGCCGAAGCGATGGACTACCCGGCTGGCACCGTGGTCGTCATCAACTACCAACTGCTGTCTGAGCCGGCGGAGGACGAGGTATGACCGAGCTGATCTGGGCCAACAGCGCCCCCGGTGTGTGGCGGAGCCTGTGCGGCCGGTACGTCATCCTGTCCGTGGACCTGCCCGAACGTCCGGTCCGCACCGTCTACCAGGCCCGCCGCATCGACCCGGCGATGGCCGCCGCCGACCGAACCGGAACCTACGTCGGGTTCCTGCTGAAAGAGTCCCCGTGGCAGTGGAACGCCGACAACAGCGTCCACTCCGCCGAGGCCGTGTGTAACCGGGACCTGTGGCGGTCGACGCACTCGCTGAACGTGCCCGACGACCACCCGGCCGCCGCACTGTCCGGTTTCTGGTGGCCGGTCGGCGGCGGCGGGCGGGGCGCTCTCGCGGTGGTGTGGGAAGACGGCCGGCTCATCGCACAGGTCATCGGCATGAGTCGCGCCAACGATGACGGCGTCGAGGTGGGCGAGTACACCCGTATCGATCTGACCGCGCTCGGCGTGACCGCCGACCCGGCCGTCCTGCCCACCGTGACCGACCACGCCCCGCAGTGCGGCGGCTGCAACGTCAAGGCCGGCGCCGCGCACGCGGAGCATTGCGGGCAGGCCCGCTGTCTGGCTACCGGCGGCCAACGGCTGATGTGCACCTACTTCGGCGGGTCGCCGGTCGCGGGTGCGGAGGCGGTGTTGACGAACAGCCAGGCCGAGTTCGAAACGTACTTCAAGACGCCGACCGGCCACGACTGCGGGCAGGACATCTACCAGGGGGAGCCGTCGTGAACGGCATGACCATCACCCCGGCGGACACCACCACGGCGACGGTTGGTTTCGGCATCGTCGTGACCACCCCGGACGGGCAGCGCGTCTACGAGCCCTGCCGGGACCTGCTCGCCGCGATCTACGACGCCGACCGGATCAACCGCGCATTCCCGGGCACCGCCGCCGTGGTGTACCGGAACGAGGAGTACGGGCCGTGGGGCGAGACCGGGAACGTTTTCGGCACCCGCTACGAGTGGGAGGACGGGCGGTTCGAGTACGAGCCGGCCGAGAGCCGGGCGGAAGCCGACCTTCGTACGCGGGGCCGGCTGTACGGCAACCAACCTGGTGCCACGGCGGCGCGGACCGTGTCCCGCCACGTCATGTTCGGGGAGTGGCAGCCGTTCACCACCGCCGTGCCCGACCTGCCGGCCTGGCTGGACACCCCCGCACCACAGCCGACCGGGTTCCTCGCCGCCGGCATGGAGCCGCCGCGCCGCTGGACGTGGCGAGACTTCTTCCACCGCTGACCGCAGAGACGACGATGCTGGCCACCCCGAGCGGGTGGCCGGCATTCTGCTGCCCGGGGGTCAGGTCCGATCCGCACCCGCCAACGCCCGCCGCAGCGCGGCACCATACGCGTCCTTAGTCATCCCGAGCATGGCGGCCAGCTCCCGCAAACTCGCCGCCGGATGCTCCACCCGCACCCGTAGCACCTGCTCGTCCTCGGCACGGCAGGTCGAGGCAGCCAGGGCGGCACGCGCCTGCTCGGCCGTCCGGCCGGCGGCGGCCTGTGTCCGGGCCGCGTTCCGGCTGGTAATCCCCACCGTGTTGCGGCGGTGAGCCTGCCGAGCCGGCGACGGTAGGCGGGGCAGCATGTCCTGCTGCCAGCCGGCGAGCCGATCACGGTTACGGTGCTGCTCTTTCAACCACCGCCGGTCGGCGTGCGACAAGATCCCCCCGGCCAGGGAATGCGACACCAGCGCAACGCGGTCCCGCCACGAATCCTCCTCGGACGCCGGCGGCGGGGGAAGCAGCTGGACCGCCCCGGCCGGCAGCTCACTCACCCGCTCGCGTTGGATGTTCATCCACTGCCGGGCTGCGTGCACCTCGCGGACGGTGTGCCCGTCGAGGTCACCGAGGACAGCTGTGTGCCGGCGGTAGTCGCTCATCCACCGCGCGGTCGGCAGACGCTCCCAGGTTTCGACGGCGGTCGCGAGCGCTGCCTGCTGCTCGTCGTCCAGGTCCCGCCGCTGCTGCTGCCGGGCCAGCCAGCCAGCGAGCGGGTGCCTGACCGGCAGCCGACAGCCGCGACGGGCGGCGTAGTCCTGCAATGCTGCGAGACCGACGTCCCAGTCTGAGGTCATGACTGTGTGTCGGGGATGCCCTCGGGGTAGTCCGCTGAGCGGATCTTCCGAGACTCGGCGAGCACGACGGCGATGTCCTCGGGGTGGGCGATCCGCTCCCCGGACGGGTCGTACATGTAGCGGATCTGCACCCGCTTCTTCCCGAACCTGGCCCCGCTGGTGAGCCACCGGTCGACGCTCGACCGGGCTGGCGGCTTCCCGTTCGGGTTGGCGAACAGCACCATCAGCTCGCCGATCTTCAACCATTCGCCTTGGTGCAGGCGGCGTTCGATCTCGGCCTGTTGCTGCTCATCGACCCGATCGTCCGAGCCCACACGCCACCCCCTCGTCTCCGTTGGTCGTGATCTTACGGCCGGGGGTAGGGCGAGGAATGCAGGCGCGGTCATGGACGTCAGGGCAACTCACCTCCTTACGGTATACCGACCAACCCTAACATCCCGACACGCCCGCTTGTACCGACTAGCCCGACTGTCCAAAACCCTGCTACGGTGGAGTGCGAGAAGGAGGAACGCCGGTCAACCTCTCGGCCCCGTAGGCCGGGCGTGCTCGGTTCGTCGTGGCGGTTGACCAGCCCCAGAAACCTCTGAAGGGAGGGATCTACGTTGCGCACAGGTCAGAAGACCCACTCCGGGGTGCTTCCTCAGCCCCGGACCCTGGAATCCGCGTCAGCAGACACGGCCCCGAGAAGCCACGAAACGGGACACGGACGCCGCAAGGCAGCCGGTGCGCAACATGGGCGAGGGGAGACCGGCCTAGGCCGGCGTCACCCGGAACCCGCTTCGGCGGGAACCGGCGAGGGCCTTGCGGCCCACACCCATCCGGTGGTGTTCGTTGTCGACCGACACCACCGGCCGCTACAGCCCTGCACCCCGGCCCGTGCCCGGAAGCTGCTCGCCGCCGGCCGTGCGGTGGTACACCGGCACACCCCGTTCGTGATCCGACTCGGGGACCGTGAGGTAGCCGACTCGCAGGTGGACGGGGTTGAGCTCGGCATCGACCCGGGTTCGAAGTTCACCGGCATCGCCGTCTTCCGCGCCGACAACACGGTTCGGACCGGCCTGTTCGCGATCGAAGTCCGCCATCGGGGCGGGCAGATTCGTGACAGGCTCACCGCCCGCGCTGCGGCCCGCCGTGGCCGCCGGTCACGGAACCTGCGCTACCGCGCACCCCGCTTCATGAACCGCCGCAAGTCGGACGGGTGGTTAGCGCCGTCGTTACGGCACCGGGTCGACAACACCATGGCTTGGGTCGACCGGCTGCGCTGCTGGGCACCCGTTTGCAAGGTCCACGTTGAGCGGGTTGCGTTCGACCCCCAGGTCATGCAGAACCCGAACATCGCCGGGGTCGAGTACCAGCACGGCACCCTGCACGGGTACGAGGTCCGCGAGTATTTGCTGGCCAAGTGGGGACGCAAGTGCACCTACTGCGGCGTAGCCGGGGTGCCGCTGAACATCGACCACATTGTGCCGCGTGCCCGTGGCGGCTCGGACCGGGTGTCGAATCTGACCCTGGCCTGTGTCCCGTGTAACCAGGCAAAGGGCGCCACCCCGGTCGACGTCTTCCTTGCGGACCGGCCCGCTGTGCTGGCTCGGATCCGACGCCAAGCGAAACTGCCGCTGCGAGACGCCGCGGCCGTGTCGACAACCCGGCGGGCGCTGTGGCAAGCGCTGGCCGCCACCGGCCTGCCGGTTGAGGTAGCCACCGGTGGGCGCACCAAGTGGAACCGGCACCAGACCGGCGCACCAAAGACCCACACCCTCGACGCCCTACACGTCGGGAATCTCACCGCTGTGCGGTCCTGCCCGGGGCGGGTGCTGGTGGCCACCGCGACCGGACGCGGCCGGTACGCCCGCACATGCTACGACCGACACGGCTTCCCTCGGCTGCGGCTACCCCGAGTTAAAACCGTGCGCGGCTTCCAAACCGGCGACCTAGTACGCGCCGTCGTGCCAGCCGGCAAGAACAAGGGCCGGCACATTGGTCGGGTCGCTGTACGAACCACCGGACGCTTCAACATCCGCACCAGCCACGCCCTTGTACAGGGCATCAATCACCGGCACGTCCGGCTGCTGCAACGCGCCGACGGATGGGCCTACACCCGAGAGCAGGAGCGATCGTGACCGTGGTAGACGACCTCATGCCGGGTGGCGTGCCGGGTGAACCCGCACCCGCCGCCGGATGGAACCCGCTACCCGCGATCACCGGCGCACTCAACACCGTCCCCGGCTGGGCGTGGCTCACCACCGCCATCAGCCTGTTCATCGTCCTGGCCGTCATGCGGCACCGGCTCATGAAGGCGTACGAGGTCAACCCGCCGAAGACCGGGCAGAAACTCGGCGGCCTCTTCATTGCCGCCGTCGTACTCGCCGCTGCCCTGTGGGGCTGCATCCTCGCCGCGTCCGGCATCAACGTCCTCGGCTTCACCCGAGACACCGTCCACTGGCACGGCGGCCGGGAATGGCTGATCTTCGCCGCCCTCGACGGCACCGCCGTCGTCTTCGCCGTGCTCATGTTCACCGCAGCGCTGGTCGGCCGCCCTACCGGCCGCGCATTCCGAATCGTGGTGTCGTCCACCCTCATGTCGTCGGCTATGGGCTTCTGGCACGGCCTCGACGGGACCGCCGGCTCGATCGCCGCAGCCGTCATCCTTGGCTACCTCGCGCTCGTGTCCATGGGTGTCCTCCACGAACTGCTGGACCTGTTCCAGTCGACCACCGCCAAGCGCGCCCCCCGCGTTCGGCCGCCGTTCGGCCTCCGCTGGATCACATACCTCCCGAACACCGCGTGCGCATGGTTGGCGTGGGAGAACCACCCGCCCCGGCCGCTGCCCGCCGACGCCACCCCGGAGCAGGTCGCCTGGTGGGGGTCCGTGCGTCACGCCGTCGCGCACCTCGAAACGGTGCGCCGCGCCAAGCGGGTACGCCGCTACCAGGTCGACCGGCTTGCGGGCGGGGTACCGGCCGTCGGGTGGGCGCGGGTCAACCCGTGGCTGCGTGTCCGGCAGATCGACGCCACCCTTGTCGACCTGCGGGACACGTCGGCCGCCGAGCTGGCCCGGGTGCGGGAGCAGGCCGCCGTCCAGCTGGACCAGGTCCGCGCCGACGCGGCTGCCAAGCTCGACGCCGCCCGGGTCGAGCTGGACACAGTCGGCCGGCAGCTCGCCGAGACGGCCGCCCTGTTCGAGGCCGCCTCCGACGAGGCCGAGCGGGAGCGCGCCGCCCGGCAGGTCGCCGAGCAGCAGGCCACCGTAGCCGGACGGCAGGCCGCCGACCTGACCGCCACCCTTGGTCAGGTCCGCCTCGACGCCGCCCGGCAGGTGTCCGCCGCCGAGCAGGCCGCCGCGATGCTGCGGGAGCGGGCCGACCGGCTTGACGCCGACCTGACCGCTGCCCGCGAGCAGGCAGGCCAGGCCCGCGCCGAGATCACCGCCGCGCGGGAAGCCGCCGACCGGGCCGCCGCCGAGGCCGCCGAGGTTCGCCGCCGGCTGGCCGAGGCGACCGCCACCGCCGAGCAGCAGCGGGCCGACCTGACCGCCGCCATCACCCGGACCGCCGCCGAGCGGGACACCGCCATCGCGGCGGCCCGCACCGCCGCGAAAACCGCCGCCGCACCCGCCGCAATCAGCGGCGGCGGCGGCCGGGTGGCGGCCGGTCGCGGCGGCACCACGACCGACAGTCGTGGCGGTAGCCCGACCAGCCGGCGGCGGCCGACCGAACCGCCGTGGGACCCGGATCAGCTCGCCGCGTTCGCGGCGGTCGACGCCGGCCGCACCCAGGACGAAGCCGCCGCCGAGGCGGGGGTGGCCGCGCCCACGATCCGCCGGTGGCTCGCCCACCGCGCCAAGCACACCGCGCGCACGCTGCCGGCCGTCCCGATCTCTGACCCGAAGCAGCCGGCCCTGTCCGGCACCAACGGCACTGCACTGCACCACTGACCGAAGGAGGCACCACCCATGTCTGTCACCAGTAGGCCCACGCTCCGGCAGCGCATCGCCGGGGTGGGCTGGGAATTCGTCCTCGTCTCGGCGATCCTCACCGGGGCCATCACCGGCACCATCGCCAGGGAACTCGCCCGATGACCGGGGTAATGCTCGCCGCCGGGAAGGCGTCCGCGCACGCGCCCGGGATCAGCACCGGCGTCATCGCTGCGATCGGCCTGGTTGCCGTCGTCATCTGGTGGTGGCGTGCCCGTCCGTCCCTGCTCGGTGTCGCCCTGGCAATCCTGTTCGGTGTGCTGATCGCCAGGACGAACGGGCCCATCGCACATACCGCCGACTGGATCATCGACGCGTTCAGGACCGTTTTCGGCTGGCTCACCAGCCTGTTCCACTAGGAGGTAACTGTGAGTATCGGCAGCCTCTTGACGCGGTGGGCGTCAACCCCACTTGACGCGGGGGCTGAGGCGGACACCCAGCGCTCAACGGGGGGTGTTCCCTCTTCTGTCGACCCCTTGACGTCAACCCCTCTTGACGTGTCACCGAGCGTGACCGTTGCGGGGCCGGTTGGGGGTGCCGTGACCGGTCCGGCCGCCGCGCCGACGACAGTTCAGGCGGCCGGTACGCACACCGTCACGACCGGCCCGACCCCGGGCGGTCCCGAGCCGAAGGTGCGCGTCAAGCAGGTCCACCCCCTCGTCGCGAAAATCATGGCGAAGGTGTTGACGACGCACGTCCTCGTCACCACCGGCCTGATCCTGCTCGGCGGTCAGCTGTGGGTGCTGCTCACCTTCGGGCCGCTGACGGCGGTCGGGCTGAACCTGGCCCTGCTGGGGCTGCTGTTCGGGGCCGCGCTCGCCTGGCGGCGGGCCGGGAAGTCCATCCGCCGCCGGGCCGAGCGGCGGCGCGGTAAGGACGGCGGCCGGGCTGGCGGCTTGTTCGGCTGGCTGCGGCGGCGGCGCGACGGCGGGCCGGCGGGCACCAACACCACCGGTGGCGGGGCTGACGGCGGTGCCGGTGGCGGTGCCGGTGCCGGTGCTGGTGGCCGTGGCGGGTTGCTCGGTCGCCTGCGGCGGCGGGCCCGTGGCGGCGACCATGGCGGACCAGCCGGCGGTACCGGCGGCACCGGTGGCGGCGACGGCGGCGGCGACGGTGGCGGTCGTGGCGGTGCTCACCGCGCCCCACACGGCGGGCTGCGCGGCCTGCTCAGCGGACTGCGTAACCGGCTCGGCGGCGGCCGAGGCCCCGGCGGCGGGCAGGGCAGCGGCGGGTCCGCCACCGGTACGACCAGCGGCGGCAGCCCTGCCGGTGGCGGCGGCGGGCGGGGGTCGGACGGCGGCCGGTTCCGGCTGCGGGTTCCGGCGTTCCTGCGCCGCCCCGGCAGCGGAGGCGGTGGAGGCGGCAGCAACGACGGCGGCGGCGGTACGGGCGGCGGCGGTGACTCATCGACCAGCCGACGCAAAACCCGCCGGGGCAGCCGGGGAGGCAGCGGACGCGGCAGCCAGCAGAACACCACCGCGGCCAACAGCGGCGGCACCGGCGGCGGGCAGGAGAAGCGGCCCGGGTTCATGCGCCGCGCCGGCCGCGACTTTTTGGACGGCTTCCACGACCGCCGCAACCGCGGCACCGACGACGACACCGACCACGACGCGGGCCGCCAGCCCGGCCCCGCCGCACCCGCACCCGCACCGGCCCGGAACGCCAACACCCGCAAGCCCGACCCGACGAACCCCGCCCGCCCGCCGGGCACCCCGGGCGCACGCCCGGCAGCCACCCCGGGCGCACGCCCACCCGCCACCGCAGGCGCCCGCCCGACCGCAGCCCCAGGCACACCCCCGCCCGCCAGCCACAACCACAACCGGCCGAGCAGCGGCCGGCAAGAAGACCACCCACCCCACCGGCGCGAGCAACGCCCCGAACCAGCCAAGGCCACGCCCCCGACCGGGGGCCAACAAGGAAGGAACCACAGCATGAGCGACTACAGCGACATCAGCCTCCAGGCATGGGGAACTGGCCTGTCCCCCCTCGGAGAGGTCATCCGAGAGGTGGTCACCGGCATGAATCAGAAGGGCGATCACCTCGCGGCAGTCGAACGAACTCTGGACAACCTCTACAACGTGGGAGAGAACGATCTGCCCGCCGACAAGGCCGTAGTCGCCGCCGTGGATGCCATCAGGTCCAGGGTCAAGAAGGCGCGCAGCGACTACGAGCAGGTGGTGGCGGAACTTGTGGCGGCGGCCTCGGAGGGGGACACAGTGGGACCCATGTTTGACGGCCGACACTCGGACGATCGGGACCGCGCCGCTGGCCTCCGTGGCGGGGTGCACCGGGAAAAGCGCGCCGACGTCGCCTACAACGAGCAGTACAGCTGAGGCACCCGATGACGATGACAGTTGAGAGGCGGCAGGTCGTACCGGAGCGGGTGCTGATCCGTCACGGCGGTGCCCGGTGGGTGATCGCCTGGACGGTCATCGTGCTCCTCGCGGCATACCTGCTATGGAAGGGTGCCGAGTCGGGGGCGATCGGGTGGGCGTGGACGCTTCCGCTGGGCGCCGGCCTCCTCTCCGCTGTCCTCGCCGCCCTGGCCAGCGTGATGGGCGAACGGGGCAGGGCCGCCGTGCACCGGGCGGTAGCCGCGGTGCTCGGCGGCGTCTGGACGTCGTACATCACCGCCGCCGGCTGGTCGTGGACCGCCGTCATCCTCCTCGGGGCCGGTGCTGCTGCTGTCGCCGTGTTCGAGCGGTGGCTGGCACCAGCCGAGTGGATCGTCCGGGGCCTGCCGCAGCAACAGGCCGCCCCGGCTGTCCCGCCTGCCCCCACATCCCGTGAGGCGTGGTGGGCTGATGTGCTGCGCCGCGCACTCAAACGACCGGTGACTGTCCTGCGGGTCAAGCCGTGGGACGTGCCGGAGGACGGCGAGTGGGTCTACGCCGAAATCCCCGATGACTTGGACTTCAACCGCTTCGACACCGGCAGCGGAACCATCGCTGAAAAGGCGAAGCTCCCGCTAGGTTGCACGGTGCGGGCGAAGCCGGGATCGCATCAGGGCATCGTGGTCCTGGAAGTGATGTTGCGGGACTGCCTCACCGAGTACCGGGAGGCGCGCGAGGACACCACTCCCTCGTCGATCAACGAGGACATCGAGCTGTCCCGGCTACCGCAGGGCGGCTACGTCACCGCGAACCTGCGGGAAAAGTCGATGCTGGTCGGTGGGATGACCGGCGCTGGTAAGACGACGTTCCTTCACCGCGTGATCATGCGGATGGCCCGGTGGGTCAACGCCCTGGTCTGGGTGATCGACTTCAACGGCGGCGGCGTCGGCTGGCCGTGGGTGGAGATGTGGGCGAAGGGCCTCGCCGTCAAGCCGGTGGTCGACTGGGTCGCCGACGACGAATACGAGGCGGCCGTCATGGTCGCGGTGTTCCGGGCCGTCATGAAAGACCGCAAGGTCAGCCCGGAAGCACGGCGGAGGAAGAAGGCCGCCAACAGCAGCGTCCTGCCCGTCGACAAAGACCTGCCGGCGATCATCCTCATCACTGATGAGGGCGCAGAGGTCGCCCAGGCCGCGACGCTCATCGGCGTTTTGGTGAAGATGGGCATCACGAAAGCGGCGCAGATCGGCCGCGCCGAAGGCGGCCGGGTCGTCATGTCGGTCCTGCGAGGCACCTCGGACCTACTCGACCGCGCATTGAAGACCGCGATGGCGGTGATGGTGTGCCTGCGCATGGCGCTGCCAGAGGAGTACGGGCACGTTCTCGGCGCGGAACCCCGCTGCAAGGGGCCCATGCCCAACGGCAGGATGTACGTGAACTTCCCCGAGGCGGGGGAAGGGCCGGTGATCACCCAGACCGACAATGTCACCCCCAAAATGATCGAGGCGCATTCGATCGCCACCGCGCACCTGCGCCCCGACTTGGACGAGCGCGGGCAGAAGGTCGCCGCCCGGGTGACCGTGCGGGATGTGCTCGGCGGTAAGGACCCCCGCGACCACGCCGACATCGCCCGCCACCCGGTGATGCGGGACGTGGAGGAAGGCCGCGCCTATGCCGGCCGCTGGGATCGGGCCGCCCGCCAGCTCGCCGAGCTGCGCGGGGAAGAGGTCGACTTCGACGACGACGAGGTGGAGCGGGAGCATGTCCCCGACCAGCCGACCGTAGCCGCGCCGGGAACACATCTGGAGAAGTGGCTTCTTGACACGCGGAAGTTCGACCGCAGTCGGGAGCCGGAGCCGGCTATGGCCGCCGCCGGCCACGCCCCGGCCCCGGTGGTGCCGGCGCAGCGTCAACGGGAGGTCGGCCCCCTGGACGTGTTCACCCCCACCCCCCGCCCTGCCACGCCGGGCACGGACCTGGTGCCGGTGGCCACCACTGACGGCACGCAGACCACCGCCAAGGAGCTGATCCTGATGGTGCTGCGGCAGGCAGGCGACGAGTGGCTGACCGACGCGGAGATCCGCCGCCGGATCGCCGAGGAAACGGGCGTTGATGTGACACGGTCGCGCAGCGGCCAAATCCTGGCGACGCTACGCGACCGCGGCGAGGTGGAACGGGACGACTCGGGGCAGCGCGGCCCCTACTACCGGCTGATCAGATGAGCTGGCCGGTGCGGCGCATGAGGGCGGCGAGCGCCGACCCGGGCTCCGGCACGAACGTCGGCCGGTCAGCCTCGGCGGCAGGGCGGCGGGGCACGGGGACACCGGCGCGCATCTGGGCGCGTTCGGCCGCCGCCAGCGTGCCAGCGTCGACAGCGGCGGCCACCTCATCGGGTGTGGCGCCGCTGTCGGTGGCCTCGGTGACGGCAGCCGTCAACCGTTCCAGCCACCGCTGGCGGTCCTGGTCGCGGTCCCACGTCACTGTCGTCATGGGTGGAGTGTGGCAGATAGGTGCGACTTTCCGCATCATGTTCCTTCCGTCCGGTGTGTCGGTGTGCTAGGCCGCACGCACGCGGTCAGCGGGGCGGCCGGCTGGCTGGCCGGCTGCGCTGGGCTCGCTGCAGCTGGTTGCCCGCCGTCGGGGTACGCGGTGGCGGTGGGCGCGGTCGTCGCGGCCGGCACGGCTCTCATCCCCGACATTGATCATCCGGAGTCGACGATCGCCCACACCCTCGGCCCGGTCACCCAGGTCACCGCCGAGGGGGTGCAGGCCTTGTCGGGGTGGCTGCTCGGCCGATCATGCCGGCATTGCGCGGCCCGCCCGCCCCGAGGCGGCCACCGCGGCCTGACCCACACGGGCGTGTTCGCGGTGCTGGTGGGTGTGCTGGCCGGCGTGGCCGGGTGGCTGGCCGGACCAGCCGGCGGGCTCACCGTCGTGTGGATCGGCACGGGTTTAGCGGTCCGGGCGGTACTGCCCTACCGGCAACGCCGCCGGCACGTCGCCTTCGCGGTCACCGTGCTGGTCACGGCAGCCGCAGCGGCGTTCGCCCCCGCCCCGGTGTCGTGGTGGTGGGTTGGTGTGCCCGCCGGGTGGGGCACCCTCGCCCACACATTGGGGGACGGGTGCACCCTGTCTGGTGTGCCGCTCGCCTGGCCCTGGTACGTGCGGGGCTGCCGGTGGACCCACCTCGGGATACCTCACGCGCTGCGGTTCAGCACCGGCCACACCAGCGAGCGGGTGGTGTGGTGGGGGCTGGTGGTGTGCGGGCTCGCCTGCGCCGGCTACCTAGCCGCCGGCTGATAGGCCACCCGCGCGGCCCGGTCCGGGGGTATCCTGCCGGGTATGGCCGATCAGCGACCCGACACCGAGACGACCGGCGACGACATCCTCGCCGCCGCCGGCATCGTCGTCACCCCGGAGGGCATCGAACGCGCCCGGGAACGGCTGCGCGCGGCCCGTGAGCGGTGGACCCCGGAGTTGGACGCCGCCCTGCGTACCCAGCTCGGTCTGCCGGCTCGCGCCGCGTGACCGACGACGAACCGGCCGTCAAAGTCGTCCTCGACACCTCTGCGGTCCTCGCGTTCACGCGCGGATCGGTTGCCGTGGGTGAGATCATCGCCGAGGTCGCCGACGAGCCTGGCTGTGTTGTCGGTCTGCCTGTCCTGTGCCTGGCCGAAGCGAAGCGGGTGACCGCCGATCCGGACCGGCTGGACCTGCTCGTCAACCACCCGATCACGGTGGTCATCGCACCCGACCCGGGATCGTGGCGTGCTCTCGCGGTCACTTGCGATACCGTCGGCCGGTTCGACGCGGCCTCCGCCGTCCTCGCGGCGATTGACCTCGGGGTGGACGTGCTCACCGGGCAGCCCGGCTTGTATGCGGGGCTTGCTGGCGGCGGTCCGGTTCTCGCGTTCTGACCCCCGAAGACGACGGAGCCCCCGGCCCTGATGGGTCGGGGGTGCGTTGTCCGTGCTGCGCAAACGTCGCGCGACCTGCATCGTCACAACGGAGCCCGACCCGTTGGGTCGGGGGTGGTGCACCCCCGCATTGGCGGGGACAAGCTGTGCCCGGTCACGCACCGGGTGCTCAGCGATGGGTCACCCCCACGTGTGTGGGGAAGGTGTGGCCAAACTTGGGCCACTGGTTCACCCCCGCGTCGGCGGGGATGGGTGTGACGGTAGCGGTTTGCGGCTGGAAGGGTCAACGAGGTCGGCCGGTGTCGTCAAATACCTGTCAGAGAGAGACCCGATGACGCGACTTTTGCGCCTCTCGTGTAGACGGATCTACACGAGTCGTGTAGGCTCGTCTACATGAGCGAGCGTTACTACCGAGTCCAGACCGCCGCCCGCGACGTCAACGAACTGCTCGACCCCGGCTACCAGTTCTCCCACGCCTACAACGGCAACACCGCACTCACCCGCGAGGGCGTGTCGGTCTGCGCCGACCTGGACGACCTCGCCGAGTACCTGATGAGCGGCATGGCCGGCGCACTGAACGTCCGCGACGGCGGCTGGGTCATCGTCGAGGTCGAGGCAGACGAGATCGCCGACGCCCGCCCGGTCGACGGGGAGTACGAGCTGCTAGTCCGGCCGACCGCGATCATCTCGGTCACCCCGGTCGGAGACGACTTCCTCGCCCTGCTCGACGAGAAGGAAGCCTTCCTCGCGAGCTTCCTTGACACCCCCGCCTTCGACGACTGACAGGAGAGCACCATGCAGAGCGACGAGCTGATGGCCTGGCTGGGCCCGGCCGCCGACGAGCTGACCGCCGAGCAGATCGAGCGGGTGGCCGCCGAGGTCGCGCCGATCGCCGAGATGTACCCCCACCCCGACCAGCAGGACCAGCGCGACGCGGCCCTATACGCCGTCGTGCAATACCTGCTCGGGGAGACGACGCCGGAAGAGGCGGGGCGGGCGCTGATCGACGCACGAAGCCGGGAACGCGAGGCGTTCGCTGCCGCGACGTGGATGGCGGTGATGCTGGTGCGGGACAACCCGCCGAAGGGTCGGCGGGGGTACAAGAAGCAGGCGGCTGAGCGGGCCGGCATCGACCGGATGAGTCTGCTGAAGGCCCTCGGGGAACGGTGACCGTGGGGCACGGAGACGAGCTGGCCGTGATCCAGCGGCGGCTGGATACGAGGGCACGTCGGCGCGGGGCGGATTCGACCCGTGGGACACCGACGACGACCCGGGGGACCCCCTTGCTCGTTGACGTTACCGGCGTACCGTCGAAGACAACACCTCGCGCGGGAGGTACCCATGGACCCAGACACCGACCCCATGCCGCCCGGCCGGCGGATCAAAATGTACCGACGGCGGCGCGGCCTCACCCAAGACGCCGCCGCCGCGCTCATCGGTAAGAGCGTCGGCTGCTGGCGCAAATGGGAGTCCGGCGAACGGTCACCCGGCAGCCTGGCCGACTGGCTGGAAATCGCCCGCGTCCTCGGCGTCCGCGACCTCGAACGGCTCACCGGCCTGCCCATGGGCCTACTCCCCGATGATCCAGCCGAACACGAGTCGGTGCCGGCGCTGCGGGCGGCGATGCTCGCCTACCGCCCCACCGTCGACCCGCCCGACGCGGCCGAGCTGCGTACCGCCGTCCACCTGGCCTGGGCCACCTGGCACCAGTCCCCACACCGGTACACGCACACCGCCCCGGTCCTTCCCGGGCTGATCCACGCGGCGCGAGCCGCGGTCGCCGGCCTGGACGGGCAGGAACGGCGCGAAGCCCAACGGGCGACGGCCGACCTGTACCTGCTGGTGAGGTCCTATGCGAAGCGGGTGGGCGCCAACGACCTGGCGGCCATCGCCGCCGACCGCGCCCTGACCGCCGCCTACGAGACGGACGATCCGGCGTACCGGGCGTCGGCCGCGTGGAATTTGGGGCAGGTGTTGTCGAATCGGGGGCACGCGGAGCAGGCCATCGACGTGTGCACCGAGGCCATCGCCGACATCACCAGCGGCGGCCTGCCCGGCGACCCGGTGGTCCTGTCCACGCTCGGTGGTTTGCACCTGCTCACGGCTATCCAGCACGCCCGGCTACGGGATGAGCGGCGGGCCCGGGACATGCTCGACGCCGCCGACCGGATCGCCGCCCGCACGGGGGACACCACCCACCATTGGCTGTTCTTCGGCCCCACCAACACCGCGATTCACCGGACGGCTGCCGCGTTGGAGCTGTCCCGGCACGGGGAAACCATCCGGGTAGGCGAACGGGTCGACGTCACCGCGTCTCCGTCCGTGGAGCGCAGGCACTCCCACTACACGCATCTGGCCCGCGCCTACGCGTCCCGGCGGGAAGACCTGGCCGCGATCACGATGCTGCTGCGCGCGGACCGGGACGTGCCGGAGGAGTCCCGCCTGAATCTGCTGATGCGCTCGATCGTGCGGGAGTTGCTGACCCGGGAGACGCCGACGACCCGCGCGGATCTGCGGCTGCTCGCCGGCCGGGTCGGGATCGCCTAACCCCCTTCCGGCCGACTACCCCACCCCGGGGTACTGCCCCGGGGTGGGGCACTCGCATCGCGCCCGCCTCGTTACGGTCCGTATGCGGATGCCCGGCTTTGCCGGTGCGGGCCCCCCGTCCCGCATCGACGGCCGAGCAGCCCGTAGCGGGCGGCGGCGGTGAGTTTCCGTTTCCAGCGATGTGAGCGACACCGCCGCCGCCCACCCCCGCCCCGGCCGGGGCGCGGGTCGTCTGGTGGAGGGGGAACGCGGTGTGGCCATTCCGACGGCGACGCAAGGCGGAGCCGGGACCGCAGATCGACCAGACCGGACCGGCAACCGCGTACCCCCATCGCGGTGGCGCCTGCCCGCCCGAGCAGACCGAAACCAGCGACCCCAGTTGGGGTGGCCCGCCGCCGATTCCCACGGTGGCCCCGATCATCACCCCCGGCCAGCTCGACCGGGACCAGTAGTGGCCACCCGGGAGGAACGCCTGTCGGCTGCTGCGGCCCGCGCCTACAAGTCGCTCGAAACCCGGATCGGCGACGACCACCTGCCGTCCCCCGGACTGTGGTGGTGCCGTGGGTGCGGGCAGGACGTTGAGTGGCCATGCGCGGCTGCCCGCGCGAGTTTGGTCAAGGCGTACTCCGGTGACCGGCCCGGTCTGCTGTTCTACCTCGACCTGCTGTATGCGCGGGCTTTGGTTGATTTGCCGCCGCAGCCGAAGGGGCAGTTGCGCGCCCGGATCGTCGGATGGGCACGGTGACGGGGCGTGGCTGATCGGGTTTTTCCGGTGTCCCCACCCGAGGTGAGGTCAATGCGGCCGGGGGAGTCGGGCCGGTGCATGGGCTGCGCGATGCCTGAGGTTGGTGGTCGGCACCGTTGTATAGGGGATCGGGAGTTGAAGCCGTACGGCGGTAAATGCGTTTGCGTGGAGCCGGGTTGCGGGCCGGACGGCGGGAGTGCGGCCACGGTAGCGACGCCGGTGCCCAGGAAGAAGCGGCGGCGGCCTACCGCCTGACGAGTCGGGCGATTCGGGCGAGTGTGTGGCATAGGCGGTCGCGCCTCGACATGACGAAAGCGGCCCGCCCTCCCGTAGGAGAGCGGGCCGTCCGGCTGCTCGTTGCCCCGCAGCAGGGCACCGGACCCACCGCCGGCACGGTTTGGGCGCTCACGCGCCCCGGGTTGGCGCGGGCCGGCACGGGAGCCCTGGTGCGCCGTGGCCCCACCCCATGCCGGGCCTCGGTGATTCATTTGGGAGCTAGCGCGGGTGGCCCTTCGCTGTCCTCCGGCCGGCGGCGCTTCTCGGCATCGCACCCGCACGATCAGGGTACCAACGGTCGTGGACTTCGAGCACTGGCGGACCCTCGCCGCCCGGCACCGCCGCTGCGACGACGAACCCCGACGCTGCGCCGACTGCGCGCCGACGCCGAGCTACGGGCCGAGCCGACGCCTTGAACAACGCGAAGAAGTGCCCCACCCCCGGTCGGGGGTGGGGCACTTCGGTTTGGTGCCGCTCCCTGGGGAGGAAGCAGCGGCACCAGCTCAGGCGGGCCGGCTAGACCAGCCGGCTCGGCGGCACGGCCGGGTCTCTGACCGGCCCGGATGTGATGGCGGCCCGCTGCACGCTGGTGTCCCGCAGCAAACCGAAGTAGCCGACCACCGCCACACCGAACGTGACGAGGGTGGCGTAGGCGGCCCCGGCGAAGTTGAACCCGACGTGGGTGTTGACTGCGGCGAGCCACGCTTCCAGGAACGTCTTCACGGCCGAGACGGCGAGCAGCACCAGGCCCTTCGACCCGGCGGACCAGGACCGGCGCATGAACAGCGCGGCCACGAGGGGCAGCACGAACGTCAGGATGATGGACAGGACACCGGCCAGGCTCGGGGTGAGCAGGTAGGTGGGCAGTTCGGGCATGTCGACGGAGCCCATGGGCTCACTCCTTCGGATGATGGGCGGGTTGGTGAGGCAGGTCAGAGGGCCTGCATGTCCCGCCACGCCTGCGCCTCGGGTGAGGTGGGGGACAGGACGAACTGCGGGAAGACGGAGCTGTTGAAGTAGGCGACCGCTTCGAGGTCGTCCTGCCGGCGCAGCCAGCCGATGTGCTCGCGGATCGCCTGCGCCCGGCCGGCGCCGCTCGTGTCGCCGGTGGTGCGGACAAGCCCGTATTCGGGCACCAGCAGCCGGATACCGGGGAACGCGGCCCGCACCTTCGCGAACGCGGTCCCGAACATGCGGGCCGCCGGCCAGTAGCTTCCGGTGTCCTGCGAGTAGCAGTCGATGCCGTAGTGGGTCATGCCCGGGTACGCCCAGTCGGCCGGGTTGCCTTTGCCCTCGTCCAGCCAGTAGCGGGTGACGATCGGCCCGTGCCCGAGCACCCACCTGCGGTTGGGGTGGGCGGCGATGGCCTGCCCCATGCGGGTCGCGATGGCCCGGTAGGTGGCCGGGTCCACTTTGCCCATTGGCTCGTGATACCAGGTCAGGTAGACCGGCCGGTCGAGGCCTTTCAGCCAGGCGGGGAGCTGGTCGGTGTCGCCTTTCCAGGAGACGTGCATGATCGCGCCGCGCGGCAGGGGCACCCACTTGCCGGCCCCGAGCGCGGTCAGCGTCGTCGGCGACCCGAAGTCGCGGCTGTAGGTGATCCCCGAGTAGTCCTTGACTGCGGTTGCCCACTCGGCCCCGTTGGGGGCGTCCATGCCCACCAGCAGCGGCAGGATGATCCGCGCGGCGGCGGTTGCGGTGTGCCCGGCCTGGTTGCTGACCCGGGCGGTCAGGGTGACCGGGCGGCCCATCAGACCGGGACGACCGTGAATTGGCCGGGTGCCGCCGGGTCTGCGACGATCTTGACTGCCGGATCGTCCGTGGTGAGTTCGTAGGTGAGCGGGCCGCTGCCGACGGTGAGGACGGTGACGGCGGTCGCCTCATGCCCGGCCGGGTCTTTGACCCGGCCGGTGAGGGTGACGACCCGGGCGTCCGGGTCGACCGCGTCGATCGTGACCTGCGCGGCCTGGCCTCGCTGCACCGTGTCCGGGTAGGCGGTGACGGATCGGATGATGGGCACGGACATGTGGGTCTCTCTCTGATTCAAGGGAGCCGGCCAAGCCCTGAATGGTTGGCCGGGGCTTCAGGGTTTGCCGTCTGTGGCGGCGCAGCAGCTAATCGAGGCTGACCGGCGGCGGATCCGGCCAATCCGGGCTGGCCATGCGCAACTGCGCCACCGCATCCCGGTCCCACGTCTCATGCGCGGCGAACGCGGACCGCAACGCCCGCTGCTGCTCCTCGTTCGTGGCGACCCGCTCCGTCAACCCTTTGATCTCGCCCTGCATACCCGCGACCAGCCGCTCATAGTGAGCGCGTTGCTGGTCGAGCATCCCCCGCACCTCGGCGATAAGCTCCCGCGCCGTAGCCACCTCAATCGACGTGGTTTCCGCCGTCGATTTGCGGACTGCGGCAGCGTCTGTCGACCGGGATTGGCGGCGCACCAGCCATGTGCCGACGCCTCCTATCAGTGTGGCGATGACGGTGGCTAGGGGGACGGCGATGACGGCGGCGTCGCTCCACGGGCCGGCGATGGTGATCACCCGGACGGCGATGTGCATCCACGTCACCGGGGCCGTCGCATCCGCCACAGGGTCCGCAAATGCACGGCCATGATCACCGCCAGGTGGGCGTACACCCCCGCCGGGTAGGCGGGCGGACGCGGGCCGGGCGGGGACCCGTCGGCCAGCCACAGCAGCACCGCGCCGCCGAACGACCCGGCGATGATCACATACCAGGCCAGTAGCAGTCCCAACCCGACCATCTCGGCGGACCGGTGCCGGAACCAGGTGGCGACGCCCAGGATCACACCGCCCACGCCGAGCAGTACCGCGAGACTGTACGGGGCGGCAGGAATGTGCCGAATGATCGTCCACGACGGGCCCTGCATACCCGCCTGGCCGATGCTCGCGAACAGGGGGGCGACGACCGCCGCGGCGGCGGCGTGCAGGTGCAGCAGCGACAGCCGGTTGTGCTCCGACCGTCGCATGGCCGTGCCCGCCGCCGTGAGGTGAGCGTCGAGCGCGTCCAGGGTTGCGGCGAACTGGTCGAGCGCGTTGAGGCCGGCGGCCGGTCCCGGCCCGGTCACGGGTTGCTCCCGCTCGTCCCCTCCCCGCGCCGCAGCCGGGACGCTGCCCGCAGCAGACGCCAAAACGCGATCACGAACGCGACCATCATGACCGCGTGACCGGCGCGTAGCAGCGTCCACCACATTGAGCAGGCGTGACTTCCGAAGTCCACTGTTGCCGCTACGTGTGTTGCTCCCCCGGACAGCAGGAACAGCACGCCAAGCCTGTTGACCGGCTTGGTTAGGTGCAGGTACGGCAGTACGAGCAGTGGGATCGCCCAGTAGGAGGCGGCGATCAGCAGGTGGGAGGTGATCGTCACCGGGATAAGCCATTGGTGGGTGCACATCACGCCCCCGGGGGTCTCGGTTGGTTCAGTTACGGCGCGTTGGACGCCGCGTCAGGTCTGCTGCCGGGTGGTGAGGGCGGTCAGCCGCTCACCGATGAGCCGCACCACCTCGTCGGCGGCCAGCTCCCCGCGTTGGGCGGCGCGCACCAGCTCGGCCAGGTCGTCGACCCGGGCGCCGACCGCCCGGATCTCGGCGAGGAGCTGGTCCGCGCCGGCCCCGCCGGTGACCGCCCGCAGGATCGCCTCGTCGCGCAGCCGGGAGGCGGCCTGACCCTCCTGAAGGTCGTGCACCCGGTTCCAGATATCGCCGAGACCGAAGCTGTATTTGACGGTCGGGTTGGTCTTCGCGTCGCTCCTCCACGGCGGGTTGACCAGCGCCGACGGGTCCTTGGCGTCGTCCGGGTCGTAGCGCCATACGGCCTGCGCGATCTCTTTGGCGGTGGGCATGTCGTTCTCCTTCTGAGGTGGGCCGGTGAGTGGCCCGGCGGGCGGTCCGGCGACCGGTCCGGTGAGCAGCGCCCGCAATTGCGCGAGGCTGCCCCGGAATGCGTTGACGTCGGTCTGCTTCGACGCGCCGGGGCAGTTGATGTTGGAGCCGTACTGCCAGATCGACGGGGTGACACCGCCGTACGCGGCCCAGCCCGGCCCGCTGTCCCCGCCCCGGGCCGAGTACACCCCGGATGGGGAGCTGGCCGGGTTGGTGCCGTAGTTGCTGGCCACCAGGGGGCCGCGCAGCCCCCGCAAGTCGGGCTTGCCGAGATGCCCGGACCAGATCCACTGCGGCAGATAGACGGCCAACACCCGCTTGTCGACCGCGTGCCAGCGGTCCACGAACCGGCGCACGTCATCCCAGCGCGGCCACAGCCCGTTCGCGACCAGCTCCGGGTACCGCTCGACGTCGAGCATCGCCCACACCGCGCCGGCACCGTCGAGGGCGCGGCGCAGGTAGTCGACCTGCCGGTTGGTGGAGGCCTGATCGCCCTTGATCAGGTTGTGGTAGCCGCCGATCGTGTCGAACCCTGCCGCCTTCGCGCCACGCGCCATCTCGGCGGCGTGCGGGCTGGCCGGGTTGAAACCGTTCGGGTCGCCGTAGGTGACCCGCAGACACAGCACCGGCGAGGTGGCCTTGCGGATGGCCGCCCAGTCCAGCTCGCCCTTCGCACGCCCCCAGTCGTGGTGGGACAGGTCCGCGTACAGCGTCGTCATGGATCTTTTCTCCTCACTAGACCGGGACGTCCCCGGCGCGGACTCGAAGCGCGGACGGCAAGGCGGTCAGGTCACATCCACGCCGAGACCGATGTAGTCGGCGGCAGGCCCGACCGCCTCCAAAAGCAGGTAACGCGGCGACGTCGCGCCCGCGAACACATAGCAGGTACCCGTGGACGCGGACACGACCAGCGCAACATCCGTGGTGAGGTCCGTGCCGGCCGACCGCAGCAGGATCAGAGAGCCGCTGACCATCGCCCCGTTGCCGGGGTTCGCGCCGGTGCAGGTGACACGCCCGTACTCGCCCCAGTCCGCGCCGGACGCGTTGCTTTTACGCAGCCGGAAATGGACCTGCGCGTTGGTGGTGCCGTACACCATGCCCCGCACGGACGCCCGGTACGCCCACCCGGCTTTGAAAACCATGCCGGACAAGGTCAGCGATGCCACGTCGGCGGTGCCGATGTTCGTCTGCGTCGTGACGCTGTACGCCCGCCGCGACTGTGGCGGCTTGGCCGCGTCGATGCGTTTGATCTGCGCCTCAACGTCCTCGGCGAGGTTGCGGCCCAGCAGCGGCCCGTTGGGCGGGTCGGTGACGTCCTGGTAGCGCAGCCCATAGGTGGGTGTGGTGCCCAACGGTTTCCTCCGTTTTGGTACGGGTCCGATACGCTCGCCGGATGCAAACCGACACGGAACGTAATGCGAAAGGGGCTGTGGGTTCGGGTGCGGTGGGGTGGTCGACACACGCCCACGGGCAGGGCGGGTCTGTGACCATCCCGGGGAAGTGGGCGATCGCCGCCGCCGCTGGCATCGCCATCGGACTGGCCGCCGGGGTCACCATCGGCGGGCGCACCGCCGCCAAGCCGCAACCGGCCGACGCACCGACGGCCCGGGTGGTGCAGGCTCATACCGGATCGGCCACAGTGGCCGACATCGAGCAGGTGGGCGACACCGGCAACGCGTACGTGGACATGCGCACCCCGGGACCGTCCGTCACCGTGAACGTTGACCCGCCAGCCCGGGTACTGGTGATCCTTTCCGCGCACCTGAACGGTGGCGGCGGCCAGGGCGGCATGAGTTTCGAGGTCAGCGGGGCGTCAGCTGTCAGGGCATCGGACATGCGGGCGTTGCGTCACGACCACGGCTATCGAGGCGCGTTCGTGATCCTGTTGACGACAGCGGACGGGTTGCGGCCCGGCGTCAACACCTTCACCGCGAAGTACCGATCGGCCGCGTCCGGTGAGCACGCCCTGGTAGCGGCCGACCGCAACATTACGGTCATACCCATCTCCTAGCCCCGCCCAAGTCATCGCGTCCCGGCACGCAGGGCGGTCACATGGGCCAGACCACCATCGTCCGGTCGGTAAACAGGGTTGTGCCATTCGTGACTGAATATTTGGCGGTGAACGTGTTCTGGCCTGCCTGCAAACCATTCGCAGAGGTCAAGTAGACGGCCCTGGCGGGTGTGCAAACCCCTCCAGCCAAGATCGACACGTCCGCTGCACGCCAACTCGCCGGGTTGATGTTGCTGGCTCCGCTGACTCGGAAAGACATCGACGCAGCCAGTGGGGAGTTGCCGGACATTCGGGCGCCGATCAGCACCAGCGCCTTCCGGGCGGGGCTGATCGTGGCGGTCACCTGCGGACCAACGTGGGCTAGGTCGACGTACCCGCCGGTCGGGGCGGTCAGGCTATCGAACCACTCGTTGGTGTCGGAGACCATCTGGTCGCTGACCGCACGCATCGCGGTTGCTGCCGCGTCTGTGCCGGGAATGGTGAGCCGGCCGAGGATGCACCATGACGGCCCGGCAGTCAGAATCCCCACCACGTCGCCGGGGGCCAGAAGCAACGCTTCACTGGTGTTGAGGATCGACAGGTTCGTCATCACCGCACCGGCGACATCGATCGTGTTCTCCGTCGTGTACGGATTCCAGGCCAGCACCACGCCCTGCCGGTAGCCCAGGCCCGGCGTCGAATCCGGGGCAGTCAACAGCGGTACCAGGTCGTCGCCCCGCACGCTAGATCACCCCCAGCGCGATAAGGGTTTGCTCCCGGGTTGACGCGGTCATCGGCTCGCTGGCGGTCAGCGGCACCGTCAACCGCTCGATGACGTGCGTCTCCGACCGGCCGGGATAGGTGACGAGGATCGGGTCGTACGGTTCCAGCGCCGGGTTGGGCACCATGCTGAAGTCGACGCTGTAGGGCAGGCCGAGGGACCGGGTCAGCATCGCCGCCGCCGCCGCCTGCGCCTGCGTGTCCGTGTAGAGGAACGGGCTGCTGTAGAAGCGTGGCACCTTCCCGAACGGGCCTCCCCACCGCGTGGGTGACTGCGGGTTGGTGTCCACGACCACGGCCCGCGCCGGGTAGGCGGTGTCCGCGGCCTCCCCGGTCGCCACCACCCCGTTGTAGACCTCCTCGTCGGTCAGTTCCCGGGACAGTTCGACCAGGACGCCGTCCGCGCCGTGGCTGACGGTGAACGCAGGGTTGGTGGTCTGCGGCGGTTTACGGATCACCAGCACGCCCCGGTGATCCCAGTACCAGATTTTTCCCGCCGACTGGACCAAGTCTGCCAGGAACTCGAACCGTTCCTCCTCGGCCGTCAGTGACCGGGACAGTGGGATGAGGCTGGTGTTGTCGTCCCACTCGATGACCGCCGACGGGTACACCTCGCGGACCAGGGTGGAGACGATGAACCCGAGCGTCGCGGTGGGCCCAAACTGAATTGGGTTGACCAGCCGGCCCTTGATGAGCCCCCACATGCGGTCCGTGGCGGCGACGCGGATCGGCCCGTCGGGTGCCTGCTCCTGGGCGGGAGTGTTGATGCGGTGATAGCCCAACGACACCCATTCGGTGGTGCCGTTACCGTAGCGGATACCCCGGCGGACGTGGATTTCGTTGCCGTACGGGGTGAGCAGCGACGACGCCTGCGTGGGCCACATGCCACGCCCGTTGATGGTGATGTCGATGGTGGAACGAATGTCGGCGGTGCCGTCGATCTCCACATCACCGTCGAGCAGACTGAGTAGGGTGCCGGTCGGGTTGACGCCGGTCTGCCCGGGGGACACAACTCGGGCTTCGCACACGACTTCGTGGCTGCCCCGGACGGTGCGCAGAAAACGCGCGGAGACGGGCCGCACCCGGTCACCCCCGCACCCTGGTTTAGGAGACGATGACGTCGGTCGGGTTGCCGACCAGTTCCAGCAGGTCCGCCCACCTCGGCTTGGCGGTGATGACGTCCTGCCACCGGCTGTACCCGTTGATGACGGTCTGCCAGGTGGAGCTGGCGCCCACCACGTCGGGGCCGGGCGCGGCGACCTCGGTCAGCGGCAGCGTCCACAGCCGTTCGATGCTGCCCCGCTGCGGGTGCGCTTCGGTGGTGTCGCCGATGGCGACGTAGCCGCCGCGTGACGGCCATGTGGACGGCACCTGCACCAGGACTGTGTCTCCGGACGCGGCCAGCATGTCGATGTCGGTGGCCTCGTCGCGAGTGAGGGTGAGGATGTCGATCGACCATCGGCGGGAGCCGCGTACCTCGGTCACCGCGACGGGCATGCTGCGGCCGATGATGTCGAAGACCCCGGCGCGGGCGGGCCTGGTGGTGTCGTCCCAGCCGACCACCCGCACCGGCCGGTTCAAGAATGGCCGGGCCAACGATTTGATCCACACGCTGTCGATGGCGGGTGTGATCGTGGCGGTTTGCCCCGACGCCCGGTACGTGTTCGCCACGTCAGGTGTGAACTCGTAGTCGTCGATGCTGATGGTGCCGCCGGTCGGGGTGAGGGACACCCCACCCCGAACCGTCGTCCACCGCACCAAGTCCGCCGACCGCTCGACGGTCGTCACCCCGGCGAGGCCGGTCACGGACACCCGCACCCGCGACAACCCTGTGTCGTAGGCGAGGGTCATGGTCATCGCCGTGCCCCCGATCCCGCCGTCGCCCGCCGCCGGATGCCCCGGTTACTGCTGCTGATCTCGGTGCGGACCACCCGCACCACCTCGTCCCCGATGTAGATGGGGATTTCCACCTGGGTTGGGTGGTCGCCCCCGTCGGGCAGGTCCAGCCCGGCCAGACCGGCGAGCCCGGTCAGCGGTGGGGGAGTGATCGCGAACCGGTCCGCCAGGTCCGCCGCAGCGGACTTGGCGACGCCGAGGTTGGATGTGACACCGGAGGCGACCATCTGGGAGATGGACCGCCCCGACAGGTACGGGCTACCCGAGCCGGACAGCGGGCCGGTTTTGGCGGGGGAGTGCGGCAGGAAGTCGCTGATGATTCCCGTCATCCGGCCGGCTGCGTCGCGCAGCGCCCCGAACATGTCTCGGATGCCGTTGATCAGCCCGTTCACGATGTTGCGGCCGGCTTGGTACAGCAGCTTGCCGGCGTTGGCGAACGCGCCTCCGATGTGCCCGGCCAGGTCTCGCACTGCCTGCCCGGCCCGGCTGGCACCATCGCGGAACGCGTCGCCCATCCGGCCGATCGCTCCCCGTACCGTGTCGACCGGGCTGAGCAGCCCACGGATGAAACCCGTGATCAACCGGACCGCGCTGCCGGCCACGTTGAGCGCGCCGGTCAGCGCGCCGAGGACGACGCGCAGCGCACCGGACTGCAACGCGGCGTTCATCGCCAGCGTGGCCAACTGGACCAGCGGGGGCAGTAGCGGCAGCAGGACCGGCAGGAGTTGCGCGAACGCGAGCCACAGTTGCAGGCCCGCGTCGATGATCTCCGGCAGGTGCGGGGCGAGCATGAGGAGCGCGTCTAGGAGCCCCTTACCGAGTTGCATCGCCACCTCGGCGATGATCGGTACAAGCTTGGCCATGGTGGCGGCGAACTTGGGCAGGTATTCGGCGAGTTTCCCGGCGAATTGCGCCGCCATCTGGGCCAGGACCGGCGCTAGTGGTGCGATGGCCTTGGCGAGGGCTACGCCGGCCTTCGCCGCGATGGGCAGGACGGTTACTCCCCACTGGATCAGAACGGGTAGTAGCTCTTTCATCACCCCGACGAACATGGTCGAGATCTGCCCGATGACCGGCCCAAGTTCGGCGGACAGGGTGGACAGGGCTGTCGCGGCGACGGTGAGCCCGCTCGCCAACCCCGACGCGATCATGGGCAGCAGGGGGGCGAGGGCCTGCATCAGGTCACCGAGGGCCTTACCCACGATCGGGGCGACCGGGGCTAGTAGCTTCAGCCCATCCACGAGCCCGCCGAGGAGAGCGTTCATGCCTGGCGCGGCGGATTGCACCAGGCCGACCAGGATGTCCGCGAGGGGCTGTAGTCCTGCTGCGAGGGTGGACACCAGTGGGGCGAGGGAGATCAGCCCGGGGGCGAGGGACGCCAGAGCGCCGCCGAGCGACCCGAGCAGTGTGATCAGGGCTGGCGCAAACGCCACTGCAAGATCACCGATGGCCTTGGACACCGGCACCAACGCCCGACCGAACGCCAGCAGTACCGGCATCAGCGCGTCACCGATGCGGCCAAGCTCGGCGAACAGGTCCCGCAGTACGCCCTGCCCGGCCATCGAGTTGATCAGCTCGTTGAGTCGGTGCAGCCAGCCGAACAGGCCGCCGTTACCGCCGCCCAGGTCGGCGGCGGAGAAGATCCCCTTCAAGATCCCGCCGAGATCCAGGGCGGCCCTGCCGATCGCCTTCAGCGCGGCAACACCGTTCTCGATGATCTCCTTCAGCTTCCCGGAGGCGGCCATGTCCGACATTTGCTTCGAGACGCGGGACAGGAAGCCACCGAACTGGCGGGTCAGGTCGGCGGTGACCTCCGAGCCGACACCAGACATATCCAGCAGCGCCTTGGTGAACGGGCGCACAGCCGGCGTCAACCCGTCCAGCGCGGCCTTCGCATTCGTGAAAATCTCCGCGAGCCGGATCTTGCTGGACCGCGTGGACAGTTCGGCCATGCCGGCGCGCATCTGCCCGTTGAGCACCCCGGCGACACCGACAAGCCCGGTCTTCACGGTCGGCAGGACCGAGTCGGACAGCCGTGTCAGGTCGCCAGCAACCCCCGCGAACAGGGCTTGCTGCACGGACCGCTGCACGGCCTCCCACGCCGGCCGAAGCGCGATCATCGCCCGCACCACGGCCTGGGCGGCGGGGGCAAGTTTCGCCATGGCCTCGGCGAACTTGTTGACCCCACCGCCGCCACCAGCGGCGTTGACTTTCTTCTGCGCGGCAGCCAACGCCTCCTGAGCGGAGGCGAGCCCTTCCGTAGCGGAAGCGAGGTGGTCGGCGGCCCGCTGCTGCCGTTCCAGGGCGGCCTGCACCAGGTCAGAGTTTTCGACGCCCTTCTTGACGGCGTCGTCGTTCTCTTCCTTCAGATCCTTGGTGTGAGCGGCGGCCTCTTCGACCGCTAGCGCGGCCTCCTCGTAGGCGAGTTGCGCCCGCTCGATCTCACGCGGGTCGTTGCCCCTCTCCTCGGCGCGGGCCAGTTCCTCGCGGGCTTCCCGCAGCCGGATCGCGGCTTCGCGCTCGTCGAGCTGGGAACGCCGCAGGGACCGGTTAAGATCTTCGATGCGCTTGACGGCGTCCTTGCGGGCCTGGTTGAGGTCTTCCTGTGCCTTCTTCGAGTCGCGTAGGGCGGCCTGGTAGGTGCGCTCAGCGGAGGCCACACCGCGTTCGGCCTGGGCGATTTGCCGGGCCGTGTCGACGATCGCCCGACCACCGCCGCCGCCGGTGGCGGCCTGACCGGACGCCTTCAACGCGTCGCCGATGCCCTTGAAGCCGACGATGAGCGCGGCGATACCGGACGCGGCGACAGCAGCGGCACCGGGCAGGATGAGCAGGGCACCGGAGGCGGACACGGCGGCGGTGACGAGCGCGCCGAGCCATTGCACGGCCCCGGCCGTGGCCGAGGCGAGACCGGCGAGACCAGCCGCACCGGCACCGGCGATAGCGCCGATGCCGGCGAGCCCACCGGCGGCGAGGGACGCCATCCGGGCGGCCGAAGCGAGCCCGGACAGCCCGGTCAACGCCGCCCGCAACGCCGACCGGTCAACATCAACTTTGACGTCGGAGCGGATCGGCGGGATGGACCGCTGGACGGCGGCGAGCATCGCCCGCAGCCGGGCCTCGTAGGCGGCCCGCGCGCCCGGCTCCGTCGGCACCTGCATCTTCGCGTGCCGCTGGATTTCGGCGAGCTGCGCGCCCAGCCGGGTACGCAAACCGTTGGTGTCCGCCTCGACGGGGATCTTCGCCGCCCGGTTGGCGAGGGCGGAGATCTCGCGGCGCACCGTCGCCTGGAAGGCGGACATGACCGGGTCGACCTCGACCTGCACCTTCGGCGGCCGGACAGGCTTTTGGAAGGTGGGCGCGGGCAGGGTCATCTTCACCCGGTGGGCGACGTCCTCAACCTGCGACCGCAGGGACCGTTCGTACTCCCGCCGGTCACCCGGCTCCGTGGGGATTTTGGCCTTCAGCCGCCGCTCGATGTCGCCGAGCGCGGTGGCCAGGTCACCGCGGAGCCGGTCGGTGTCCGGGCGGACGGGGATGGTGACGGCCTGCTTCGCGAGGGCGCGGAGCTGCCGGTCCACGTCCTGCCGGAAGGCGCGCATCAGCAGGTCGGGGTTGTCCCGGGTGTTGTCCTGCGGTACGGGCCGGGGGGCTTTGTGGTCGTAGTCCGGCTCAACCGGAATTTTGATCTTCCGCTTGCCGATGGCGTCTTGGAGCGCCTTGTCCAGGCCGGCGCCCTTGAACTCGCGGATCAGTTCCGTGCGCAGGCTACGGGCAAAGCCCTTCGCGGACGCGTTGATCTCGACAGAGACGCGGCCAACAACGGGGGAGGTCACAGTCGACCTCCCCCGCTACTGCTTGGCGTCGCCGGGCGGGATCAACCCCAGGTTGCGGAGCCGTTGCGCAATGTCCTCACCCGACTGGGCGGGCTTCGCCGCCTGTTGTCGGGTGCGGCGGGCGCCGGGGATCTCCAACGGTTTCGGCTTGCCGCCCTTACCGCCGGAGCGTTGCCAGTTCGCGCCGGCTAGCCGGTAGTCGATCCGGGCCAGCAGCACCGCATTCAGGTCCCAGTCGGCGGCGTCCCCGCGTAGCTTCCGCATGAGCGCGGAGTCGCGGGGCAGCCGCCGAATGAACGTCAGGAGTTCCCGCGCGGTGTACCGGTCTTCCGGCGGGCCGAAGAGGGCTTTGCGGAGCCGGATTTGGTGGTAGCGGTGGAGGTCCGCTTCGATGCAGGCCCCGTGCTCGGCGAGGAGTCCACGGAGCCCTGCGTTTCCCCCGGTTCCTCACCGGAGTGCATCGTCCACTCCTTGAATAGGCGGACCATCGCGGGCGCGGGCTGCTTGACCCGGTTCCACTCCTCCTTACGCTCGTCAGGGAGCGCGAGGTCGAACAGTTCTCGGATGGCGTCGACGTCCATCTCGTCGGCGAGGGACGAGGCACGCCAGTCGAGGTCGCCGAGGTGGGGGACGACCCACCACACGCCCCGCCACCGGAACTTGAACGGCTCCCGCTCCTCTTCGGCCCACGCTGCGTCGAGGTCGAAACCCTCGTCGTCGAACTCATCAGCCACGGCCGGTCACCTCCTCCTGCGGTTCCTCGACGCCGATGACGACACGCTTGGCGAACAGGGTCAGGGTGACCAGCACCAGGTCCCGTTCGCGGAGTGCGATCTCGTGGACCGTCACCGGATGGCCAGTCGGGGTGAGCAGGGCTTGCCCGTTGAGGCGGATCTCGTTCGGGACGATCGTGTCGGCCGCCGCGTGGTCGGGGTTGCTCGGTTCGGTGCGCCGTTCGATGATCTCGATGACGGCACCGGCGGGACGGTCAGCCACGGCTCGCCTCCGGCTGCTCGTCGGGCTGCCAGCCGGGGATGTCGGCGCGCGGGTCCACGGCCGGCGGCTCCCACACCCGCACCGGCCGCAACGGGCGGCCACCAACGGTTGGGGGGGCGGTCGGCCCCCCGACGGTCACCTGATCCACCGCCATCGTGACCGTCAGTTGCGGGCCCAGCTCGGTCGACGCCACCTCGTAGGCGAGGACCGGCAGGGTCATGCCGGCGATGGTGAGGTCGTAGCCGACCACCACACTGTCGGGGGTGTGTCCCTGCGCGGCGTCGATCATGCCGAGCCGGTCGAGGCGGTGTACCGCCTCCGCCCGGTCCTGCTGCACCTGCGGCGGCGCGGACGCTCGCCGTTCGGTGATGACGGCGGTCAGCCCGTGCGCGCTGTTGTCAGCCACGTTCAGGCCTCCTCGCTGAACGTGAGGGTGTACGCCTTGCCGGGCTGGAACTGGTCGGCGACCGAGCCCCTGAGACCCATCGTCAGCGACAGGCCCGGGGTGTGGAGCGCCCATTCCTTGTTGCGGCCGTCGGCGTAGTCGGGGACGAACGTGACGATGACGTGGCGGTTGTCCTCGCCCTCCGCTGCCCGGGTTGTCGGGCCGGGTTCGGTCTTGCTCTGGCAGACGATCTTCGCGGTGATCATGCGGGTCCTTTCGATTAGTGCGGGTCGACAGGAAAGTGGGGAAGGTGCTGGCGGGCGACCCGCACGGACTCCCGCCAGCACCAGAACGAGAGCCCCGGGTCAGTCACCCAGGGCAAGGTCCGCCGATACGTAGTGGCGGTACGCAATGCATCCACTACCGTCAATGAATGCCTTGACGGTCCACTGGTACACCGTCACGTCCTGGCTGGACCAGACGACGTCCCCGCGCTCGGAGATCTGACCGAGCGGGATGACGATCCGCTGACCCTTCGTGCCGTCGACACCGTGGAGGATCCAGGTGCGCAGGTCACGCACGGGCGGCTTCTCGGCGATCGTGACGCCCTCGGCGGTCTGGGTGATCGTCGACCCGGGGAACTGCAACCCGAGGGTGACGAGCGTGGTTTCCATGGCCGCGAACTGGAACGTCTTCGTGTAGTCGCCCGGCAGCGACGCGGCGAGCGCGTTGCCCTGCCACATGAAAATGTCGTTCGTGTCCTGCGACGTGGCCTCGGTGATGCCATCCGAGGTGATCGCGCCGACCTCCTTGTAGATGCCGGCGTCAAGGGCGGACGTGCCATTCGTGGGCAAGGCGACAGTTCCGGAGCCATAGTCGCTGACCGCGACCAAGCCGTTCTGGTAGGCCCGGATCGCCTGGGTGTTGACCCCCATGGGTCACTCTCCTTTGGGCATGGTGAAGCGCCCGGCAGGCGATGCCGGGTCGGTGGACGTGTGCGGGTCCGGGTCTGACGGAAGGGTCAGGGCAGGCGGACGGCCTGGAACTTCAGTTCGGCGTGGTCGCCATTGAGCTGGAGCGTGCCGGAGTAGTTGACGACCTCGTACGGGCCGAGAACCCACGTCTCACCCGCGGGGATTGACACGGTGCGCGGGGCCGCCGTGAAGCCGTCGATGGCACCGGTGACGACGATGGAGACGGTGCGGGCGGTCGAGCCGCTGTTGCCGTTCCGGGCGATCAGCAGCGTCTTCCCGTCATTGGGAATGAAGTTGCCGTTGGCGACGTCTGCGGCGGCTTCGGCGGCCATAGCCACGCCGGCCTTGCGGGCATCGACGACAGGGACGATGGTTCGCGCCATGGATGGTTCCTCCGGGCATGACAAAGGCCCGGCGGTGCGCGCCGGGTTGATTCGATGTGTGGGGTGGTGTCAGCCGAACAGCATGAGCTGGACGTTCTCAATCCGAGCGTGCTTCTTGAGGTTGCAGCGAAGATGAGCAGCGCGGACGTTGGCCCTCGTGTGCGTACCGCCCCGCGAGAGCGGGACGGTGTGGTCGAGTGACGCACTCAACGGGTGGGGGTGCTTCAACCGTCGCTGGATCTTGCGGTTGCAGAGCGCGCACCGCCACCCGTCGCGGTCGAAGATCGATTCCTTGGTGAACTTCTCCGCGTCCGCGCCTCGTATCCGAGCCCGGCGGAAGTGGCCGTGCATCCCGGCGTACGCCCGCTGCTGCTCAAGCCGTCGAACGCGCCGGCACGTTGAGCACCGGGCGAGCCGCTGGCCCCTACGACCGGGCTCCACCGGCGACCCGCAGTTGGTGCACCTCGCGGTCGCCCTGCCCTCAGCCGTCGCCGCGCGTTTGTAGGCGTAATGCCGCTGGCGTTTGCAGGTGAAGCACCGTGCCGGGTACTTGCCGGGATAGTAGGGACGCGGAAGCTCGTCGCCGCAGTGGTAGCAGTGCGTGGCCAGCTTCGCGGCCCGCCGCTCCGTCCGCTTGGCCTCCGCTCGAAGCCTGGCGGACCGTGCCGCCGTCTCCGCGCACGGGGGGCAGTAGAGCGGCTTTCCGCTGTTGCCCGCCCGGTTGATCTTCGCCCCGCAGATGGTGCAGAAGAACTGGCGAGGCTGGCCGGCGTGCGCGACGCGGTACTGCTTTAGGTATTCCCGTAGGTGCGCCTTGCGGCACCCCGCGCACCGCCCGGGGCGCTTGCGTGGCTTGTCGTACTCGACACCACAGTGGGGGCAGTCCTTGTACTCGACCCTGGCGGCTGCCCGCTCGCGGCGTTTGTGTTCGCGTGTGGCTTTGCGCTGCGCTTCTCTGACGCATGTGGCGCAGAGCAGCTTGGGCCTGTTGCTGCGGGTGATGTGGTCGAAAGTGGTGCCGCAGTCGCGGCAGACCACGGTGATGGTACGTTCAGCCATGTCGGCTCCCGGTGCAGTCGGGTTGTCGGCGGCCCCGGCGGTGTTCGCGCACCGTTCGGGGCATCTTTGTTTTGCATGTCCGATTCTACGTGTTGCCGCAGGTCAGCGGGTTACTGCACGAGGCCGTGGAACACGACCCGGTAGGTGGCAGACCGCTTGTAGACCGACGGGTCCGGCGCCCAGAACGGGGCCGTCACGGTGCCGACCGCGCTGACGGTCACCCCGCTCGGCCAGGTGTGACCGGGCAGGTGCAGCCGCAGCTCGTCGCGGGCACGCCCCGCCATCTGGCGGGCGTGGTCGGCGTTCTTGGCGTAGAAGTCGATATCCAACAGCGCCGAGTCCAGGGTGAGGACCGTGTCGCCCTCACCCGGGCCGCGTTGCACATGCCCGATCGGGGCGGTGAACGGCCAGTCCGGCGGCAGCTCGGGATCGGCCCACATTTTGCAGCCGTCAAGCCGCTCGTGAAGCCACTGGGATACCAGCAGCTCCGGGTCCGCGTAGCCGGCCATCAGTCGCCCGCCGCGCGGAGCGCGTTGCGGAGGATGTGCATGGCTGGGGTGCCCGGGTGGTTGACCCGCCGGACCGGGTGGTGCGCGCCAGGCCAGTGCAGTGCCTCGCCGTGCTTCGGTTCGATGATGTGGGGGCGGCTGCCCCGTTCCAGGATGAGGGAGTGGTCGGCCCCGGCAACCACCCGAACCCCGGCGGTACGCGCCCCCGTGATGCGTTCCTTGCGGAGCCGGCGCACGTAGTCACCGGAGCGTTTCGGGGCGGTCGCCGCAGCTACCGCGATGACCCGGTCCGCGCGGCGTTCCAGCTCCTCGTACAGCCATTCTTGGTGCATCATCGCGGTGATGCCCGCCTGGCTGACCCGCACCTTCACTCGCACCGACACGACGCCACCCCCCTTTTTAGAGCAGGTCGTCGCCCCAAGGGGCCGGCGTCGGGAACGACCACGCGGGTAGCAGGTTGTCGCCCCGGGACGGCCCGGCCGCTTCGACCAGCCCGGCCATCAGGCTCTCCATCCGCTTCTCCATGTCGGTGGCCCGCTGCAACGACTGGTCATCATGCGGCCAGGACCGTTCGACCGCCGACGCCGCGTACAGGGTGGCGATCAGACCCGCGGTGGCTTCCTGCCCGGCCGGCAGGGCAGGAAGCCGGCCGGTCACGTAGGTGATGCCGTCGCGGATGAGCCGGTCCACCGCACTACCGGTCGGCCGGGTCGTCCCGTCGAACGTGAGCCCGTACACGTCCTGGCCGGCGGTGGTCGTGGCCGTGGTCTTCTTCAGGGTGCGGTGGGGGACGTAGTCGGCGACGTTTTCCCGCACGGGCGCCCAGTCGGGCAGTTCGGCATTGCCCAGGCCGGCGGGGATCGGCACAGCATGACCTCCTCGTCACGGTCGGGTCAGATGTAGTCGACCCAGAAGTAGCCTTCCGCGCCCGTTCCCACGCTGGACGGGATGGCCGGGTCGCAGGACAAGGTGAATGTGCGGTCGTTGTCGGTGACGACGGTCCGGTTGATTTCCGGTGAGGTGGCCTGCACGTGGTAGGCGGTGCCTACCGCCGTGAGCGTGGCCAGGGCGGTGCCGTTGCCGTCGGATACCTTCCAGGTGCGGCTGTTGCTGCCGATGCCGGACTGTGTGCCCTGCTTGACGATTCCCACCCGCACAAGGTGGCAGCCGGGTGGGATCTGCACGACCGCCGTTTGCCCCTCGGCCGGCAGCCCGAACTGGATTGCCGACCCGTACCGGTGCATGAGCCGTTGGATTTGCGCCGGCCGGGCATACCAGGAACGAGCGGCGTACGGGCTGCCGTTGACCGCGATGTGTGTAGACGGGTTTCCGCTGTAGGAGGCCCCGTACGGGATGCACCCCTCCACAATCATCCGGCCGATCCCGACACCGGAGCCGGTGCCGACGGTCGTGAGGAAGTCGGTGGTTAGCCCGTCTCCGTCAGATCCGAGGTAGTAGCCGACTCGGGTGGCGATGAGGTCGGGGATTTCAAGGATGGCATTTCGGATTGTTACTGCCGCTTTGGTCGATATTGGCCAATCACCGGCAACGGACAGGCCAACGTACATGTCGCTAAACATGCCGCCTTCCCACCATACTTGCCCCCGCCCTCGGGCCGCGATGTGGTGTTTCAGGCCGTTGGCCCAGCGGGTTGAGGCGTGCAGTGAGGCGCTGGAGTCGCGGAATATGATCTGGTTCCAGTTGATGTCTACGAGGCCGGCGTCTTCGTGGAGTTCGAACTTGTGGTTATTGACGGTGATCGCTGGGATGGTTTGGTATCCGAGGGTGGACCCATCGCCGTGGATGTATGCGAATCGGCCGGCAGCACCGTTGGCGGATTTCCCCCACAGGTCGGTTGTTCCTCCGAAGATTCGTAGGTGGCCGCCCGCACCCATATCGAAGACGTTGCCTCCGTTTGAGTGCACAATACTCGGAGAGTGGAAGTCGAAGCCGACGGCTTGCGGGTTGGTCAGGTTGGTCAGGAGGTTCGCACCGGCTACGGCGGTAGACCAGGTGCAGGAGGTGAGGGTCCACCTGTCGGCGTTTAGACCACCGGCGATTTGCAAGAACTGCTTGTAGTCCTTGAATGTGCATGAGTCGATTTTCCACCGCTTCGAGTTGCCGCTCGACGTGTGGTAAATGAACCGCTCATTACCGGTGACACCGACGATTGTCAGCCCGTATAGTTTGACCCCGTTACCCCAGTTGTTGTCATAAAACAGGTAGTCGGTGGGGCCGTTGCCGGTAATCCGCACATACAGGATCGTGTTGAAATTGCCGTCGCCAGTGATGTCAAAACCGACCGGTGTGCCTGACGGGGCGGCACGCTCCAACGAGAACAGAGCCGCCGCGTCGGAAATGTAGTACGCCCCGGCCGGGATGTGCAGCCGCAGCCGGGACCCGCGATATCCGGTGAGGATGTCCCGCCGTGTGAACGAGAACTTGCCCGATGCCATCAACGCGTCCCACGCGCTCCGGAACGCGGCCGTGTTGTCCGTGGCCGGCACGGTGAAAACGGAATTGGTGAAACACCGGCCGTACGTGGCCGGGTCCTGCGGCACGAAACTCGCCAACCCCCACGCCCCGGTGCCCCGCTGGTCGAGGTACTGGGCGTCCCCGACCGCCCCGTAATCGGTGACAGACACCCACGTCTCACCGCGGGTGAGCTTCGCGGCGAGCGCGGTGGCCTGCGCCGTCGACACCGGCTTAGCAGCGTCGGAGGTGTTATCCACGTTGCCGAGCCCAACGTGCGCCTTGGTGACACCAGAAACGGTGCCGGTGAACGTGGGGTTGTTGAGCGGGGCCTTACCGTTCAGCGCGGCCTGGGTGGCGGTGGAGACGGGCTTGTCCATGTCGGCGGTGTTGTCGACGGCACCGAGCCCCACGTGTGCCTTGGTGACGCCGGTGACCGTGCCGGTGAACGCCGGGTTGTTGAGCGGGGCCTTACCGTTCAAGGCCGCCTGCGTGGCCGCCGACACCGGCTTAGCAGCGTCGGAAGTGTTGTCGACGTTGCCGAGCCCCAGGTTGGCGCGGGCCAGTGTCGGGCTGGCCACATCCGACAGGTTCAGCTCCCGTTGCGCGGCTCCGACGATGCGGGAGTCGTCGCCAGCGGCGATCGTGCCAGCACCCGCGCCGATGTCCCTGGTGGCCGCCTCACTCAATCCCAAGTTGAGGCGGGCCGATGCCCGGTCAGCCAGCTCGGCCAGGTTCCGGTCCCCCGTCATCACCGTTGTTGGGTCCGGCATGGAGCCGGCCAACTCTTCGAGGCCGGCCAGCCGTTCGTTTGAGGCGGCGTGCAGCACCACAACCGGCCCGTCCGCGACCGTCGTGTAGAGCGCCTTGACCCCGTCGGGGTACAGCACCAGCGGTAGGCGGCTGTACTCGTCGACCTCGACGACCGCGCCGGGGATGGGCTGCCCGTCGAGGTCGAGGATGTCGTCTGCCGGGATCATGCAGTCGACATCGACGTACAGGGTGGCTTTGAAGCCGGCGGCGCGGGCACGCCCGTCGCGCAGGTAGACGGTCCGGCAGGACTCGTCAGGGCCGGTCAACCGCGCCATGCGTTCCCCTCCGTTCGGTTCATGCCGAGGAGCCGGCGCGCACGACTACGCGCCGGCTCATGGGCCGGTGAAAGGGAAGAAAGAGGCGGGTCTTAGCCGCCGGCCGCAGCCCGGCCCGGTAGGCGGTGACGGCCCGGCGCACCATCCGGGCAGGGCTTGACGAACAGCAGCAGGGCCAGCAGCAGCCACAGCACCGTCGCGACCCGGTTAGCGGTCGTGCCCGGCAGGCCGAGGGATGTGCCGACCGCTACGGCGATCAGCCCAGCGGCGAGCGCCGATTCTGCGGTGGCGGCGGGGCGGCGGGACCGCCACCAGCCGGCGATCAGGGCGACGAACACGCCTGTGTAGGCGGCGGCCCCGAGCAGGCCGCCGGTGACTGCGGCCTCTAGCCAGCCGTTGTCGTACGGGAGCCACAGGCCGCCGGCTCCGAACCCGACGATCGGGGAGTAGGTGGTGACCAGCTTCCAGCCGGTCACGACGGTTGCCGGCCCCGCTGACCCGAACCGGCCCGCTGTGAACAGGTTCAGGTCGCCGCCGTCGTCCATGAACTGCGCCGGCAGGGTGACACCGAGCCAGTCCAGGTGACCCGCAATCGCGGCTACCGCAATTACGTAACAGGCGGCGGCCAGCATCGTGTAGCGAGCACCGCGCCGGGAGGGCATCGCCAACATCAGGATGACCGCGACGGGTGCACCAACAAACAAGAAGACCTTCGATGCGACAAGGAGTCCGCCGACAGTGATGATGGCTGCGGCGGCGGTGAGCAGGGCGGCGTGGTTCCGCAGCCGGTACACGGCCGCGATGAGGGCGATGCTGTAAAACTCGCCGGCCTCGGCGGGCTGCACGAACATGCCGGCATAGCGGCCGGTCTCGGACTGTTTGGCTTGCACACTTTCGGCGAGGTCGCCGCCGTGCGACCACCAGGGGGACAGCCAGGCGGATAGGTCGGTGGTGGTGGACAGCCAGGCGAGCGCCGCGTTTGTGCAGGCGGCGACCGCCGCGACGGTGCACACCGTGTTGAGCGCCGCGCGTCGCCTGCCCGGGTTGACGAGGGTGACGACGGTGAGGATCACGGCGACGGGTAGGAGCAGGTTGTCGAACCCAGAGACGGCGGAGCCGGGGGCTCTGATGGTCTGCACCTGCCCGACGCCGATCATGCCGACGGTGGCCGCCGCGATCTGCACGGCCATCAGCAGGACGACGGCCTGGGCGGTGCCGGTGGCGTGCCGTAGGCGGGTGGCCCACACCATCGACAGCAGGACCAGCAGCGCCACCCCGTAGACCGCTACCTGTTCGGTGCGGACACCGGCGGCGAGGTAGGGGCCGAACGCGGCGCAGGCCAGCAGGAGGCAGACGCCGACGCCGCCGCTCAATTTGCTGCTCATGTAAAGGTGAACGATCAACCCGGGCGGGCTGGTGATGGCCGGAAGGGGCAGGGTTAGTTGGCGGCTTGTACCGCGATCGGGGCGCCACCGCCCACGTTGGATGTGGTGACGAACGTGGTGGGTAGTGGGCCCTGCCCGGCCGCTTGGGCTTGGCAGCCTCGGACGCCGACCACGAGTTGCGCGGTGGGGGCGTCCCGCCACTCCGACGCGACGTTCACGGTTGCCATTGTCACGGCCGCGCCCTGCGGGGTGACGGACAGCCACAGTGGGGTGCCCGTGATGGGGCCGGGCGGGACGACGAAGTCGATGGCCGCGATGACAACACCGGTGGCGGGTAGCGGCCCCGTGTCGAGGAGCAGGGTGCCGGCTCCCCGGTTTTCGTCGGCGCGGATGCCGAACCGTAGGGTTTGGGCGGCGGCGGCGCACCACACGGCCATGGCCTGCAACCGCAGCCCGGCCGGCAGGAACATCAGGCTGGCGCGTTCGGTGCCGGAGGGGTATGAGGCTTGTCCGGGGATGGAGCCGTAGATGGTGCGCCATTGGCCGGGGGCGAGTTTCGCTACGGGTGGCGGGTTGCTGGTGCTGTAGATGGTGCGGGCTCCCACGGTCACCACACCCTGACCGAGACGCGGGGGGTGCCGGTGGAGCGCAGGCGTACCACCGAGCTGCGTCCGTCGGTGCCGTCGGGGATTTCGAGGGAGCTGATGGCGGCGGGGAGGACGTGGCAGCCTTCACCGGCGACGGTGGCCGAGGTGTTGTTGGTGGTGAAGTACACCTCTGCGGTGCCGTCGAGGTTGGTGACTTCCACCATCCCCGCATTCACATCGAAGTGGACGAATTTTTCGGTGTTGGCTACAAGAACCACGTGCTGCGGGTTACCCGCCACGGCGACCTCCGATCAAACGGGGGTGGGGGTCCGGCCGCCCGCCGACCCGTAGCGGGCGGCCGGACATCAGTGGGGTCAGCCCTGCCGGGACTTGACCATCTCGACCAGGTCCGCTTTCTCCGCGCGGATCAGGTCGTCATAGCTCCCGCCCTGGGCGGCCAGGTACTCCACGAGCACGTCGTGGGATGCCCGACCGTCGGGGGCCTTGCCGCCCATCGCGGCCAGCTTCTCGCGGGCCGCCTTGCGGCGCTCGGCCTGCTCGGCGACGGCCTCATCCGGCTCGACCGGTTCCCCGCCCTCGCCGGGGGTCTCCTCCTGCGCGGACGGTTCCCCGCCCCCGCCGGTGGCCTTGTCCTCGGACGGCACCTGCTCGTCGCCGCCGGTGGGCCCGTCGTCGCCTTCCGGCACCGACGGTGCATCCGCGTCGACCCGCTCGATCAGCCGCACCGACAGCAGATGCTCGATCTCCTCCGGTGTGGCGGCGGCCGGCAGGTAGGAGCCCTGGTAGTGGTAGGTGATCGCGATGCCGTGTGGGGTTTCCGTGGTGGCCGGCGCGCACACGCCGACCACCCGGTAGCGACCGGCCATCAGGAGGCCGTCCCGGTGATGCGGATACCCGCGTAGGGCTCCTGGACGATCGGCACGGTCAGCCGGCGGGCCTGGATGTCCCACGCGTCGTGGTTGTCGATGCGGAAGGTCTTGACCTGCACACCGTTGTCGTTGGTGGCGTAGCCGGGGTCCTGCTCGGCTTCGTCGGCCATGCCGCCGAGCTGGGTGGAGTCGAACAGCCACACGTCGTCGGTGGGCAGGTTCGCCTCGACAGTGGTGACGATCTTGTAGGGGCCGATGAAGTCCAGCTCACCCGTGTAGATCGGGTTGTCCAGGGTCTCCCGACGCCGCAACTGGGCGATGATCTCGTCCGACATCATCAGCGCGGCCTTCGTGTCGGACATCAGGAGGGTGTCCGGCACGTAGCCCTCGTTGCGGCCCTTGATCTTCGCGGCGGCCAGGGCGATGTCCCGCCACATCCTCGCCGTCGACGCGTCCCACGCTGCCTTCGCAGCCTGGGTCGAGGTCACCTCGGCCGCCACCACCGACAAGGTCAGCTGGTCAACCTTGGAGATGACCGTGTTGACGCTCTTGCGCAGCGCCCGGTCAACGACCTGGCCGCCGTACACGCTGCGCTTGATCTCCTCGTCGGTCAACCGGACCGCCTGGCCCCACTTGCGGACGGCGGCGAGGATCGCCGTGCCAGTGCCCGGCACGTCACGCGGGTACTCGGCACCCGGCGCGATGCTGCGGGCGTCGCGTGCGTTGCGCAGCGGCTCCGACTGCTCGGCCAGCACGGCACCGCCGGACGAGCGCAGCCGCCCGGTGAGGATCAGGTCCGAGACGAACCGCAGATCCTTCAGGGTGCGCAGCCGGCGGGACACCTGCCGGGGCGACTGAAGCAGCCGGTGAATGGTGAGCAGATCACCGGACAGAGTCGGAGGGTTGGGAGGGAAAGTTCCGGGCATGTCACGTCCTTTCGCGGATGCCCGGTTTCCGGGCACGCAGAAAAGGCCCGCACGCATGGCGTGGGGCCCGAGGTAGCAGAAAGCTGGGGAGCGGCTAGCCGCTCAGGTGGTGGAGGGTCAGAACTCCATGTAGAGGACCCGGCCGCTCGCAGCCGCGGTCAGGGCGACACCGAGCACCGGTTCCGAGCCGGCGGCGGCGGCGACCTTGCCGGTGGCGGCGGCAACGACCGACGCCCCGGCGGTGATCGTGCCGCTGGCGGGGGCCTCGTGGACGGTTCCGCGCCCGTACACAGTCACCTCGCCGCCGGACGGGGCGTCGTAGCCGGCGTGGCCGATGATCTTCGCGGACGCGGCGGCGCCGGGGCCGACCTGCATGTTGCCGGTGACCTCGACGGCCTGGCCGCCGGTGACGGCCGCCGACGCGGTCATGGTGATCGCCTTGCCGGGCAGGAACAGGGGGGAGTAGTCGCCCATGATCAGTTGGCCTTTCCGTTGTAGGCGAAAAGCTTGTCGGCTTCGGCGTCTTCCAGCTCTTCCGCGCTGGCCTCCTGGCCGGTGTAGCCGGGGGCGGTGGTCGGGAACTCGGTGTTCGGGGCGAGCGAGGCGAGGATGTCGGTGATGACGTCGGGGGCCTTGTCGTACCGCTTCTCCCAGCTCTCCCGGGTGGCGGGCTTGATGCGGCCCGTGCGGACGGCGTGTTCGAACAGGGCCTTCTTCGTGTCGGCCGCCGCCGCCGCCTTGATGCCGGCCAGCTCACCGGACAGGCGGCTGATCTCGGCCTTCATCTCGTCGGTCGCGGCGGTCGCGGCGGTGGCCGCGTTCACCTTGTCGGCCTTGGCCTTCAGGTCGTCGATGGCGGCCAGGACGGCGTCGTCGTCGGCGTCGTCGGGTAGGCCGAGCCGCGAGCGCGTGTCGTTGCTCAGAGTGGACACAGGGTCCTCTCCCTTCGGTTCGGTGTTGGGCTCCGGCTCGGCGGCCGGGGGATCGGTGGGGTTGTCCCCGCCGTCGGGGGCGGGGTCGGGGTTGCCGGTCGGACCGGGGTCGGCCGGGTCGGGGGTCGGGTCGGTCTGGGGTGCCGGGTCGGCGGGCGGCGCCGGGGTGTGGACCGGCGGCGGCCCGGACGGCGGCGGGTCGACCGGCGGCGCCGGCTCCACGGCAGGCCGGGACTCGTCCGCCGACGCGAACACCAGCCGCGACGCGGCCACCTGCCCGTCGTCGGCGGGCACGTAGGCCGGGCGGACCTTCTGCGGCGGGCCGAACGAGATCTGGTCGTCGTCGATGGTCACCGGTACCCGCACCAAACTGCGGTCGGTGTTGTCCATGACGATCACCTCGTCAGGGGCGGCCTCGACGATCCACTGCTGCTCCGGCGGGCTGGTGGCGTTCCACGCCTGGTGGATCCGTTCCGCCAGCGACGGGTTGGGGTTGGGCATGTTGTCTCCGTCCGTTGCGGCCTCGACCGAATCGCCGAAATGGATGTCCGCGCCGACTCCGATGGGGACGACACGGCGGCGGCCAGCGCTGTCCTCGGCGATCAGGTGATCCAGGTCGTTTCCGATGCTGATGAGCTTCTGTTCAGGCGCGGCGGATTCCCAGCTCGCCCGGATCAGCTTTTTCAGGTCCGGTTTAGGCGTACGCAAAACCCGCCACCTCCCTTCGGGTTGTGGCGGGTTGCGGTAATCGGAGTCAGGGCCGGGGTTACGACTCCAAGTAGGCGAGAGCTCTTCTTAGCCTCGCCGGGTCGTCTTCGAAACGACCAAGTGCACTGTTGCACAGGAAACAGAGAAGTCCTCGCGCCTTGCCTGTTACGTGGCAGTGGTCTATGGCGAGACGCTTTTCGGGTCGCGCTCCGCAAATGGCGCAGCGGCCATCTTGTTCTTTGAGCTTCGCTTCGTACCACTCGACGGTCACGCCATACCTCAGCGCGTACCGTCGGTTACGCCCGTGCTCGCTCGCGTTGTACTTCCTACCGCGAACGGCCATGCAGGGGCGGCAATCCGAGATCGGTGCGCCACCCCGGTTCTTGCGTGGCGTGAAGTCGGACACCGGTTTCCAGACGCCGCAGGTGTTGCAGCGCTTCTTGCCGTCCACCACGGCCGGCGTCGCCGGGCGTTGCCCGTCTCGACGTCGCCTCCCGGTCTGCCCGCACCGTTCGGTGCAGTATTTAGCGATCTCCGGGCGGTTTCTGGGTGTGAACATGCTGCCGCACGTCGCGCATGGCACGGGGTCTATGACCCTTGCCGGCTTTCGCGCGGCCTGCCTAACGCAGGGTTTGCAGTGTGAACTGAATCCGTCGCCTCGTTGGTGGGCGTAGAACTCGGCCACCGGGCGGGTCTCGCCGCACTTGCTGCAACGCTTCGCCCCGCCGACGGCTGGATTCAGCACCTTTGGCATAAGGCAATTCTATCGAATGGCCAAAGGCCTCATCCCGGCCCCACCGGGTTTTTGCCCTTTCGTGAGCCAGGCCAGAACCCGAACACCGCATGGAAGAACGACGAAGCGATGCGCTTCGCCCGTTCCGGGTCGACGTGCTTACGCAGGTGCTTGTAGAGGGACGTCCACGGGTGCGGGTGGTCAGCCCACTTGGCCAGCCCCTCGGGTGTTTCCGTCCAGTAGTGCTTGAACTGGTTGTGGCCGGGGATTCCCGCCGCCACCGACTCGCCGTCGTCGTCCCACTGGTCATCTGGATTCGGTGGGATGAGCGGGATGTCGATGTGCTCCCCGGCGAACGCGATCCGCAGCCGGTCGAACACGACCGGGCCGGTGCGGTCGATCAGGTCGGTGATCCGGCCCGAGTCGGGGGTGTAGATGAGGGTGAGGTGGGCGTGCCACGGCTTGTGCTGATCCGGCACGTTGACCCCGGCCACCGCGTCTAACACCAGCTCGTGCACCACGTCCAGGTCCGACCCGGACATGCCGAGGACGATGCATGGATCCCAGTCGGTGCGGCCGGGGTTGAACAGGGACACGGCGAACGCGTCTGCCTGCACGGTGGGCATCCCGTCGATGCCGGCGGCGATGGCGGCGATGATGTCCTGCCGGTCGGCCGGGGTGATGTCGGCGGCGGTGCCGAGGTAGGCGAGGGTGACGTGCAGCTCGTCGACCGGTTCCCCGCCTTCGACGGCGAGGCGTTGCGCGTCGGCTTCGGTGGGGATGAGGGCGACCATCGCCCCGGTGTGCACCGGCGGATCGTCCTCGCCCTCGTCCCCGGCGTCGTCGGTGGCGCCCACCGCTGCGACGATCCGCACCTCACCCTCGGCGGGTTCCCGGCCGGCGGCGATCCCGTACAGGGCCTTCACATCGTCGAGGCTGTGCAAGGCGGTGAGGGTCGACACCCCCGGCGGGGTGACACCGAGCAACGCGACCGCGGTCAACACGAACGGGTGGGTGTGGCCGAGACCGCACCGCGCGTTGTAGGTGCCCTCAACGGACCGGTTCGGCCAAGCCGCAGCTTGCACGTCGGTCAGCCAGGCCGGGGCGACCTGGTCGGCGATGAGGGTGTGCCCGCCGTCGGCGACACGCAGGTTCTCGTACCAGCCGATCGCCGGTTCCCCGTCACCCGGGGTGAACCGGGTGTCCGTGTGCCCAATCTTGATGATCGGTTTGCCGATCGCCGGGCAGGACATGGCGGCCACAGCGGCGGCCAGATCCTCGCGGGAGGCATCCCACTGGCCGGTGGAAATGCTCCACCTGCCAGTACGGATCAGCTCCACCCCGTCCCAGCGGGCCATGTCAACGGTTCCGGGCATCCGTTACCCCTCCCGTTCCGGCCAGTGCCAGGTGCCGCCAGCCGGGTCGTGACCGTCGCGGGGCTCGTCGTGGCGGCAGGCCACCGGGCCGGCACCGTTGAAGAACAGGCCGGTGGGGTTGAGTACCGTCAACGCCACCGCGTCGTCGTAGAACCACTGCTCCAAGCGGCGGATCGGCCGATCCTCGCTGCGGCTGTAGCCGTCCGTTTCCTCAACGGTGACCCACTGGCCGACCTCGGTGACGATGGCGGCCCGGCACTGGCTGCGGTACTCGCCGCCGGGGGTGCCGAAAGACGTGTAGTGCACGATGCGTCCGACGGTCGGCTTCATCCGAGTGGCGGCATCGCAGTTCGGTGGTCTGGGGGCCGAAGCCAACACCGCTCCCTCCCCTCAAAGGCTGTCTTACATAAACGGGTGATAGGATGTGAGGTATGGCGGAGGTGGTGAAGCGGGCATACAAGTACCGCTTCTATCCGTCCCCTGAGCAGGCTGAGCACCTGAACCGGACGTTCGGCTGCGTCCGCCTGGTCTACAACCGGGCGCTGGAGGCACGTACCCGGGCGTGGGCGACTGCCAGGCAGCACACCACGTACGTGCAGTCGTCGACTTGGCTCACAGAGTGGAAGCAGTCCGGCGAACTGGCGTTCCTCAATGAAGTGTCGTCGGTGCCGTTGCAGCAAACCTTGCGGCACCTTCAGGCCGGGTTCGCTGCCTTCTGGGACAAGCGATCCCGGTATCCGAGGTTCAAGTCCAAGCGCAAGTCGCGGGCGTCGGCGGAGTACACCCGGTCAGCGTTCCGCTGGCGTGACGGCCGACTCACGCTGGCCAAGATGAGCAGCCCACTGGACATCGTGTGGTCGAGGCCCCTGCCCGAGGGGGCGGAACCGTCCACGGTCACGGTGTCCCGGGACACTGCCGGCCGCTGGTTCGTGTCCCTGCTCGTGGAGGATCCCACCGTCAAGCCGCTTCCGCCTGTTGACGGCGATGTCGGCGTGGACGCGGGGATCACCGCCCTGGTCACACTCTCCACCGGGGAGAAGATCACCAACCCTCGCTACGAGCGCTCCGACCGGCGCAAGCTCGCCAAGGCGCAGCGGGACCTGTCCCGCAAGGAGAAGGGCTCCGCGAACCGGGCCAAGGCACGACTGAAGGTGGCCCGGATTCATGTCCGTATCGCCGATCGGCGGCGAGACCATTTGCACAAGCTGACCACTCGACTCGTCCGCGAGAACCAAACGGTCGTGATCGAAGACCTCAGCGTGCGCAACATGCTCCGCAATCACAAGCTCGCCCGCGCCATCTCCGACGCGGCCTGGTCGGAACTGCGGAACATGTTGGAGTACAAAGCCGCCTGGTATGGGCGAACGGTGATCGTCGTTGATCGGTGGCTACCGTCGTCCAAGGCTTGCTCGGCCTGCGGCTGGATCACTCAGGTCATGCCGCTTAATGTCCGGTCGTGGACCTGCCAGAACTGCGGGGCAGCCCACGACCGGGATGTCAACGCCGCTAAGAACATCCTCGCCGCCGGGCTGGCGGAGAGGTAAAACGCCTGTGGAGGGCCGGTAAGACCCGACCCGCGGAAGCGGTGATGGCACGGCCCGATGAAGCAGGAATCTCCTCGGGCAACCGAGGAATCCCCGCCCTTCAGGGGGCGGAGGAGGATGTCAACCGCCACCCGTCCTCTCTTGCTCGGTGGGGTGGTGGAGGGTGCCGTCGTACTCGGGGGCGTAGGTTGGCCCGTCGGCGCGTTCGAGGACGGCGGAGAAGCCGGTGGCGGTCACCCGGTCCAGGCGCGGGTCACGGGTCCGATCCCACAGGTGCAGGGCCTTGTCGGCGACCTGATCGAGGGGGCCGTCCGCGTCGATGACAATGCTGTGACCGCCGGTGGTGATCTCCACCCGGGCCATCAGTCGGTGACCGGGTAGTAGAAGCCCCGGCAGCGGATCCCGCCCTCACACGCCCGGTAGCGGCCCAAGCCGAACAATTGGTCACCGCCTTTGCAATCAGTGAATCAAATCGCAAGACAAGCGACGGAAGTGCTTATCAGCAGACGGGGAACCGCCCAAAGTGGCGGTAGAATTAGCTATTAGTTGTCCCGGCGGCGCTGCAACGCCCCGGGACCGGCCGAATCCCAGGAGGGGGACCGACATGGGCGAGTCTACGCCCAAACACCGATGCGGCGACTGTGGTGCCGCCATCAAGACGCCAACCGCGACAAGGTGCAAGTCTTGCGCCTCACGCCGAGCGATGCTGAACAAGTTTCCGCCACGGCCATGCAAGACCTGCGGACAACCTATGCTTAAACGCAACCGGACAAGGGCGGTCTATTGCAACAAGGCATGCAAGTTCAAGGACCCTGAGCTGCGGTCCAGGATGCATCCCCCGCTCAACCGGATCTCCAAAACGTGCCCAGCGTGCGGCAAGACCTTCGCGGTTGCCGTCTCCATGTCGGGCCGGTACACCCACTGCTCACGCGCCTGCTCACGATCACGAGGACGAGACGAAACATGCGCGAGGTGCGGCAGAGCCTTCCGGCGCTCCCAGCATGAGACGAGGCGTCACTGCTCCGAGGAATGTAGACGCCCGCCGGTCCATATCACTTGCCTGCACTGCCAGCGGAAATTTAGAACCACGCCCAGTGAGGCGACGGTCCGTCGATACTGCTCGGTCGAATGCTACCGAGCATCGAATGCCGAAACCACGATCGAAAGCATCGTGAGGCGAAACCTAGACGACTACGGTGTGGCGTACCAGCCGCAAGCAAAGGTTGGTCGCTGGACCGCTGACTTCCTCATCGGTCAACGCATCGCGGTCGAGGCGGACGGCGACTACTGGCACCGTCTGCGCCCCGACGTTGACCGCCGCAAGAACCGCGATTTGACCAGACGCGGACTGTCGGTCTGGAGAATCACCGAGGCGGAGATCGTGTCACCCGCGTTCCCGGCGGTGATCCGGCGACGGCTGGATGCCTACCAGGTGTTCGCCGGCCCACTGCCGCCCGCGGATCTCCTGCAACTGCTTCAACCAGCGAGGCAAATGTCAACCGGTGCGACGCATCTTGGCCGGCAGCCCAACGGGCGACCCTGCGGAGAACGAAACCACCGCGCCGTTCTGTCAGCGCAACAGGTTGCCGAAATTCGGCGCAGCAACGAGCCGTCCACGCGCCTCGCCGCCCGCTACGGCGTTGGTCGTTCCACCATCTACAACATCCTCACTGGCAAGACCTGGGCGCATGTGCCCGGACCCGTCCGCCAGCCCAAGGTGAACCGGCTGCCGCTCTCCCCGGAAGACGTGGCAACCATCAGGTCCAGCGCCGAGCGGGGACGCGACCTTGCCGAGCGGTACGGTGTGGCACCACAGGTCATCTGCCGCATCCGTCGAGGACATCTGTGGGCGAAGCCGCGCCTGAGGTGAAAGGACGGTTTACGCCGTAACCGGTATGAGGAAGCCCCGACAGCGGCTTCCTCCGAGGCATAGGCGGTAACGGCCGGCAGGGTAATCCGCGAGAGCTTCGGCGAGAGACCCGTAGGTCTTGCCGTTTACCTTGCGGCAAGGTTTACACGTATTTGGGCCTTCCGCTTCTTCGTGCGCCCGGAACCGGGTGCCGTCGGGTAGGTCACCGAACACCTGCTCGCGGGCTGCCCCCTGCACGGTGCCGGCGGCAGCGGACACGTTGCCCGCAACCAGGCCGGACGTTTTCGCCCGGGACAGGTCTGCGAGGGCCGTGGTGATGGCGTCGCGGACCTGTTCGACGGTGCTGCCTGTGCCGGCCTGCCCGATCGCTACCCGGGTCGCCGCGGACTGGTAGCCGGCGACGATCAGGTTGACGGTGGCGTTGGCGGTGTCGGTGACCCGCTGCCGGGTCGCCTTGTCGAGGGTGACCCGGACCTTGGCGATGGGGGCGGCTTCGGCGGCTGCGCGTCGCGCCGACAGTACGGCGAGGTCGAGTAGTCCGCCGGTCACCAGGGCGGTGAGGGCTGCGGTTGCGGCGGGTGGGACGGCCAGGGCGGCGAGCCCGGCCAACGCCCCGCCGGCAGCCTCGGCGGCTACGGCGGCGGCGATCGCGGTAACCAGCGGCCCGGACTTTGTCTCCCAGCCGGCGGTGATTTGCTCGACGGCTTGGGCGTAGTCGGTGTCGAGGGCCTGATAGTCGACGCCGTTTGGTGCGGCGGCGGCTACTTCCTCGCCGGGCGGTGGCGGTTCTTCCTGGGTGGCGGGCCGGTCAGGAAGACGGGCCGGTGGTCCGGCCGGCAGGGATCGGGGCGCGTCCGGGTCGCGTTGCGGTAGCCGGTACTCCCGCCGCACCCACTCTTCCAACTTCGGGTCAACCGACAGCGCACCGGCGGCGAGGAGCTTTTGCAGGGACTCGGCGGTGATCTCCCGCCGCGACCCGATGCCGGACACGACGACCTTCGGGCATAGCTCGTCGGTGCCCCAGTTCCAGTCGACGATCCGTGCCGCGCCTTGCCGGGTGATGGTGTCGGCGATGGCCTCGGCTTCGGCTTCCAAGGCGAGAGTCCAGCTATCGACGAAGCTTTCACCCAGGGCTCGGGCGCCGGTCTCGCTGGTGCCGAGGTCGAGGTGCGGCATCAGCACCGACGAGCTGATCTCCTGGTTGAGGAGGCGGATGAAGCCGGGCGTGTCGGGGATGTTGCCGGACAGGCCAACGATCTTCAGGACGAAGCCGGGCGGGGCTGCCGCGCCGGCCTGGTCCCCGGCGCGGGCGGCGGAGGCCATGCGTTGCGCGGCGGCGAACTGTTCCGGGGACGGGTTGGTTCCCGGCTGGGCTTCCATGACCGGCACGCCGGCACCCCACCGCCTGTTAGCGATGGCGTTGACGCGCATCATTTCGCGCTTCAACAACCACGGCGCGTACGCGGCCCGCAGCAGCGACGTGCCCTGCCAGGCCGCGCCCTCACGGTCGCGGGAGTAGAAGACGAGCTTGTTGGCGGGGATCTGCGGTGTGCCCCGGGCGTTGGTGTGCTGCTGGTCGATGCCCAGTAGCGCGCCGGTGGCCGGGTCGGCGTGGATCGCGGTGATCGTCGCCGGTAGCCGCTCGGCGAGGACGGCGAGGCGGGCTAGCCCGTCGTCGCCGATTTCGGCTTGCATGGCGAACGGGTAGTGGCCGAACGTCAGTGACCGCAACGCCGACCGGAGGTGGTCATTCCAACTGACGCCGCGCAGCTTGTGGCCGGTGCCGTCGTCCTTCCCGACAACGTCTAGGCCGAGGCTGTCCGCGACGAGCTGGGTGACTTCGGGCCGGCAGCCGGTGCCGTCGAGCTGCCACTGCGCCCGCCGGATCTGCAAGCTGTAGCCGGCGAGGACGGCGGCCAGCCGGGAGTCGTGGCGCATCTTCGCGTACACCCAGACCGACGCCGGGTACAGCAGTTCGGGAATGTGCTCGTAGACGTCGGTGACGATGCTGCCGTACTGCGCGTCGTCGACCATGCCGAGCAGGCGGGTAGGGGCGTTCACCAGTCACCCCCCGGCGTGATGACGCCTCGCCGGAGCAGGTCGTCCACGACCGCGACCATGAGCGCGCGGTTGTTCGCCGGCACCTGCGCCCACGGCTTCGCGCTGGCCTCGCGGGTCCGGTAGCCGTGCTCGGGGGCCTGCCGCTCGTAGCTCTCGTGGAAAGCTCGGGCGATGCGCTCGGCGTCGTGGGCGGCCACAGGTCACCCCCTGCCTACAGTTCGACTTTGTTCCAGTCGATGTCGTCCGGGTCCGGCGGTGGCGGCGGAACCGGCGGCGGCGGGGCGGGCTGGGTGATCGCCACCCTGGTCGCGAGGCTCCCCGTGTCAACCATGTCGTCATGCGCGGCGGCCGGGAACGAGGCGTGCTCAGCTAGCCAAACGTCGAGCCATGACGCGCCGGCAGGTAGCCATGCCCGCCCGGACGCTACCCACGCCGAGTACGGCAGGGCACGGGAGAACTTGTCCGTCTCGGCTTGAATCGCGGTGATCGGCACTCCCGAGTTGGCGGCCTCCCGCACCAGCGTCGTCCCGTACTGCGACCCCTCCACAAAGATGGTGTCCAACCGCCACCGCTCCACCAGGGGTCGGGCGTGCTCGAAGTGCCGCTCGCCGCCGATCTTCGCCCGCACCATGTCCAACAACACGAGGTCGCCGGAGATGGTGCGCGCCCACGCGGCAATAACGGTGTAGTCGGCTGAGGTGCGGGTGGAGTTGGCCAGGTCGATCGTCGCGAACCGCCAGCAATCCCGCAGGTCCGCGGTTTGGGTGCCGAGGGTGATGCGGTCCCCGAAACGGGTGTAGTAGCGCCACCAAAGCCGTTTGAACAGGCCACCCTCGGCAGGGGCGGGACGACCCATATAGAGGGCAGCCCACACGTACGGGCCAACAGACCGCTTGATGCCTTCCCAGTCGCGGTTGCCGCGCGCTGAGATCATGTACTCGCCGGGCCGACGACCGAGCGGGTCCGGCACGCCGTCCTCGGCCTGTGCGGGGATGTTAATGACCGTCCAGCGTCCGCCGTTTTCCTTGCGGCCCTCGTGCTGCAACAGCCACCCGGCAGCGTCTTCTTCGTGCCATCTGGTTTGCACCAGAACCACGCGGGCGTCTGGCCCGAGGCGGGGGATTGCTACGCCTTGCCAGAAGCGCTGGAACCGTTCGCGGTAGGTGAGGGACTGCGCTTGTTCGAGATCCTTAATTGGGTCATCGATGATCATGAGGTCGCAGGCGCGGCCGGTACTTGAACCAGCCACGCCCGCAGCGAACATCCCACCCCGGTTGCCGTCCACCTGCCATCGCCCCGCAGCGCGGGAATCCGACCGCAGTCGCACCCCGAGGTCAGGCCCCCCGTCGTCGCCGGTGAACGTCTCGAAGTCGCGCTTAACCTCAGCGCCCCACCGCCTGGCGATCTCGTCGGCATACGAGATCATGATACAGCGAGTAGAGGCGTCGACCTGACTGAGAACCCACGCTGGGAACCACCGCGAGATCGTGGTGGACTTCGCTTCCTGCGGTGGCATGCTGACCATCAGCCGGTCGATCGTGCCGTCGGCAAGCTTCACCAACGTGTCGTTGATCAGGTTGAGGGCTGGCGTCCGAACGATCGTCCGATCAAGATCCTGCGCCATGTCCAGCGGTGACGCCCACCTGCGGGGACGCCCTTCGAACAGGCTCGCAGCGAATTCCCAAGGCGAGTTGTTCGAAGCGATGGCGGCCGGCGACGCCACGTTCACCTCCGAAGCGTTCCGCGAGTCGTTTCTTCGCAGCACGCCGCCGAGGTGCGTTCACAACCTCCCTGCGGCGAAAGTCAGCCAGCAGAAGGTCACGCTTCGCCGAGTTGCACTCCAGGCAGGCGGGCAGCACGTTGCCGATGGCGTGACGGCCGCCCCGGGCCAGCGGAACAACGTGGTCCATCGCGACGCGGTCAGGCTTGTCTCCGCAGTACGCGCATCGGCCGCCGTACCGGTTAACCAAGCGTCGCCAGTCTCTATCGGAGACCCCGACGCTGAACGGGTTGGCCTCAAGCCGGACCCGGCGCCGATTGCAGGCGTTCGAGAATTTCCCCGGGTTCGCCTGCGCCCATTTGCGATGAGCCCTAACACGTGGGTTGGGGATGCAATCCGTCCCGCAGTACTTCTGGTCTGAGCGTCGCGGGGCATACCAAGCCCTGCACGTGGTGCAACTGCGTGCAGGCAGGACCGCCCGCCGTCGTGCGTCCTGCTTACGCCAGTTGCACTCTGACGAACAGCAGACAGCGTCACTGCGCACCGGGGTAAAGACCACGCCGCAAGCGGCGCAGGCGCGAGGCTGTTGGGGGATCTGCCATCCGTTGTCTCGCCGCGCCGTGTAGTAGTGGCGCGAGCAGCGTCCGCGCTTCAGTCGAGACGGGGAGCATGTGCCATCGTCGTCAATGCAGCGAGCGCGACTGGGGTCCAAGCGCTCACGCTGATCCCTAAGCGCCGCTTGGCACGGCTTGCACCGGGTCGACTTGTTGCCCCGGTTGCTGATGTCCGTCTTGCAATCCACGCACCTGCGGGTACGCTTCGCCATGTCGATCCTGCTTCCATCAGGTCGGCCACAGCCCGGGGGTGTTAGCGCACCCGCCGGGCCCTATTCGTTATGTCTGTCCGATTTTACCAGGTCAGCGCCTTACGCGACCGCCCGCAGGTGGCGCGGAACCACCTCAGACACCCGCGCCGACTGCTCCGGCGTCAGGTTGAGATCGCCCAAGATCCGGCGAATCACCTCGGCCAACATCGCGCCCTGCCGTTCGGCAAGCCGCACCTGCCGCTCGGCAATGCCCGCCGCAACCGCCTTCGCGGCGAAGTTCGCAGCCCGGTCGCGCTCGTCGGCTTCCAGCTTCGCAATAGCTCGGACATACTCGCCGGTCTTCACCGGGTCACCTTCGGCGGTGACCGTGTAGGTGTCGCCGGTGAGCGCCTTCCGCAGCTTGCCATCCTTCTCGGCAACGATGCTTTCCAGTTCGGCGGCGTAAGCGGCAGCACGGGCGGCGGACTGCGACACGAGCCTTAGCAGCAGCTCACCCGGATCTACATGCGTGTCGCCGAGCCCCCAGTTGACGACCACGCTCCGGACTGCTTCTTCGGCACGTATCGCCACAACGGCCCTACCCATGTGCTTGCGGCAGGCAGGCGGTTCGGTGCCCCGGACGGCGAAGGCTCGGCAGGGCTGGCGGTCGCGCTGCCGCAGCTTGCTGCACCTAGGCGCATTGTCGCGGCCGGTGGTGTTGGGATTTGGGTTCGCCATAGAGGTTCGTTTCGTTGAAGAGGTCCGTCTCGCTTGGGCGTTGCGACCAGAGGCCCCGGCCCGCCCGGGGAGGTGGGTCGTGGGCAGAGACAGGCGAAGGCCCGCCGGACCGTGGGGTCGGGCGGGCCTGTAAGAAGTTTGGGTGAACCGCCGAACCGGCAGGTCAGGCGGGATTTGGGCAGACGGATTCAGCGCGAATGTAACGGGCGGCGTCACGTCGGTGCAAGCCGGGGTCGGTTATCGGGTGTGTCGGGCGCGGATGAGGGCGGCGGCTTCGAGGACTTTCCCCGCGAGGTAGACGGTTTCCCGGCCGCGTTTCCCGAACCGGGGGAGCACCTTCCCCTCCCCGTCGCGGCGGTCGAGGCACGCCCAGTCGCGGATGGTGCGGGGGGTGACGTTGACCAGGGCGGCAGCTTCGGCGGTCGTCAACTCCCGGTCAGGTTCGATGATCTCCGGGCGTTCGAGCATCCATGTCTCGCCGAAGCTGGCGGCGGTCTCGTCGGCCTGGTCGCTCAGGTCGGGGCGGGCGGCGCGTAGGTGCGCCCGGTACATGCCGGCGACGCGGCGGGCGCGTTGGGTGGGCCCGTCGAGGTGGTTGGGCCAGCGCGGGTTGGTCTGCTTGTCGTAGTCGGGAATCACGGGGTGGTCTCCGCCGGCTGCGGGGTGTCCCCGGCCTGCTCAGGGTTGTCGGCCTGCTCATCGGCGGGGTCGGGGGCGCCCGGCCAGCGCAGGGTGAGCAGATACGTGTCGTAGTCGGCCTCCGACCGGTGCTGCTGGCAGCGGTCGCAGAACACCAGCGACTCGTCGCCCTCGTAGCGGGGTTCGGCCCGGTACAACGGTCCGTCGAGGTCGTCGGTGTCCCGGCCGTCACACGCCCAGCAGTCGCCGGGCACCCAGCGGGAACGGTGGGTCCAGCCGAGCATGGCCCGTGCGCGTGCCCGCAGGCGTTGCAGGTGTTGAACGGCCTCCCAGCCGGTGACCGCGGTGGGCTGGTCCTCACACCCGGTCGGGTACACGTCGGTGGCGGGTAGGGCGGCGAGGAGCCGGATACGGGGCCGCAGGATGGTGATGGCGCGTTGGACGGCCGGGCCTTGGCGGGTGAGCGCCGGCAGGTCGGCGAGCCGGCAGACGGCGCGGACCTCGGTTTCCCAGGTGGTGAGGGCGTGGTGGATTTCCCGCTGCAACGCCTCCGGTGCGCCGCGCAGGGGCATGGGCGGGTCGCGGTGGCGGTTGGGCTGCCCGGACGGGGCCTGCGACAGGGTGGGCATCTGCTGCTGTTCGAGGTCGAGCCAGTCGTACAGCAGGGTGCCGAGGTCGCGGCTGGCGGCGGCGAGGCACGGGTCGCAGTAGGGGTCGCGGTGGCTGCCGGTCCATGCGGGTTGCCGGGTGGTGCGGTCGTAGCCCTTGCAGTGGGTGTCGGAGATGCAGGGGCGGGTGGTGTCGGTCATGGGGTTGATCTCCTGCGGGGCAGCGTGCGGCTACTCTGGGCGGTGATCACCTAGACCATGGGGGTTCGGGGGGATCGTTCGGGTGCCGGGCGGGTCGGGGGGCCTGCCCGGCACCGCCGTTTTTCAGGCGGCCGTACGGGATCGGCTGGTGTGCACAGGCCGGTTGTCCCCGTCGCGTTCGCTGAGCAGGTAGAAGGTCTTGCCGCCGTCCGTGCTGAACGCCTCCGAGTTGCGGCGGTTCTGCCACAGCGCATGGCCGGACATTTCGGAGACGTCATGCCACTCGTCGGGGTCATCTGTCAGCGGTGACAGGTTGCCGTGCTGAAGCAGGGTGGTCAGCTGGTGAATGGCGATCCCGGCGGAGCCACCAGAGTGACCGTATGAGGCGAATGCGGCCACCGCGGCGATGATTGACTGGGCGTACGCGGGGTCCTCGGCGAACTGGCCGCACAGTTCCAGCTCGCGGCGGGCGTGCTCAACAAGGGACATCGGGTCTCCTTCGGGGGTTACTGCGGGTTGGCGTCACGCCACCGCCGCATCATGGCGGCGGCCTGGTCTGGGGTGAGCCAGTGGGTGCAGGGGTAGGCGGCGACGATGCCGCAGCTTTTGCGGAGCCGGGCGACCGGTACGCCGCAGGCGGGGCAGGGCAGACGGGTGTCCGGGGTGCTGGTCACGACAGCGGCCCCTGCGGCTGTGTGGGGAGCGCGGGCCGTTCCGGTTCGGGTGACCAGGTGGCGAACAGCCGGTGGAACGCCTGCTCGTAGGTGTCGGCGACGACCACGGTGTATCGGTGCATGCCGACGGTGAGTTCGATCCGGTGCGGGCCGGCGTGGTGGTACGGCGGCAGGCCGCCCAGCATGGTTTCGAACGGGTCTTCCTCGCGGGTGAGTTCCGCGCCGGAGAGATCCTTGGAGGCGTACACGGCGACCTGCCCGTTGCCGACGGGGGTGCCGAGGACAATCCAGGCCGGGCTGGGCTGGCCGTAGTCCGCTCCCCGGACGGCGGGTGGCTGGTGGTGCCGGGTCACGCCGGCCGCCACTCGGTGCGGTAGCCGGGCCGGCCGGCGAGCGGCGAGGCCAGCAGGCGCAGCGTCTGGCACGGTGCAAGGACGTAGGGCGCGACGAAGCCCTCTGGCAGGACATCGGCTTGCCCGACAGCCGGGTTCCAGTCGGTGTGCTCGGCGTTCTGGCAGCGTCGGCAGACCTGCGCCTCACCCCTGCCGTTCTGATCGTGCGGCCACTCGACCGTCTGCCACTCCGGGGCGTGCTCGGCAAGGATCAGCCGATCGGATTTCAGTTCGGCGAGGCGCTGGTGGCACGCCTCCTCGACTTTCGGCCAGTCGTGCCAGCCGGGGATGTACTTGCCCAGCAACTTCGGATCTTTCAGGGTCAAGATCGTCTGCTGCGCCCAGTAGAGCAGCTCGCGGGTGCTCGCCTCGGCGGTGTCGATCTCCTGGAGCAGCCACGTCACCAGGGTCACGCTGACCTCCATGCGCTGCGGTTGCTGGGCTTACGGTCGGTGGCGAACCGGGCGACGAGCCGCCGGTAGTCGACCAACGCCCGGGAGGCGCGTTCGTCCATCGCCCGGTAGTGGTCGCGGACCTGCTCCACCTGCTCGCTGGTTAACCAGTCGCCCATGGCCTTGTCCTGGTGGTGGACGCGGATGCGGGTGATGTGCCGGGGGTCCTCGCCGTCGAGGTCGAACACGGCCGCCCCGGCGGGCACGGTCGGGTCGACGTGGACGGGGATGGCGAACAGGTCGGCCAGCGGTTTCGGCTCCCAGCTCACGGGGTCGCCGCCGCGTCGGGTTCGGCCTGCGCGGTCTCGGCCTGCGCGGCTTCGGCGGCGGCCAGCAACGGTTCGACCTGGGCGCGCAGCTCGTCCCACGCCCGGACGATGTCGTCCTTGTTGGCGGCGGCCATCGCCGCCAGTGCGGCGAGGATGGCTGCACCCTTAGTGTCCCGGGTGACGGCGATCACGGTTCGGGTCGGCTGGGTGACCCTGCCGAAGATGGTGGGGATGTGGTCCTCAATCTTGATGGTGATGCTGGTGCTCATGGCCGCTCCGTCGTTGTGTAGTAGCCGGTGGCGTGGCCCGGATCGGGGGTTAGCCCGTCCCGGGGGGTGTAGCCGACCTCGCGCCACGCAAACCGGTCGTCTGGGGCGGTGCCGGGCGGGGTAACCCGCAGGCGGGCCGGGGAGGGCGGTGGGGGCGGCATGATTGCGCGGAGCAGTTGTTCCTCCATGCGGTCCCACTTCCGGCGTAGGCGCTCCGCGGGGTCGTAGGCGGCCTCCAACTCGGATTCCGACACCACGATCACCTGCCCGTACTTGCGGTCACCGACGTAGGCGGTCAGCCGGTAGTGCCACTCCCGGCCGGAACGCCGGTCGACGATCCCGATGCTCATGTGCAGCACCGGCCCGGGGTAGGGCTCGCGGCAGTGCGGGCACACCTGGCAGACCTCCACCTCGACGAGGGAATCCACCACTCCGGCGGCAGTCCAAAACCTCCTGAAGTTGGGACGGGGGTCGGCGAAACGGCGGGCGTCCATCGGTTCGCCGTGCCGTCCGCAGGCACGGCACCGGCGTTCCCAGTTCGGGATCCCGGGCCGGGCTTGCGCTGCGACGCGCTGGTAAATCTCGCGGGGTCTCTCGACCGGGTCCACCCTCGGGTGGCCGGTCCCGCCCTCCGGTGCGGTGTTGGCCGGGTTAGTCAGCTCCCGTTCGAGCCGCAGCCACAGGGCGTTGGCCTGGTCGTGATCGGCGTCTGCGGCCAGATCAGCGCCGACAAACCGGTGCCCGTCGTCCACACGCAGGTGCATGCTGTCGGTGCCGTCGTGTTGGAACATCTCCCGCCAGAAGCGGCCGGAGCGGACCCGCCCGCCGAGGCTGGTGAGGCCGGTGCCGGCGGCGGCGGTGACCAGGTCAGGCCGCCACCGCATCGCGCTGTGCCCGGTGTGCGGGCCGTAGTGGGTGGGTTCGCAGTCCGGGCCGCAGTATGCGGAGCCGGGGCGGGGTGGGGCGCCGCAGGGGCAGAGTCCGTCGATGGCCCGGTCGATGCCGGTAAGGATGTCAGTCACCGTGTGTTGCCTTCCGGTGGTGTCGGCCCGGGATTTCGTCTATCCGATCGTGGCACTGGGTGATTTCGTCGTTCATGTTGGGTTCGTTGTCCTCCCTGTCGAGCAGGTCCAGCAGGGTTGGGCCGGGAGTGGCGCGCGGGGTGGTGACCCTGACCCGCCGGATGCGCCGCCGGGTCGGGATGAGGCCGCGCTTACGCGCGCACTTCTCCCCGTATCCCCCGTAGAGGCGGCCGGTCGGCACTACGGTGTGGCAGCCACGGCAGTACGCCGGGGCCGGGCCTGGCAGCAGCGGCGTGGTCACCGCTGCTGCCAGGTGGCCGTGAGCGCCCGGTCCACGATGCCGATGAGCCGGTCTACCCGTGCCCGTTCGTGTTCGTAGTCGGCGCGCTGCTGCCGGCCACCGGTGGTGTTGCCGTAGTGGTCGGCGAGGGCGTCGAGCAGCGCCATGGCCAGGTCGTCGGTGAGTTTCATCGACGCCTGCGGCATGTCCGTGCCGGCGGGACGGACCTCGTCTGCGGTCTGCTCGAACCGGAGTTGCTGGGTATGGCCTTCGCCCATCCGGCGGCCGATCTGGATGGCGATGCCGTCCCAGCCGGCGTCTGGGGTGATCGTTACCCGCCAGGTCATGTCGCGTTCCGTTCCGTGCACTCGGCGCAGCACAGGATCAGCATGATCACCCCGTCGCGGGGGACCCGCCTCAGCCGCAGCGCCTCGGGTGGGGCGTCCCCGTAGCAGGCGGTGCCGATCCGGCAGCGGCCCGGCAGTTCGCCGGTCTTCCCGCCGGTCTGCGGCTTGTGGGCGGCGGTCTTCGCCGGGGCGTTGGCCACGGTCAGGCTCCTTCCGGGTAGCGCTCAACGTCGAAGGACAGGACGTTGTCGAGGGGGATGTAGGTGCGGGGCAGGTCGCGGCCGATCACCAGGCAGCGGAACGCGGCGTCGACCCGCCAGCCGCGGTTGGCCGGGTAGTAGCGGCGCTGATGGTCGGCGTACTCGACGGCAAGCTGAACGCGGTGGGACACCTGTCAGTCCTCCGCCTGCTCGGCCCGCCGGGCGGCGACAGCCTCAGTGAACCCGGGCGTGCACGAGCAGTTGCCGACTCCGCAGCACTGGCCGGTGCAGACGTACGACTCGCAGTCGCAGCCCTCCACCTGCTCGGCCGGGCCGACGATGCGCCGCAGCTCGTCAACCGCCTCCGCGAGCGTCGGTCGGGTACTGACGGCTGAGGCGACAACGACGCCGGTGGTGAGTCCGCTTGGCCCATGGTGGAGGCGGCGGGCGGTTATCTCGTAGCCGGCGGGCTCGCCTAGGGCGGCGTCGTCGGCCGGCTCGTGCGCGCAGTGCGTCGCGGAACCGGGGCGGGCCTGCGGCTGCTTGGACATGTGGCGGTGCCGCAGCGATGGCCAGGACATTTCCAGCACTCGGCCATCGGCGTAAAGCCGTGCCAGCTCGGCGCGGGCCTGGTCTCGCTCCCGCTCGGCTTTCTCGGCGCGGGCGGTCGCGGCGGTCAGTTCCTCCGGCGCCAGTCTGGCCAGCGTCTTGGGGACAACTGCCGCGAACAGGTCGGCGGCATGGGTCGCGTCGGCGGGCTTGATGCCGAGGGAAACCAGCGCCGTGCGGAACGCGGACCGACTTTCGTTCATGTCATGGGTGAGATCGGCGGGGCTGGCGGGTCGCCAGCCGGCGGCGGCCGGCGGGTTGGACGTGGTGGTGGTGTCGGTGCACGGCTGGCCGGTCGGGTGCTTGCCCCGGTGGACGGTGTAGCCGTGCGAGCAGGCGGGAGCTTGGCTGACGGGGGGCATGTGTTCCTCCTGGGTAGGGATAGGGCGGGGCTCGGACACGGCGGCTATCGCCACCAGCGGGTTCGGACGTAGGTGCGGGTGTGGCGGCGGCGGATGAGCCGGGGCACAACGTGGCGGAGGCGGATCGCCAGCCACTCCCGGTCGGTAACCAACAGGTCGTCGTCGGTGTCGGGGTCGGTCACCGGTTGCCCTCCGGCGGCGGTGTGGAAGGCGACTCCGGTCGGCGGGCGACGTTGGCGGGCGACCACTGGCCCAGTTCCTCCTTGCCGTCCGCGTACAGGCGCACCCGCGACCGTTCCGGCCTGACCTGGTGTTCGGCGGCGATCCGCCGTGCGTCGGCCTCGCTGATGCCTTTGAGCACACCGGCGGGGAGGGCGACCCGCCAACGGGTGGCCTCAGCGATCGGGTCTCCCGTCGCCTGGGTGCGCGCCTCTTCGGCCTCGTGAAGTGCCCGACGCCAACGGTCAACGATGGCGGGCGACACCGAGACGGCACCCGGTTCGCGGAACACGCCGATCACCTCGGCGAGGGTGAGGACGAGTCCGTCGGTTGCGTCGCGGAGGCGGTCCCGTTCGGCGGTGACCGCGTCAAGGTGCGGGGTGGGGCGCGGCTGCCGCTCATCGACCGGGTCGGTGAGGCCGCCGGGGGTGTCAAAGGCGGCGATCGTGGCGGCGAGCCGGTCGACCACGGGCCGGGCGGCGTCCCGTGGGCCGAGCATCCTGCCGAGCTGTTCCACCGCCGTGCGGGTGGCATCAACCACCCGTCCGGCGGCTTCGGCTTCGGCGCGGTGCCGGTCGATGACGCCCTTGCGGAACTGGGCGAGCTGTGTCAGGTCGCGGACGCGGCCGGTGTCCTGGCCGGGACGGACGGCGGGCGTGCCGTGCACGGGGCAGCGGGACTGGACGGCCCGGGACCAGCCGTTCACGGACGGCAGCAGGGTGCAGTGACCGCAGTCGTCGCCGCGGTTGCCCCAAGCGTCGATACGGCACCTGCCGTGCGGCAGGCAGATGGCGTGGGTGCAGTCAGCCATTGGTGCGGGGCTCCTCGGTGGTGAGCGTGGCCGGCTCGTCGAGCTGGTGCAGCAGCCCGAGCCCGGAGCAGGTGTCGCAGGTGGTGAGGGTGCCCATCTGGCCGCCGTCGACCAGCCGGTCACCGGCCTGCGGGGGGCGGCCTCCGACCTGCCGGGCCTCCGCCAGCACACCGGCCAGCACCTCCGGCGGCGCGTTCTCGTCGGTGACGGCAGCGGCCAGCCGGCGGAGCACATCCAACGCGCTGTCCCGCTCGGCGCGGCGGTCGTTGTGGTCGGCGGCCCACCGCAGCATCGCCGTGTGGAACGCTTCGGCCTGCCGGATCGCCTCGGCCCGGGTGACGTTGTCCCAGCCGGGCTGCCCGGTTTCCCCGATCAGGGTTTGAGCCTCGGCGAGCCGGGTTTCGAGGTCGTACGCCTCGACGGCGCGGGCGGTGTCCTGAGCGGTCAGGGTGGCGATCGTCGCGTCCCGGTTGGCGAGGGCCGCGGCCATCTGGGCGGCGTCCTTCTCGGCGGCGAGGGCGTGCCGGTCGGCTACTCGCTCCATGTGCCGGGCCTGGCTCAGTTCGCGCATCAGGCCGGCCAGGCCGGCGGCGTCGATGGCGGCGCGGGCGTCCCGCAGCCAGAACCGCTGTTCGTCGGCGTCCAGCTCGTCGAGGTTCGGGGCCTGTGTGCGGAGCCGGACGAGAGCATCGGCGGCGGCTTTGACCCGGGCGTGCCCGTACTCGGGGGCGACCCGGTTGATCAGTTGGTGGATGGTGTCGGTCATCGATGTGCCTCCTTGATCGGTTCGGGTGTGGTGCGCAGCTCGAACAGCCGGTACGCCTGCGCTTTGGTGCCGGGCTGGGTGTTGGCCTCCCGCGCGTACGCCAACGCCTTCTCCCGCGTCTTCGGGTAGGAGGCCCACTCCTCGTCGCTGAACTCTTCGCTGACCCCGATCACCTGCCACAACTCGGTGATCTCGCCGTCGAACATGTCCATCACGGAGTCGGCCAGCCGGCGGTAGTAGACGTCGTCGGCGTCACTGCCGTCGGGTCGGAAGTCGGTACAGCCGCAGTCGGCGGCGTGGATGCGTGTGGCGATCAGGTCACGCAACTGGTCGCGGAGGCTGCCGAGGTTGTCGGTCATCGGTGTGCCTTTCGGTTGCGGGGCGGCGGCCAGGGTGCGGCGCTTCACCGGTCATCCCCGTCCGCCGGTGCCGGCTGGGTGATCGCCGTGAGCTGGTCGGCGACCGGGACGCCCATGCGGCTGACCACCGCACCGGTCCACCACCATGACGGCAACCACCCGAACATGGGGGCCATGTCACCGGAGGCAACCCGGGCCGCACTGTCCAGCGTGGCGGCTTCCTGCTGTAGCGCGGCGGCCGAGTCTGCTGGGGCGTTCTTGGCGTACTCGCGCCGCCCGTCGGCGGCGATACGCAGGACGGCGGCGATCTCGGCGGTGATGGTTTCGCGGGCCACCTCGGCGACGACTGCTGCGATCTTGGCGAGGTCGTTCTGGCAGATCGCACAGTCGGAGTTGTATTGATGGTTGGCGTGCGCCGACGGCTCGTGCAGCAACGGGAACTTCGGGTCGGAGCGCCATTGGTGGGTGCGGAGCCGGTCCGCGATCTGGGCGGCGAGGCTACTGGTCATGCGGGTCCTCCTTCGGGGCGGGCAGTGGCGGGGGCGGCGGTCCATTCCTCGAACGGGCCGCAGGTCTGGAACTCGCCGGTGGGGACCTCGACGTCGATGTACGCGCCGGTGTCCCAGTTCTCCATCTCGGTGACGGTCTCAGTGCCGGTGATCACCCACCGCTGGTGCTGCCTCGGGTGGCGCTTCGCGTGTGACCACTTCCCGCAGGTCGTGCAACGCCACAACGACACGACCTGCGTAGGGCTCAGAGCTGGCGTGGTCATGACGCCCCGCCCGGGACGAGGACGAGTCGGCCGTCGAGTACGGACACCCGCTCGGTCAGCCGCTTCCGGCGGCGCTTCCACCGGTCGTCGTCATCGTCGATCTTCCGCAGCCACCACCAGTTCCACACGGAGAGAGCCAGGTTTATCCATGTCAGGGTGGAGGTGGTGTCATGTAGTGACTGGATGACCGGGACGGCCATGACCGCTGGCAGGTAGAACGGGCGCAGCTCGTGAAACACATGCCGCCAGATGGGCGGAACCTGCCAGCCGCGCCGCTTGAAGAACGCGATACCGAGGCCAGAGAACATCCATGTGTGGGCGATGCCGGTGGCGATGCGGTACGCGAGGTCGAGGTACGTCACGCGGCTGCCACCTTCGACCGGGTGTGGTGGGTGGGGCATCGGTCGGTGCGGGAGCCGGGGCCGACGACCTGCCAGCCGGCCCGCTCGGCGGCCTCACGGACCTTGCCGGCGTTCGCCAACGCCGCGTCCCGCACTGGGTACCGTTCCCCGCACCGGTCACACGACAACGCGACAACCAGGGTGATCGCCATCAGCCGACCCGTTCCGCGAGAACGACCGCCGCGTCCGAAATCCGGGTGGTCTTCCAATGCGCGTACCGCTCACGTTGGTAGTCGTCCATGACGTCGGTGTCGGACAGGTCCGGCGGGTCGCCGAGTACGCCGTCGTCCAGCAGATGGAAGTACGCCTCTGCGCACTCGTAGAGCCCCGTGAAGCTGTTGTGGATCATCGGTTCGTCGCAGCACACCGGCTCACCCGCGACTACCGGCGTGGGCGGGCAGTCGGCCTGGTCGTGGCCGCAGTGCGCCGGCACGTCGACCACACTGCCGTCGAGCATCCGGGCCTCGGTCTGCGACACCAACACCCCGCCCCGGGCGAGGGCATCGCGGACGAGGAAGTCCCGCCCGTACCAATCGATGCAGGAGTTCACGACGTCACCGGGTCTGTGGTGAGGGGGAGGAACCGGGCGCGGGTGAAGTCCGCGGCGATCGTCGCGGAACCGGAGGCGAGCGGGCCAGTACCGGTCACCGTGACCGTTGCCTCGTCCGAGTGGCGGCGGTGCAACCACAGCACCGCACCCGCCGCCCACATCGCCGACACTGGCAGGTCACCGTCCGGGAAATCCGGGAGCCAGTGCACAGGAAGCGTTGCGACCACGGCGACGTTCGCGGAGGCGGCCAGCTTGTCGAGCCCGAGCATGATCCGGGGCATGCCGCCGTCGAGTAGTAGCCGAGTCCCGTCGACCAGCGCGAGTCGGGCGGCGATGCCGTCGACGCCGAGCTGCCAGCTCAGGTCATCGATCGTCCGTACGTCGTCGGCGAACCAGAATGGTGCGCCAGGACGGTCACCGGTCCGGATGGCCGCCCGCTGCTCGGCGGTGAGGCTGTCGTCGCGGATGTCGGTGAACGGCACGCCGGACAGGGCAGCGGATAGGCGCGTCATCCGTACCCGGGTGGGGCTTTCGAGGTCCGCCAGGACGGTCGGGGTTTGCTGCCGGATTGCCTGGCAGGCGATGGTGTCGAGCATGGTGGTCATGCCGGACTGCGAGCGGCCGGAGACGAGAGTCAGCCGGCCGATGGGCAGGCCACCGCCGAGCAGGGCGTCCACGGCCGGCAGGCCGGTGGGGATCAGATCAGTCGTGGTCACGGTGGTAGCCCCTTTCAGAGGGTGGCCATGTTCTGGAAGCGAGACAGGTAGAGCTGCGCGGCGAGGGTGACGACACCGGTAGCCCCGGACCGGTCTTTCGCCAAGATGAGGTCGACTTCGCCCCGTCGGGGGGAGTCGTGGTCGTAGTAGTCGGGCCGGTGAACGAGGATGATCCGGTTGGCGTCCTGTTCGAGGTTCGCCGCGCCCCGTAGGTCCGTAAGCTGCGGCGTCTTGTCCATCCGCGCCGCCGGGGCCCGGTTGAACTGGGCGGCGGCGATCACCGGCAGGTCCGTGGACATCGCCAGGCCCTTCGCGGACGTCGACACGTCGGCGATCTTCTGGTTCGGGTCGGTGATCCGGGGGCTGGACGGGTGCACGAGGTGCAGGTGGTCGATCGCGACCAGGTCCAGGCCGGCGGGGGTTCGCATCAACTGGTGGCAGCACCGCTCGATGTCGGCCATCCGCATAGGCGACCGGTCCGACACGTAGAACGGGGCGTTGGCCATTCGGCCGATCCGGGCGTCGATCCGCGACCACTCGGGGGCGTCTTCCGGCAGGCCGTCGCGGATGAGGTGGTGCGGTACCCCGGACTCGGCGGACAGGACCCGGTCGAACACTTCCTCCTTGGACATCTCCAAGGTGAACAGGGCGACCGTCAGCCCGAGCCTGATCGCGACCTGTCGGCAGATGTCGACCAGGGCGATGCTTTTGCCCATGCCGGTCGCACCGGCGAGCAAGGTCAGTTCCTTGCGGCGCATCCCGCCGGTCATCTTGTCGAGTTCTTCGTAGCCGGTGGGGATGCCCTTCGGCTTGGCCTGCCGGCCCTTGATGTCGTCGAGCGCCGGGTTGATGAGTGAGCCGAGGGTGACCAGGTCGGGGGCGCGGCCGGTGTTGCGGGCCTGAGCCTTCTGCGCCAACTCCATCGCCAGTTCGGCGAGCCGGTCGGCGCTCATCCCGGTCGCGGCAGCGTGGGTGAGCTTGACCCCGCCCTCCTGCAAGCTACGGCGGCGGGCGCACTCGATGACCAGGTCCCGGTAGTAGTCGATCTGGCCGACGTTGGGGGCCTTGGCGATGCAGGTGTGCAGGTACGGGCCACCGCCAACTTTGGCGAGCCGTTTCTGTTCGGCGAGTCGGTGGGCGACCGCCGCTGGGCCGAAGGGCTGCCGGGTCTCGTGCTGGCCCAGGATCGCCTGATAGATCTCGGTGTGGTGGGGCCGGTAGAAGTCGTCGGGGTTCAGGATGTCTTTGACCCGGTCGATCCACACGTCGGGGCTGGGGCCGTCCCCGGCGATGAGCAGGCAGCCGATGACGATCTGTTCGGCCTCGACGTTGAACGACTGCGCCTGGTCGGCTTGGTCGACGGTTGGGGCGTCGGCGTCGGTGGTCATCATGCGGCGTGGTCCTTCCGTGTTGCGGCGGCAAGCAGCCCGACCCCCGTCTTGGCGGCGGTGTGGGCGAGGTCAGCGAGTTGGGCGGCGGGCACCCCGGCGGCGCGGAGCGCTTCGGCCTGCTGGGTGACGACGAGCAGGGCGGTGGTCGCCAGCGGCGGGCCGGACCAGCCGGCCCGGTAGGCGGCGAGGGCGGCGGCCACGTCCGGGTGGGTGGTGGGTTCGTCGGCGGGCGCCGGAATCCCGGCTCGGCAGCGCGGGCAAATCAGGTGTTTGTGGGTGGGGTGTGGGGCGCGGCCGGCGAGGGTGCCGTGCTCGCAGGCGGGTTCCGTGGCTTCGAGCTTGCGGATTGCCGCGTCGGTGGTCTCTCCGTGTTCCTTGCGGACCTGTTCGGCGAAGGTGCCGAACCCGGACCCGTCGGGGCCGGCGATGCCCCGGAAGTAGTTGGTGGGCTTGCCGGGGAATGCCTGCTGGGCGAGCTTGGCGACGGCCTTCACGAACGGGGTGTCGGCGGGGTAGCCGTTGAGGCGTAGCCAGCCGTCGATGATTTCCTGCCGTTCGGTCAGTCGGACCTCGGCGGTGCCGAACAGGCCGGGTTGGGTGCCTTTGGCGGGTCGGGTGGGTTTCTGGTCGGTGAGCCAGCCGGGCACGGCGGGGTGGGGGTTGAGATGGTTGCCTGCCGCCGGCTTGGCCGGCGCGGGTGGGGTTGGTTCTTCTTCGGGGGTGGGTGTGGGGGTGGGTGTGGGGTCCCGGCGCGCGGGCGCGTGTGAGCCATCGCTTGCCTCGCCGTTGCCATCATCGTCATGGCAAACCGATGGCAAATTGCCATCCAGTTCGGGGACGGAACGGACATCCTCGACGTCGTCCCGCTTCCCCCACCGAGCGGCAGCGCCCCGCTTCCCCGCCTCCGACCTGGCTTCACGGGTCCCCTCGGTCGGCAGGTAGTCGGCGAAGTCGTGGATCATCCATCCGCCGGATTCGTGTTCGTCCCACAGCCCGTGAGCCACAAGGATCTCGGCCCCTTCGCGGAACGCCGGACCGAACCAGCGGCGGGGCAAGCCTGGCGGGATCAGCCCCGGGGTCTTGCCCTTCTTCCGGGTGTTCCGGTGGGCCCATGTCCAGGCGAGCGTCCAGAGGCCGATCGCGAATCCCGCAACCATCGGGTCGTCACGGTCGAGCATGGCGACGACCTTCGGGTGGTCGTCGAACCCATCGTCCATCCGCCCCCAGCCCATCAGACCCGCGCCTCCTTCCGGCTGTGGCGGGGGGCAGACGCGGCCGTGGTGACGCCGGCCTGTGCCGGGTCGGTGGTGCGCGGGTTGGCCACGTTGTGCTCCGTTCGGTGGTGCTGTTTGTGCTGGTAGGGACTCGATCGTCCCGGGATAACCCTACACCATGTAGTGAGGTAGGATCACTGTATGACGCCGATAGCTCAGATCACCAGCCAAGCGCGACGCCGTGTCGCAGGCTTGGATCGCGACACCGAACGTGCAAGAATCCGGCCCATGCCGCGCTCGCATCGCAAGGTCGTCGAGACGCCCCAGTCCCGGGCGCTCGACGCGACGGCGCGCGAGTACAACCAGACCGAGGACCGCTTGGCCGAACTGCGGGACAAGCTGGTCGCGGACGCCATCGAGGCGATCCGCCACGGCGGCCTGTCGATCGCCGAGGCCGCACGCCGGGCCGGGTACTCCCGGGAACACCTGGGCCGCCTCTTCGCCGAGGCCAACGAGCTTGACGGCTGGGTCAAGCCGAAGAAGAACACCGCCACCGACTAGCCGCCTCACGCTGCTTCACCGGCCTCGCCCGGCCCCGCCACGGTGCCGGGTTGTCCTGCTGTCGCCACCGGGGCGTGCCGCTCGCACCGCCACCCGCACGGGTACAGGCGGGCCGGCAACATCCCGCACGCGGTCACCCCGGCCCCGCACGGCTTCGCCAGCGGCGGCTCACGCACAAACCCCGGCGGCGGAACCAGCGTCGGCCGGCTGCCCGGCTTCCACCCGGTCACGGCCGGCACCCCGGCACCGGGCACGGCCTGCCCTCATCCCAGGCGAGATGACACAGCGGGCACACCGGGCCGCCGCCCGGCTCTACCTCGGGGGCTCCGGTGAGGTCCAGGCCGCACATCGCCACGTTCTCGTCGCAGCAGTAGTAGTGTTCGACCTCGCCGGGGGTGTTCGTGTCGGGCCGGTTGGGGGCGGTCTGGGGCAGCAGTACGACCATGCCATTAACTCCTCTCGATCTTGCGGTGTGCATGGGTGAGGCGCGGCCCGCCAGAGACAGACCGCGCCCCACACGAACCCGCCTCAGCCCGCCTTGCAGGTCTTCGCCAGCCGGCACGCCGCCTCCGCCGCGACCCGCTGTTGCAGGTTCGCCAGCTCGGCGTCCGACATGCGCCGCAGATCACCAGCCGGCGGCGGCGACCCCTGACCGCCGGGGGTGTCCGTCCCGTACTGGGTGCCGACCCCGTTACCGCCGACCCCGGCGAGGGTGCCGCAGCGGACCGTCGTACCGTCCGCCCGCAGCAGGCACGTCGCCTTGTCCCCGCGAAGGTCACCGGTGCCGCTGACCCGGTACAGCACGTTCTGGCCGGTGCCGAGTGTGGCCACCCACCCGTTCCCACCGGACGGGGACACCTCATAGACGTGAATGTTCTGCCAGTTCGGGATGTCCTGATAGTCGGCGCGGATCTTGTCCTCGATCGCCTTCAGTGACACCCACACCGGGGACATCCTGTGCACGCTCACCGGGGCCAGGGACAACCCGGAATGCCGGGCCGGCACCACCGCCACCACCGAGATCGCCGTAGCCGAACCCCGACCGGTCAGCGGGGTGACATACACCGGACTACCGCCGGCCGACAGGGTGAACTCGGAACTGTTCTCGGCGTTCGTCTCATCGTCGGAGGTCTCCCACCCGGCCCGGCCGAACACCCAATCCCAGAAGCCGCCAGAGGCCGCGGTCGCCTCCCGCTGCGTCTTCGCCAGCGACAGCGGGTACGACGGGCCGGGGATACCGGCCGTGTCGGTGGTGATGGTCAAGTCACCGGTCTGCCCGTCGTACAGGGCCGCCCCGGCAGGGCGTTCGGTGGTCACCCACACGCCGGTCTGCCGCTTCAACGGCACCACCACGATCGGATGCCCGTCGCTCTGGCAGTAGGCGTACACGTCGCCGCTGTCGAACCGCACCCACCGCTGTTTCTCGGAGATGAGCCGGCCCAGGTTGTGGCCGAAGTAGCCGCTCACGCGGGCGCCGGCCCGGTCGCGGTCGAAACCGCACTTCCGGTCGGCCTCACCCCGGCCCTGTAGCGGGATGTGCTGCGTGTACGCCACCTCATACCCGGACAGCCAGCCGCGCCGCTCCACCAGGGTCGCGTACCGGTCCTCACCGGGTAGGTAGGTGGTGTCCACGATCGTGCCGGAGGTATCCCCGAGGTTGGGGCGGGCTTGCGCCTCACCCACCTGGAAGGGGGCGCGGGCCGCCAACGTCGGCACCGGATCGGAGGTGACCCGTATCGAGGACAGGTAGGTGCGGTCCTGCTCGTAGCTGGTGTGCGCCGCCCACAAGATGCCGGCACCCAAGCCGGCGACCGCGCCAGCGACGGCGAGGATGCCTTCGAGGTCGTTGTCGCGGGCGAGGCCGACCGCGCCGAAGACCACCGCCCCGACCAGGACAGCAGCGAGGACGCCGAGCAGCGGCAGGCACGAGCGCAGCTCCCACACGGCGATCGTCGTGTAGTAGGGGGCGGCTGCGGCGCAGCAGGCGATGGCGGCGGCGGGCACACCGACCGCCAGCAGGGTTTTGACGGTGCGGGTCACGCCGGCCCCCCACTGGTGCCGGGGACGTACCCACCGGCGGCGTCGGCGACCGTGACCGCACTGTCGGCGGCCGACCCGCCCCGCGAGTAGCTACGGGTGGCGGCGGCCAGACCCGAGTAGCTGCCCTTCGTGGCCGTGCCCGACGCGTCGAGGGCCACGGTGGACGCCCGGCTGAATCCCATCGCCCCGGCCTGCTGCCAGGTGTCGGGGCCGGCGCCGAGGAACATGAACGACCACCGGCCGCCGGCCTCCCGCTGCCGGATCATGCCGGCGATCTGTTCCCTGGTGTACTCCCGCGACCGGTTTTCCTGCCCGTCGGTGTGCACGACCAGCAGCACCCGGTCCTGCTCGCCGAGCGTGGTGGTCGCCTCGAAACCGGTGATGGTCTCGCCGACCGCGTCCAGCAGGGCGGTCATGCCACGCGTCCAGTAGTTGGCCTCGGTGAGCTGCGGCACCTCGCCTAGCGGGGCCGCAATGCACAGGGGGGTGATCTCGTTGTCGAACAGGGTGACCGTCAGCCGGTACTCCCGGTCGGTGTCGGCGCGCAACTCGTCGACGTAGCTGTTGAACCCGCCGCGTACGTCGGACGCGAGCGGCCCCATCGAGCCGGACTTGTCGACGAGCAGCAGGGCGTTGGTTACGGGTTTGGACACGGGTCTTCTCCTTCTCCGTTGTTGGTGGGGTGTGGGGGGCGGCCGGGCCGGGATCGGGTGTCGGCCACCCCGAGGTGGTTAGGCGACGGACGCGAGCCGGCGACGCTCGGCGCGGACAGGCTGGATACCGCCCCTAAACCGTTCGCCGACCGTGACCAGGGTCATCGAGTCCGGGCCGGAGAACGTGAACTCAAGGCCGCCGCCGCGCTGCCGCACCTGCCCGAACCCGGCCAACAACTCCCCGTTGAACTTGATCCGCGACACCTCCCGCTCGGGCGGGACCACGTCCAGCAGCTTCCGCACGTCGGGCAGGTCCACCGGCCGGTCGAGCACGGTCATCGACAGGCCCGGCATACCGCAGTCGGTGTTACGGGCCACCCGCAGCTTCGCGGTGTCGGTGATGCCCTCCACGTAGTCGAGGGCGAGGGGAACCCACCAGTTCTTCTCACTGACCTTGAACGTCTTCGCCATCAGCGCCGCGTCGGGCAGGCCGATCACCACCGACCACGGCCGGCACTGCCCGCCCCGGCGGGCGAACACGCCTTCCTGCTCGGCGGCCTCGGGCAAGTCGTCCGGGTGCCACGACGACACACCCATGCGGGTGTCGTCGGTGGCCATCGCGTGCAACTGCTCGCCGTCCCACTGCACGCGGACGGCGAACGTTTCGGGGATCTCCTTGTCCTGCCCGGCCAACGGGATCACATCGGCGAGCAGGCCGGTGAAGTCACCGGACGGCACGAACACGGTGTCGTATGCCACGGGTTACGACCCCTTTCGGGTGAGCGCGATGAGGACGACGACCGCCACGATGAGGGCGGCGAGACCGGCGCTGATCCAGATGGGGGCCAGCACCAGCCACCACGACCAGCCAATGACGCCGGTCAGTTTCAGGACGATGAACGCGATGGTGAGCGCACCGGCGAAGCCGAGCGAACCTCCGGCGCTGCTGTTGGATGAGGTGCCGGCCATCAGAACGGGGGCTCCTCGTCGAAGTTGCCGCCGCCGTTGCTGCCGGAGCGTCCGTGCGCCGGGCTACCGGACGCCCACTGGTCGTCGAAGTTGCCGCCGCCGCCCTGGCCACCACCACCACCGCTGCCGCCGGAGCGGGACATCTTCTGCACCTTCGCCGTGGCGTAGCGCAGCGACGGGCCGATCTCGTCGACCTCCAACTCAATGACGGTGCGCTTCTCGCCTTCCTTCGTCTCGTACGTCCGCTGACGCAGCCGACCGGACACGATCACCCGGGCGCCGCGCTGCAACGACTCGGCGACGTTCTCGGCGGCCTGCCGCCAGATCGTGCAGGCCAGGAACAGCGGCTCGCCGTCCTTCCACTCCCCGGACGCCTTGTCCAGTTGTCGGGGTGTCGAGGCGATGCGGAACTTGGCGACCGCCGCACCCGACGGGGTGAACCTGAGTTCAGGATCATCCACGAGGTTGCCAATGACAGTGATTGATGTATCTCCGGCCATTTCAGACCACCTTTCTGTTTAGCGGGCGACGTCCAGGCTTGCCGTGCGTGCCGGTTGGGCCGCCGACGTGATGCCAGGCGCGGCCATTGACGATTCGGCTGACCAGCGAGTCAGCAATGCCGTACTCCGCAGCGAGGTGCGTACTCAACTCACCGGCCGCGAACCTCGTGCGGATGGACAGGACGGCGGATTCGTTGAGCTTTGCCTGCGTGCGTGCCGACCCACGGGGCGCACGCAGGCGGGACCACATGTCGTTGACGTTCTGCTGCCGGGTGCCGTAGTACAGGTGATCGGGGTTGCAGCACGGCGGGTTGTCGCACCGATGGCACGCCTCAAGCCCGTTGGGGCACTGCTGGCCGGTTGCGACCTCAACCGCATATGCGTGGGCAGGCACCGTCCCGCGTTCAGGGGAGACGTAAAACTCCCCGTACCCCTTGTCGTCGGCGCTTCCGCCCCAGGGCCAGCACTCCGACGCGCTGCCGATGCCGACCTTGTCCCAGAACCGTTCGTGCGGCGTCTTGGTCTTCAGGCCGAGCGCGGGCGCAACCTCGGCGCCGCGTGTACGTCGCCACCAACGCACGTAGTGCTTACGGCACCGGCCACGGCCGACGATCTTCTGTCCGCACGCCCCGCCGTCCTCAACGCAGCCGGTGAGCCCTTGGGCGCTGACCACGTCGGGGACAGGTGTGGGAGCCGTGACCATCAGGCCGCTCGCAGGACACGGAGGCCACCCCGGCGCTTGACCGCCCGGCGTTCCTCCTCGGACATGCCGCCCCACACGCCGTGCTCCTGACCGGACTCCAACGCCCAGGCAAGGCACTGGCCGGTGACGGGGCAGCCCCGGCACACCGCCTTCGCCGCTTCGACGCCCCGCAGGTACGGGCCGGAGTCGCCAGCGCCGATCGGGAAGAACAGTTCCGGGTCCTCGTCGCGGCAGACGGCGTCGTGCCGCCAGTCGATACCGCCGTGGTCGGCGGAAGTCGCGGCAGTACTAAGGCCATGGGTGGATCGGCGGCTCATGGTCGGGTCTCCTGTCCGGGTGTGCGGGTCGTGGTCGTGTCGGGCAACGCGGGCCAGCCCTCACCCCGACCGGCGGGGATGAACCGGCGGTCGGGGTAGCCGTACTGGTGGGCGCGGCCCAGGTCGAGGTCAATCAACGGGCGGTCGGTGGCGTGATCCGGCTGGAACATCAGGCGGCCTCCTCGCCGGTGGTGCCGTACAGGTCGATCTGCCGGCCGGAGCTGCTGCACTGGTCACCGGTGGAGGGGTCGGTGTGCCGGGCGATCCGCTCTGCACTCGGTGCGACTTTCGTGTTCTCCCGGCCGCAGCCGGGGCAGGCGATCTGGGGCCATATCCCTGAGCTGGCCATCACGCCATTCCCTTCGGTCATCGCAGGTCGTCGCAGGCCACGGAACGGGCGGACGACCTCGGTGCCGTCCTCGTGTCGGATGAGCACGTTCTTCGGCGTCCACGGGCTGAGTGCCAGGTGCGGGCCGCAGTCGAGGCGTTCGGTGCCGCGTTGCTGCCGCCAGGCGATGACCGCGGTGACGGGCTCACCGCGCAGCAGGTAGGTGGTGCCGGCGATCACGCGGTCACCTCCGCCGGGTCGGGGATGTGCCGGGCGGCGTCGGGGCTCAGGCTGGTGTCGCCGGGGGAGTGGTCGACACACCCGGGCCACCAGGCGCGGACGTCGGTGCCCGCCCCGTGACTCACGCGGGAGCCGTCGTCGGCGGTGCACTTCGCGTACGACCGGCCGTGGTACCCAAGTACCTGCCGGTACCAGCAGGAACCGCAGCGCGGGCCGGGGGCCTGCCGGTCGTCGGCGGGCGGGGCGTCCGGGTGCAGCCGCAGGGTCCGGCCGAGGGCCAGGCCGAGCGGGTGCACCCGGGCGGTGAGCGCCTGACTCTGCCGTTGGGTGCGACGCCGGCCGGCGGACAGTTTCCCCACCGGCTCGGCCATGGCAGGCTCGACCCGAAACGCGGCGTCGTCGAACAGGGCCACGTCATCCACGGGCGGCCTCCCTTGTCGCGTAGCCGAGCAGGGCGTTGGCGGCGATGCGTCCGGCCTGACCGGATGGGTCCGCCTCACGGATGTGTTCGAGCGCGGCGCGGAATGCCTCCACGGCGACAGCGGCATGGTCGACCTCGACCGCCGGGGTCGACGTCAGCCCGACACCGGGCGCATCCGAGGCGGTGAGCCGGCGGACGGTGATGACCGCGCCCGGCCGGGCAAGGGCTTCCGGGTCCTCGCCCGGGTAGACCTTGCTGAGCCGTTCGTAGGTGATGACCCGGGCGTCGTCCTTCCACAGCCCGGCGGTGGTCATCGCGTCCTCGGTGGACCGCAGCAGCTTCGACAGGTCGGGGTACCGGTCGGGGTAGGTGGTGCGGGTCTTCGGCGCGTTCTTCGGCTTCGGCATGGTCACGACAACCCGGCCGATGAGGGGCCCGTCGAGGGGCAGGGAGCGACGCTCGGCGGGGGACATACGGGCGATCAGTCGCAGGGCGGCGGTCTCGACGTCCTCCCGCCACGGCTTTACGCCCTTGGACGACTCGACCAAGATGGCGTGGCCGGTCTTCTCGCTGATGCCTTTGAACGACTTGGAGCCCTGCGGGGCGGGGAGCCCGTAGACGACGAGATGCACGGCGTTGACGGCCATCAGCGGGTCACCGCCTCGGCGAGCCGCGCCCGGACGGCGGTCTGCACGTCGGCGGGCATCACCCACGGGAACCACAGCGACCCACGCGCGGGCACCGGCGAGGCGAGCAGCGCCACGTCGGCGAACACCAGATGGAACGCGGGGACTGCCTTCGCCTTCGTCACGTAGACAGCGGCGCCCCACGGCTCGCAGCACGTCCGGCCCGGACCTCGGTCCTCCGCCGGGTGGCAATCCACCAGGTTGGCGACCGCGATGACCGCGCCTCGCGCCATGCCCACCGTGGGGTCAGCGCCGTACAGGGCGATGACCCGGGGGTCGGTTTTGCCGTGCTCGTGTTCGGCCTGGCCGGCGTGGATGGCGATGGGGCCCCGGTGCTGGGTTGGCTTGCCACGGTTCTCGACCGGTTTCCGGCCGATGGCGATGCATTGGGCGTACGGCTGCCGCACGGTGATCGCGTGCTCAACGGTGGCCAGCGCGTGGGTCATGCCGACGCCTGCTGTTCGTTGAGGGCGTCCAGGGCGGCGATGAGAGCGGCTTGGCGCGGCCACTGGACCGGCTTCTCGAACTGCGCCCGCCACTCATTCGCCCGCACGATCACGGTGGCCTGCAACCGCAGAGCCGCCATCAGCGCGTCCCGCTCGGCGATGAGCTGGTCGACGTAGCCAGCCAGCGGCGTCTCCCCGTCATCGTCGATCCCGAGGGCGGCGAGCAGCTTCGCCCGCAGCGCCGCGTTAGCGTCGTTCGCCATCTGCCGGGTCGCCGCGATGACGTCCAGGTACTCGGCCTCGTGTTCGGCCTCTACCTTGGCGACGTCGTGGAGCAGGTCCGGGCCGCCGTGCGCGGCGAGCATCTGCAACGCGGCCCGTCCGCCGTTGTGCCGGCGGACCTGCCGCAGGATCGTGCGGGCCAGGTCGCTCTGCTCGCAGTTGCCCGAGGCGAGGAGGCCGGCGAGGCGGCCGACGTCGTGGGTGCCGTCGGCGACGAGGACCACGACCGGGTCGCCGTGCTCGTTGTCGTAGGCGCGGGTCTGGTAGCTCACCGGCCCGCCTCCACCGGCACGGCAGCGGTCAGGATGGCCTCATACCCGGCGGCTCGCGCCTCCGCCAACGACCTGTCACCCTCAGCCCGGTCGGGGTGCACCGTGCCGTCCCAGTGGTCCGTCCAGCGTCCGTGCTCGCGCAGCAGCACGATGTACCCGGCCGGCTTGGCGTCCTCCGCGATCTCCCAGTCGTGCCCGCCGTCGTGGTTGGGCCGCAGCCGGCACGGCTCCGTGTGGACCGGGCCGCCTGCGGTGCCGCCCGGCCAGCCGGTGCCGACCTCACCGCACGCCCAGCCGATCGGCCACTCCCGGGGGTCACCCGCGTTGACCGCGTCAACCAGGTCACGGCAGGCCAGGGCCAGTAGCTCGTCCGCGTGCTCCGACGCGGCGTCGGCGTGCGGGTCCTCCTGGCGGGTGTGCCGTTCAGCGGCGACCACCCAGAAGACGGCCTTCTCGACCTCGACGGCCGGGCCGTATGTCTTCTCATCCATGTGCGGGTCCTCCTCAGTGCTCGTCGTGGGTGGGGGCGGGTTTGATGACGCGGACGGGGATGCCGGCGGCCTCCATCGCCCGAATGCAGTGGCGGGTGCCCTTCGAACGGCCATCCCAGAACGCCAGCCCGGAATCAGCGCCGCGCTCGACCATCCGCAGGTTCCGGTAGTCGCCGGCAGCCCGGCACGACGACCGGGAACCGTGGATCCGGCGCCCGCCGTGGCGGCACTCCGGCCGGCACGCAGCCGACCAGTTGGCCGGGTGCGGCTCCTCGACCACCGGCAGCGGCTGCGACGGGCCTTGGTGCACCACCCATAGGTGGGCCAGCCAGTCCGCCGACCGCAGCGGCCGTACCCGGGTGGCGCGGGTCTCGGGCGGGTAGCAGGCACCGTGCACCACCACCAGGCGGTCGCAGCCGGCGTACCGGGCAGCCTGGGCGACGGTGGCCATCTCGGTGCCGAAGGTGGCCACGTCGTCCCAGCCTCGGGAGCCGGTCACGATCAGCCGGTAGTCGACGGTCATGCGGCCAACTCCGGTGCCCGGTGGGAGATCCCACCGTCGGACAGGAGCCACACCCGGCCGTGGATCGCGTGGTCGACGAACCGGGCGGCCGGGTCGTCGGTCTGCCGGATCGCCCACCCGTGTGCGCGGGCGGCGTTGCGGTTGGACTCGACCCAGCCGTGGCACAGGGTTGTGGCAGACCCACACAACAAGATCAGGTTGTGGGGTTGGTTCGTGTCCGGCCGCAGGTCCCGGCCCTGCCTCGCCCGCCGGTGCTGCACCGACCACGCGAACCCGCGGTCACCCCGCAGCGGCTTCCCGCAGCGCACGCAGCAGCCCTGGTCCCGCTCGCCCACCACCGCCACCGTTTCCGGCGTCGGACCCGTGTCCGCCGGGCGGGACACCTTCACCTGCGGCTTGCGGTCCAGGCAGGCGGTGCGGGTGGGGCCGTCCTTGCGGGCCAGCGTCGACCTCGTGGTCAGGGTCGAGTACGGGTGAGTGATACCAGCGGCAGCCAGCTTGGCGCGCTGCTTGTCCGACACTGCTTTCACGCCGCCTCCATCCACGGGCGCATCGGCCACTCCCCGGACACGTCGTCAGCCCGGCGGCGTAGCTCCTCGGCTTCCTCGGCAGCCGCCGCCCGGATACCGTCCTCACCGGTCGCGGCGGCCTCGTGTTCGATCTCGGCGGCCTTCCGGCGGAAGTGCGCGGCCAGGCCGGGCGCCTGCTCCCGGTAGGCGGCCTGCTGGAAGGCGTGCAACTCGTCCAAAGACATCCGGGCGACCCGGGCCAGCCCGCGCACGATGTGCGGGGCCTGCCGGGGCCGGTGCGCGTACCGGCTGAACAGCACGTCCGGGTCGCCCGCGCCGAGCTGCCCGATCCGCCACGCGACCCGGGCCGCCCCCAGGGCGTCGGCGGTCGCGTCGTGCGCGCCGTCCAACCGCACCCCGTAGTGCTCGCACAGGGCGGTGAGCTGGCGTCGTCCAGGCCGGTACCGGTCGACCGCCTTGTCCAACACGAACACGTCGATGCAGGGGCCGATGTCACGGCCGAGCCGGTCCGGCAGGGTGGGCAGGTTGTGGCGGCGCAACTCCCGGTCCAGCAGGGTCAGGTCGAACGCCAGGTTGCAGCCGACCACCGGGATGCCGTCGAGCATCGCCGCAGCAAGGTCGGCGGCCACCTGGTCGAGCACCTTCACCGCCGGCTGGCCGTTGGCGCGGGCGTGCTCGGTGGTGATGCCGTGCACGTCCGTCGCGGCCTGCGGAATGTCCACGTCGACCGCGATCAGGTGCGCGGCCACGGCCGGCGGCTGCCCGGGGCGGATCAGCGCGGTGGTCGCGGTGACGATCCGGTCGTTCTCCACGTCCACGCCGGTCGACTCGGTGTCGGCGGCCATCATGGGGCCGGCAAAAACGTTCATCGCGCGCTCCCCGGGCTGAACTGGCCATTGAGTTCGCGAGACCGGCATTCCCACCCGTGTCGCCTGTGCATTCCAGTCACGCCACACCGTCCGCGTCCGCAGGCTGCGCCGTCTCCCGCTCGTCGTTCGCGGCGCGGATCTGCTCACACCGGCAGTTCGCGTCGCCGTTCCGGGCCGGGCAGGTTGACCAGTGCCGGGCCCGCTCCGCTAGGGCGGTCAGCTTCTTCGGCTTGGTCGGCAAACCCGCCACCAGCGCCCGGTACAGCGCGGTAGTGCGGATCCACGCCACCGGGTCGTGCTTGATCTCGGCGGTTTCCCGATCGATGTCCCCTTCGATCGCGTCGGCGGCGTTCTCGGACGGGCCGAGCGGCGACGACAGTTGCACCAGCAGCCACGCGCGGGCGTCGAAGCTGTACCGGTGGCCGATCTTCACGCAGCCGCTCTCCAACCAGCGGGCCGCGTTGTACCGCCACTCCGGGTCCATGTCAGCGATCGCCACCGGCGGCTTGCCCTTCGGCTGCCACACCTTGTCCTGGTTCAGGTAGTCGAACCACGACATGCCGGTACGCGCCGCCCGCGACCGCCGATCCTCCTCGGTGACCTGCTCGACGCTGCGCACCTCACCGGCCTCGATCTCGCCGAGTAGGGCCAGCAGCGCCCCCGCGTCCACCTCATGCCGGCACGGCCCGAGGGCGGTCCCCCGCGCGCAGCACCCGAACCATGCCGGCGCGTTCGGGTCTTTCCCCCGGTTCGCCTTGCAGTCCGTCAGGGTGCCGCCGCAGCCGACACACCGGGCGGTGTCCTGAATGTGCTTCCGCCGCGCGGCGATGACCTCGGCCTGGGTCTCCTCGCTCTTGCCCTCGGTGAGGAACGCGGCCACCTGGGCGCGCGTCTCCTTGTCGAGGAACACCGACGGGCCGTCGTTGCCACCCGGCGGGGCGATCCACGCCGACAGGGAACCGTCGTCGTCGCGCTCCAACACCAGGGACGCGCCCCGGCCGTCGCGGACCGTCAGATACCGGTCGTCGGCGGTCACTGGATCTCGCCCTTCTCAACCTCGGCGAGGAACGCGGCCATGTCGAAGCCGTTTATCTCGTTCGACGTCTTCTTGAACCGGTCGTAGAGCCGCTGCTCGATGCCCTCGGCGTTCCACCCCCGGGTGCCGGCGGCGGCCTGGATCTGCACCCACAGAGCCGTCGGGTTCGGCTCCTCTTCGGCGTCGATCGGCTCACCGGCCGGCGGGGCAGCCGGCGGCTCGGACGCGGCCGGCTGGGCGTCGGCGGGGGTCTGGGCGGCCTGCTTGCGGGCGGCCTCCAACCTCGCGGCCTGCTCCGTCAACACCGCCACCGACTCATCGGTCAACGCCTTGTCCCGGTGGGCGTCCTTCCACAACGCCTGCAACGCCTCCAACGTGGTCGTACGCGGGGCCAGGCGGATCACGTCACCCGGCGTCAACTTGTCCCCATCGCCGGGGGCGTCAGCCGGGGCCGCCCCGATCGCGGCGAGCTGCGCGGCCACAACCTGACGCTGCGCCGCAGCAGCCGCCGCCCCGATCTGCCCGGAGAACGCCTGCGCCGGGGTCACGAAGTCGAAGTGCAGGACCGGCACCATGAATACCCGCGACTCGACCTGCTTGTCCTGCGGCTTATTCGGGTGCAGCAGTTTCTTCTCCCGCCGCTGGATCTCCAACCGGGCGGGGATCGGCTGCCGCGCGTTGGCGATGGCCTCGGCCAGCATCGGCAGTTCGGCGGCGGCGTTCCATCCGTGCGATTCGAGCTTCCACGTCCCGAGGGACGGCACGTCGGCGAGCATCAGCGACACGCGGGTGGTCGGCTTGCACACCTCGCCCGCCTTCAAGTCGCGGCCCGCGGCTTGGGCGGCGGCCTTGACCGGCGCGCACAGGCAGGGTTTCTGCCGGATGCGCTCGGTCTCCCCGTCGCACATACGCGCCCGGAAGCCGTTGCCCCACAGCTCATAGTTCGGGTCGATCTGCTGCGGGGGGACGAGGACGCGGATCTCCCGGGCGTTGGTGATCACCTCGAACTGTGGGCCCTGGAACTCCCACGGCTTCACCTGGCCGCCGAGCAACGCGGCCACCGCTTCGATCAGCGACTTCGACGGGCTAGTGAACCGCAGGGTTTCCAGCTTCGCCGGGTAGTTCTTGCCCCCCTTGCTGACGAGCTGCTGGCCGAGACGGATCACCCCGACCTGTGTCAGGCGTCGCTGCAAATCCTTGATCGGCATAGTGGTACCTCGATTCAGGCGGCGGGGTGGCTGATGGACTCGGTGGCCGGGGCGTCCCCGGCGGCGGGGGTCTCGCGGGCGGCCTTGCGGCGCCGGGCGGCGAGGGTTTCCGGCAGGACGAACGTGCGCGAACTGACCGCCGCCGGACCCCGCTCGATGACCCACTTCGCCGTGGCCAGGGCGGGCAGGAACCCGTCCCGGTAGGTGTCCTCATCGGTCAGCACCAGCCGGGCCGTCACCCCATCGGGGCGCAACTGCACCAGCAGGCCCCCGTCGGTGGGGATCATCGGCTGCTCGACGTCGGTGTTCTTGATGCGGATGGTTTGGGCGTGCCGGTAGCCGGTGAGCTGCAACGCCTGCGGCGGATAAAACTGCGGGCCTTCGCCCTCGCGGGTTTTGAAGTCGATGACCAACACGACGGTGATGCCGCGTTTCGCGGCCTGCTTCGCGGGGATGCCGGTCACGCGGGCGACCAGCTTCGCGGCGGCGTCCGTGCGGTCGGCGTGGAAGATGACGATGCCGTCGCAGGTCCCGGCGTAGCCGGCTTCCCGGTTGACCACGATCGCCTCAGACACGAGGAAGTCGTCCGGGGTCAGCCCGTACTCGGCCACGAACGCCTCGAACGACTTCACGTACGGGGCGATGTCCGCGTCATAGGGTTTGATCTCCCCGTGGTACGACCACCACTCGGCGACGTCGTGGACGCGGGTGCCCTCGTCGGCGCGGCGGGCAGTGTGCTCGACGTGCCGGTTAGCGATCCACCGGGCGATGCACGCCTTGCACTGCTGGCAGGGGCACCGCTCGCACCGGGCGGCCGGTTCGTGGCCGCCCTCGCCCGCGCATTTGCTGCCGGTGTTCCCGCAGGGCTTGACGCGGGAGGCGACGACGATGGTGGGCAGCTCGGCGAACGCGGCCTTGGCGGCGAGGCTGGCGGCCCACCGGACGAGGGCGTCTTTGCTGATGACCCCGGCGACGGTGGAGGAGGAAATGAGCCGCAGGTTGCCGATCAGGTACCACCGGTTGTCGTCGATTTCCTCGACGCCGTGGAAGACGGTGGCCGGCGCGGCTGGTGCTTCGGCGGTGATCGTCATCAGATCCACGCCCACTCGCGTGCCGTCTCCATCGACACCGCTTCCACGGTCGGCGGCGAGTCGGGGCGGTGCTCGTGTGTCTCACCGCAGAACGGGGTGCAGCCGTCCGCGTTCCCACGGATCAGCCACGCCTGGCCGTCGGTGCTGAGGTTGAGGTAACCCCGGGTCTGACGGTGCTTGTACTGCTCGATGGTGGTGCCGTCGTCGGCGGAACTGCGGCCCATCCACATCCAGTAGTCCAGATCGGCGGCGGGGATGACTTTCCGCAGCGGCGTCCAGTCGGGGTTGTCGTGGTCGGTCACTGGTCGTACCTCGCGTCGTCGTTGAGGAAGTCGCTGATGCAGCCGGGGGAGTCGCAGCTACCGGCCAGAAGGCCGGGCATCGGCCGGAGCAGGCAGTACGGGCAGGTAAGGCGGTAGGCGACGACGACCGGCCCGCCGGAGACGGTCGGTGCAGGCGCGGTGCCGGCGGGCGTGCTGCCGGCGGGCCGGGTCGTCGTCGCGGTCACAGGCCGGCGTCCTGACCGCAGTCGTCGCAGACGGGACCGGTCGCGCCCTCGGGACCGCAGTCGCGGCACTCCTCGGCCAGCGCTGCGGCCTCCGCCTCACGCTGGCGCTGCAAGTCGATCTGCTGCGCCTCATGCACCAGACCGAGCACCAATCGGGCGGCCTCCAACTCGTCGCCCGCCGCGTCCAGCGACGACTGCGTCAGAGTTCCGAGGTCAACGAGCCGCTTGATGTCCATCGCGCACCGCCCGGCGTTGCCCGTGCGGATCTGCGCCCGGTGCTCGGCGACCCGGAGTTCCGCCCCGGTGAGGGTGTCGAGGTGGGCGCGGATCGCTTCGGCGATCGGGTCGCCAGCGAGAGCGCGGGTCTGGGCGGCGTGCTCGGCGGCGGCCTTGGCGTCAAGTCTGGCCTGGCAGTCGCCGCAGAGGCCGGGGATGGCGACGGTGGTGCCGCAGATGCCGCAGAAGTAGATGTCCACGCCAGGTGCCACGCCGGCTGTCAGCGGTGCGGTCACAGGTCCGCGCCGTCCGCGTCGTCGCGGTGCTCCCGGTGCACGAGGGTCAGCGGGCCTTCCTGGCTCAGCAGCGCCTCCGGGGTGCAGGGGTTGCCGCCGTAGGCACGGTCGTCGGCGGGGGTGAACCGCTGCTCCCTGCGGCCCTCGCCGTTCACGTAGCTGTAGACGAACCAGAGACGCCCAAACGCGCTGCGCCACAGATCGCCGGGCTGCGGCGGCCACTCGGCGGGGGCGACCCGAGTGATCTCGACACGCTTCGCGTCGAAGTGGTCGATGCAGAGCGTGGCGAAGATGCCGGGCTGGGGCTCGGCGTAGGCGAGGGTCAGAGCGGTGTCATCGGTGTGCCTCGGCTCGATGACCCGAGCGGCGCGGATGACGACGTCGACCAGCTCGCCAGGACGGAAGTCGGTGGTCACGGGCAGCTCCAATGCGGCGCACCGTTGCAACCCAATGTTGCAACGTCATGAGGTTAGCGTACGGCGTGGGGTGACAAGTTGCAACACGATGCGGCATACTCGCCGGCATGACTGAGGACGCCGCCAAGAAGGCCGCGATGGACCGGCTCCGTCGCGCTGCTGCCCGCGTCCGCAGGCACGAGGCCGAACGCATCGAGCTGGCCGAGGCGATCGTGGACGCCCGCCGGCTCGACTGGCGGCCGTCCGAGATCCAGGACGAGGTCCCCTACGACCGGAACCACGTCGGCCGGATCCTCAAGGCAGCCGGGCTCACCAGCCCGCGCGGTCAACGCGACACCGACTGACGTCACCGGTCGCTCCGTTCCCGCTGTCGCGCCTCGGTGGCATGCCGGCCCGCCCCCAACATCCCGAGGCCGAACACCGCAACCCCGAGCGCATAGACGTGGAACCCGGCCACCGGCACCACCGCCCCCGGCAGCCCGGCCGCGTCCAACCACACCCCGCCCGCGATCAACGTGAGCCCGGTAGCGATCCGGTCCGTGCAGTTCACGACCCACCACCGGCCACCACCAGCAACGCCGCCACGAACAGGCAGGCGATGTGCAACGACTGGTCCGCCAGGTAGCCGCCGGGCAGCGGCGTCTGCGAGGCGGCGAAGTCGCGGGAGCCGGTGTGTTCGAGGATCCAGCGGACCGGCCACCGCCGGTCCAGGAACCCGTGCGTCACGGCGGAGAACCCGAGCCCTACCGCGCTGCCGGTAACAGTCAATGGCACGCCCACGGCGGCCAAGCCGGCGAGGGCGGCCACCATGCAGGCGTGGTAGCCGACCAGGTGACCGGCCATCGCCCGCACACCCAGCCAGCCCGGCAACGCCTTGTGGTTGGCCTGCCAGTCGGTCTGCACAATGTGGTCTCCGAGGTGATGCCCGGCGAACAGGGCGCAGAACACAGCGGCGATCACGGACGCGTCAGCCACGGCGACCCCGGCCCGTTTCGGCCGGGCGGCGCGGCATCCCCTGATGGGTGTGGTAGCCGTGCCGCCACCCCCACCGGTACGCCGACACCGCCCGGCACAACCCCCACCCGACCAGCGCCAGCAGGTCCAGCCCGTGCAACCGCAACGCGAACAACACCGCCGCGAGGACGAACAGCAGCCACGACGCCTTCCGCCAGCCCAACGCCGACCGGCGGGCCTCACCCGGCGTGTACGGCAACCGCACCCCGCCGCCGCTCACGAGTCACCCCGCTGCCGCTGCCGGGGAATCACCACGGTCCGATCACGGTCGGCACGCTCGGGCAGGACCGGGTACAAGCTGGCCGGCTCATTCCACGCCGGAGGCGGTACCGGCCGGGCCGGGCGAACAACCCGCGCCGGCCGGTGAGGACGCACCCCCCGGTGCGCGCCGACCAGCCACGCCCGCCGGCCACGACCCCGCCGCGTGCGCCGGACCCACCGCAACACCCGACGCCCAAGCAGAACGGCACCGCAAACAACGACCATGCAGGCACCCACCACATAGCAGGCGGTCGCGTACCGGATGACCATGCTCAGCACGCGATTTCCCCTTCGATGACGCCACGGTGCCGGCCCGGCGGCGTATACCCGGCCGGCAGGGCAGCCGTGCCGGCCCACACGCGGGCGGCGGCGAGGATGCGCGCGTACTCCACCTCAACCGGGATACGGGGCGCGTCCCGCTGTTCGTCGAGGGCGCCGAGGCCCTGCCACACGACCACAAGCAGGCCAGCGGCGGCGGGCACGATCAACCAGAGCATTGGTACGGGAAGCCTCTCGGGATGGCGGGTTAGGCGGCGGCCGGGTAGGCGGGCCGGGCGGGATCAGAGCCGTCGTAGACCCGCCGGCCAGTGCTGGCCGGTCGCGGGACGGCCGGGCGCAGCAGCCTCGGGGCCGGGGCGGTAGGGGCGGGCCAGCAGTCGGGGCAGGGCACGCAACCCATCCCCACCGCGAGAGCGGTAGGGATGGTGCACAACCAGCTACCGCAGCCGGACGGCGGAACAGGCCGGTGGAAGGCGACGCGGGGCACGGCGGTGTGCGGCACGGTGACGGGGTCGAGCGCGGCCAGGCCGACCGGGTAGCCGGCCATCACAGCCACCCGTGGGCGGCGAGCCCGAACCAAATCAGACCGGCGGCGACCACGACCACGACCACGATGGGCCCGAAACGTGCGACGGCCTCACCCAGCAGCGACGTCGGCTGAACCTGGCCGTCCTCGTCCCTGTCCAGGTCCAGGTCCAGGCCGTCCACGGCGAACCCCGCCATCTGGGCCTCGCCCGCAGCCGGGGCCGCGTTGACCTCGAACACCCTGGTCACCACGCGGCGCAGCCGCCCGGTCACACCGACCCGCCGCAGCCGGGCGCTCACGCCGCCGCTCCCATGCTCGCGGCAAGCCGCTCGGCGGCGGCGATGTCAACGTCCAACACGAACGGGATACGCCGCAGCTCGTCCGGCTTGTCGGTGCCGTACATGGCGACCAGCTCGGCGGCGGTCGGCGTCAGCCCGGTCATCATCTCGACCGGCACGCCGGCGTGGGCGGCGGCGATACGCGGGTCGTTCCACTCCTCGACCGACAGGGTCCTGCCGCCGGGGTCAGTCGGGAAGGGCTGTAGCTTGGTGTCCATCTGGAACCTCCTCGGTAGCGCTAGCGGGTTTCCGGGTCAGCCCCCGAGCCGGGTCACGGCCGGCTGCGGGCACGGGGTGAGGGGTGGACGGCTGTGAGGCCGTCCACCCCTCGCGTCACTTCGGGATCGGGATGTTCGCGGCGGTCCAACCGCCCTTCGGCGCTTGGAGCTTGGAGATACGCGTGCCGGCCCGGAAGTGGTTCCAGGCGAGCACCGCGAACCGGAACGCATCGTCCGGGTGCATTTGCCGGCCGTCGCTGTTCATGGCCCGCTGCAACTTGCGCTGCAACGCCAGCGCCGGGTCACCTTCCTGCAACCCCACGCTCTTGATGAGCTGGTCGACGTAGAACCGCTCCGCGCCGGGCACGTCCAGGCTGGCGCACAGGTGGTAGGCCGACGCGACAGCGGACGGGGCCGCCGGCACCGCCCCCCGGCTCATTTGCGCGACCTGCACCGCCCGGCGCAGCTCCGGGTGATCCTCGATGTAGACGAGCACTTCCGCAGGCGTGACATAGCCGGCACCACCCTGCGTGGTGACACCCCGCTCCCAGCGGACGATCCTGCGGGCGATTGCGGCCAGAGCAGCCGCCCCCGGCTCGCCACGCAGACTCAGGGCGTCCGCCATGGTGCGGGCCGCGCCGATGTCGACCGTGTCCTGCGCCTCGGGCGGCAAACCGCGGACGACAACGAACGGGGCCGTGACACCGGATCGGGCGACGGCGGCGAGGCGGTGCTGCCCGTCGAGCAGGACCCCATCGATGTCGAACTTCAGGCTCTCGCCGTTGAACATCCACCGTCCGGCGGTCATGTCGCGGGCGTAGGCGGCAACGCGGTGCTCACGTATGTTGCGGTTGCTGATGTTGTCGTCCGCCAACCAGCGTTCCGCCTGGTTGGGGGTGACGTGCTCGACCTGGGAAGTCGGCCCGGTCTGGGCTTGGGGTGGTGCGGTGGTCGTCATGTACGCTCCTTTTGGATCTCTGATTCACTGGCCGTCCCGCGCAGGGGACGAGTCATCGAACGGGCCGCACCGTCTGGGTTGCGGCCCGTTTCGCGTTTCAGGGCGGGCCTGTGTGGGGTGGGGGTGCCGCCGTCCGACAACGGCACCCCCACCCATCCCCCCAGGTGTGTGGTCTGCGCCTGCCCCGACCGGCCAGAGGAGGGACCAGTCGGGGCTTCACCTGCCGCTGGGGGGCGGCGGTCAGCCGGGCGTGCGGCCTCACCCGGTACCAGCGGGTGGCTGTGGCCCGGACCGGCGAGCGTCGACGCATCCGGTCCGGGCTCCGACCATGTGGCCGGAGACTGTGCGGGGGTGAGCGGGCCGGTCACGCGACACGCCGCCCTGTGCGGGCGAGCATCCGCCGGGTCGCGGCCCTAGCGGCGGCGAGGTCGTCGTCCACCGCCGGGACAACCTCAACCGGCTTGGTGGCACCGACCTGCCGGGCGGCGAGTAGCTTGCGCACCTGAGGCGGGTACATGAGCCGGTGTCGCTTGATGGTGCCGTCGCCCTTGGTGGTGTGCTCGATGGTGCCGGCGCGGCAGCCCCGCTCGATCGACCGCAGGGACAGGCCGGTGATGGCGGCGACTTCGGGCAGGGTGAGCGGCTGGTCGTCAGCCATCTCGGACAGGGTGAGCGGCTGGTCGTTCATGCGGCCGGCTCCAACACCGCCGCCTGCTCGCGGTCCTGGTCGACGGCGTTGACGTACTGGCGGATCTCGCGGTCGCAGCGGACGAGGCCTGCGTTGAGGCCGAGTACACGCGCCCATGCGTCCATGACGACGGCGGTGGTCTGCTTGTAGCCCAACTCGACGTTGTTGACGTGCTGGGTGCTGATGGCAATGCCGTGGGAGCGGATGCCTTCGGCTAGCTCCTCAAGGGTCAGCCCGCGCCACTCGCGGAAGGCCCTCAGGCTTACCTGTGGTGGGATCCATCGTGGCATAGCGCCATCTTGCGCCAGGCAGCGCTAGAAAGCAAGGGAAAGGCTCCGTTTCGACTGTTGTTGCCCGTGCCGCATGTCCGTTTGCCTACGGAGGGTGGCTACAGCAATACTCACGCCTGTGGATGGTGTCCCGAGAAGTGGTCAGGTAAACAGACAGCCGCACGTCGGCCCCGGCAACTGGACCTTTCCGAACCTTTCCGCAAGGATGGGGCCCGTGGCCCACGACCCCTCAGACTGGCAACGCCTCGGTCGACACGTCGTACACCGCCGCGAACAACTCGGACTCACCCAAGCCGCCGTCCACCACGCAGGCGGCCCATCCGCCGCAACCCAACGCGTCATCGAAAACGGCAGCCAAACCAGCTACCGAGGTGCCATCCTCCGCTCCCTCGAACGGGTCCTCCAATGGCCCGACGGCACCATCGACAACATCCTCAACGGCGCCGAACCACCCTCCGCAATGCCAGCAACCCCGCTCGCCGACCTAGAGCAGCTAGAACCCGAGCTACGCCACCACGCCTCCGACCCATACCGGTCAGAGGGAATCCGGGCATGGGCGCGCTCACTGCTCGACCAGATCGACCAACTCAGGAAAGCCGCGCAACAGGAAGACGAGGACCGCGAGGCGTCCTAAGCCGCCTCGTCCTCGACCATGGCCCGCCGCGCGCCCAGCTCATCCAACCTCGCCGTGTATCCCCGGCCCTCCCACGCGTGCCCGTAAATCGTGAGCGTGGTCAACGGCGACGCGTGCCCCAACCGGTTCTGCACCTCATGCAACTGCCAGCCCGCGTGGATCAACTCCGACGCGTGCGTGTGCCGACCATCATGCAACCGCGGCCTACGCCGCAGCAGCCCCGGGCAGCCGCACGTCGACACCTCATCCGGGCGCAGCTTCCGGCGTGGACCCCGCTTCGGCTTCGGCGGCAGCGGCGGCGGGTGCTCGTCGCAGCGCATCGCCGCCGCTACCGCCGGCTGCCAGTGCCGCCGGTTCAGGTTGTTCTCCGCCCACGTCGGCTCTGCGCCCTTCGTCTTCTTCTTCCCCGGGCACGGGAAGATCAGATCCCGGGGCCGCTTCCCCTTGCACCTGGCCGCGAGCACCTTCGCCACATCCGTCGACGTGGACACCGGACGGATCGACTTCGCCGACTTCGGCAGCCCGATCCGGCCGCCCTTCTTCAACGCCCGCCGCACCCGGATCTCCGGCTCGTCGCCCTCCACGGTCACGTCCTGGACCCGCAGCACCAGCAGCTCACCCAGCCGCAGCCCCGTGTTGACGAGCACGTACCAGATATCTCGGATCAGGGAGTCACAGGAGGCGTGGATCTGATCCACCTCCGACGGGGTCAAGAACATGCCCTCAAACGGCACCGGCTTCGGCAGGCCGACCCGGTTCTTCTTCGTCCCCGCAGGCCTGGCCGCCGGGTTGACCGGGATGAACCGGGGGACCGCCGCGCCGAGGACCATGTGCAGCACACCGTGCGCGCGTCGCACCGTGCTCGCCGAGATCGGACGGCCCGCCCGGTTCTTCTTGGTCCGTCCGACCCGCGACCCCTTCAACTGCTTGATCCAGACCCGGAGGACATCCTCCGTGATCTCCGACAGGTACTTGTGGCCGATGTACGGCAGCACCCGCAGCCTGAGCACCTGCATGTACCCGTCGAGGGTGTCCGCCTGGATGTCGTCCAGGCCGGGCGCGTCCGGGTTGATCGGTCGCCGGTCTGCCTCCCACATCTTCACCCACTCGGCGAGGGTGATGTCTCCCGATTTTGGGGCGTCGTCACCGAGGACGAGCCGCAACACCTCCTCGCGGGTGATGCGGCGCTCGTACGCCACGACGAGCTTCTTGGCCTTCTCGGCGAGCACGCGGGCGGCGGTCGGTGGGCCGGTGAAGGCGGCGGACTGGCGGGCCCCGTCTCGGGTGCCGCCGAGACGCCAGCACACACGCACGGACTTGGCCCGTTCTTCGATGCTTGCCACGTCCGGAACGGTAGTCCAGAGGCGTGCCCCCACGGGGGCACGAAATGGCCCTCCCGTGTCGTCTCGTGTCGTCCCGTGTCGTCCCGACACCCCCTCTGACCTGCGGTGGAGCACTCCGACGCTGATCAGCGGCATAATCGGGAACCGATTCCTAAACCGTGTGTCGCAGGTTCGAATCCTGCCGGGGGCACCAGGCCACAACCTTGATCAACGACAACTGCCCCGTCTGCCGGGGTTTGCGTGCCCGCTCCAGGCCCGATCGCCTTGGCACCCTCGCCCTGTCACGTCCAGGTGCTGAGCGGTCTCAGCGTCTCGTCCATCGACAGCACGAACGGTGGGTGTCCCACCAAACCAACGTCGCCCGTTTGCCGCCCGCCGGGAACCGCGTGCGCGACGAAGGGCACCGCCTGGACGGTGACCCCTCGTTCTGCTTTCGTCCTGGGCTACTTCAGGGTAAGCCGTTCACCATCAAAGTCTGCGACGATCTCCAACTTGCCGCCCAGGGCGCAGACGTACCGCTCGATGGTGCCGACCTCGGTGGCCGGCACCTCGCCCTTCTCGATCGCGGCCACCCGCGGTTGAGAGACCCCCATGCGCTCGGCGACCTGTTGCTGGGTCAGGTCGCGGCGCTCGCGCAGTCGGGTAGCACGCACCTCCGCGAGCATCCGCTCGGTGTGCTCGGCGACTTTGGCCTCGTCGAGGTTCATGCGGGAGCGAGTCTCCCGCCAACTGCGAGCCATCAGCGCTGTCCCTTCAACGTCCGAAGATGTGTGGCGAAGAGCCTGTCTGCTTCGAGGATGTTGGTCTCGTACCAACCCTTTCAGTTGCCGGCTTTGTTCCCTGCGACCAGCAAGATCGCAGATCGGGTGGGTCGAAGGCGAACAGACTGCACCTCGGCACGCCGGCATTGGCGTGCCCGAGCCGGCAAAGCGGCCAGGTCTGCTACGACGTTCAACGGATGGTGGACGCCGCCGGGGATGAGGAGCCGTGATGCAGGACGCCGCGTGGCACCGGAGGGACGTTGGTTGGTTCAGGTACGGCCGGCACCCGGAAGGCAGGGTGGGTGACTGGAAGATAACGCGGGTTCCGGAGGATCCGCCTTTAGTGATCTACCAGACTGGTGACGGTGGCTGGATCGTTGACGACGCACCTGGTGAGCAGCACACGATGCTGCATGGCCTGACCGGGGAGGAGATCCGGACGGCGCTTACGTTTGCTCTGGCTGTTGGGTGGATCGACGGGGATGCCCGGATCTCGTTCCGGGCCGCGCCGCAGTTGTGGACGGACGCTTCGGCGGAACGCGTGGACGAGGCAACCGCCGAGTGAGATCCCCGTACTCGTTGGCACGCCCGCTGCTACCCTGCGCGAGGAGGGGCTACTCAGCGTAACGCTCAGGGCTCGCGGCCGGCGGATGGTCACCATCGGTACCCTGCTAGTTGGCCTGCCCGCGAGACATGGTGGTACTTGATGAATGATCTTCGAGTGGTGGCGTTCGACCTGGACGACACCCTGGCTGTCTCCAAGTCCCAGATCGATGGTCGGATGGCGGAGCTTCTCGGCCACCTGCTGGGCGAGGTAGACGTCTTGATCATCTCCGGCGGCCGGTTCGAGCAGTTCGAGGCGCAGGTGCTGACCCACCTCGACCTCCCGGAGGACAAGCTGCGTCGGCTGCACCTGATGCCGACCTGCGGCACCCGGTACCTCCGCTGGCAGGACGGCGACTGGCGGTTGGTCTACGCCGAGGACCTGAGCGAGGCGGACAAGGCCCGCATCATCGCGGCGCTCACCGAGTCGGCCAAGGCGCTCGGCCTCTGGGAGGCGAAGACCTGGGGCGACATCATCGAGGACCGGGACAGCCAGATCACCTTCTCCGCGCTGGGCCAGACCGCCCCGCCCGCCGAGAAGTACGGCTGGGACCCGGACGGCAGCAAGAAGCGGCGGCTCCGGGACGCCGTGGCCGAGAAGCTGCCCGACCTGGAGGTCCGCGGCGGCGGCTCGACCTCCATCGACGTCACCCGCAAGGGCGTGGACAAGGCGTACGGCATGCGCAAGCTGCTCGAATGCCTGGACCTGAAGCACGACAACGTGCTCTTCGTTGGCGACCGGCTGGACCATGGCGGCAACGACTACCCGGTCAAGGCGATGGGCATCAAGTGCCACTCGGTGACCTGCTGGCAGGAGACGGCCGACTACGTCGAGGCCCTCGTCGACGGCCTGGTGAAGCGGCGCACCGAGCCCGCGTAAGGGAGCGACTTCCGGGAGCGGGGCCGGCTGACGGTTCCGGAACCGGCGGGCCCTGGCGTGGCGGGCGTCGATGGGATAGGAACAGGGCAACCGGCCGGAGAGTGCTCTCTTGGCGCTCGGTGGCCGTCCCGGTCCCCACCGACAGGCAGGCAGATGAGCTCACTCGACCCTTCCCGCCGCCGCTTCCTCACCCTCACCGCCGCCTCGGCCGCGTCGCTGACCGCCGTCGGGCTTCCCGCCTTCCCGGCCGCCGCCGCGCCCGCCCCCCGCCCCGACGCCACCGACCCCGACCTCGGCCCGAACGTCTTCGTGTACGGCCCATCCACCCCGACCGCGCAGATCCAGTCCACCCTGGATCGGATTTTCGCGGCGCAGGAACACAACGAGATGGGCACCAACCGGTACGCCGTACTCTTCAAACCCGGCCGGTACGAGGTCGACGCGAAGCTCGGCTACTACACCACCGTCGCCGGCCTCGGCACCCACCCCGACGACGTGGAGATCCACGGCGCGGTGCGGGTCATCGGCCAGCCCGACCCGAACTCGGCGGCCGGGATCTCCGCCCTCACCAACTTCTGGCGCTCGGCGGAGAACCTCGCCGTCACCCCGACCGACTGGTCAAACCAATGGGCGGTCTCCCAGGCGGCCCCGATGCGCCGGGTGCACATCAAGGGCATCCTCTGGCTGGAGCCGGGCAACGGCGGCTACTCCAGCGGCGGCTACCTGGCCGACTCCAAGGTGGACGGCATCACCATCAACGGGTCCCAGCAGCAGTGGCTGACCCGGGACAGCGAACTCGGCGGCGACTGGACCAACGGGGTCTGGAACCAGGTCTTCTCCGGGGTGATCGGCGCGCCCGCGCAGGGCTTCCCGGATCCGCCCTACACCACCCTGCCGACCAGCCCGATCACCCGGGAGAAGCCGTACCTCTTCGTCGACCTTGCGGGCCGGTGGCGGGTGGCCGTGCCCGGGCTGCGCCGCGACACTGCCGGCACCACCTGGGGCGCGGCCGCCCGGCCGGAGTCCTCGCTGCCGCTGTCCGACTTCTTCATCGCCAAGCCGACCGACTCGGCGAAGCGGATCAACCAGGAGCTGACCCCGGGCCGGCACCTGCTGCTCACCCCGGGCGTCTACCACCTCGACCGGGCTCTGCGAGTCAAGCACCCGGGCACCGTCGTGCTCGGCCTCGGCATGCCCAGCCTCGCCCCGACCACCGGCGACGCGGCCCTGCGCATCGAGGACGTGGACGGCGTACGCGTCGCCGGGGTGTTGGTCGACGCCGGGCCGGTCGAGTCGGAGGTGCTGGTCGAGGTCGGCAAGCGCAACAGCAACCGGTCGCATGCGGCCAACCCGATCTCGCTCCAGGATGTCTTCTTCCGGATCGGCGGCCCGTACGCGGGTCGGGCGGCCACCAGCCTGGTGGTCAACAGCCGGCACACCCTGATCGACAACATCTGGGCCTGGCGTGGCGACCACGGCAGGCCAGGCAGCACCGGCTGGGCCGTCAACACCGCCGGGACCGGCGTGGTGGTCAACGGCGACGACGTGACCGCGTACGGGCTTTTCGTCGAGCACTACCAGCGGTGGCAGACCATCTGGAACGGCGAGCGCGGGCGGACCATCTTCTATCAGAGCGAACTGCCCTACGACCCACCGAGCCAGGCCGCCTGGCGCAGCCCGACCGGCAAGGGCTGGGCCTCGTACAAGGTTGCCGACCACGTCCGCGAGCACGAGGCGTGGGGGCTCGGCGTCTACTCCTACTTCAACCAGAGGGTGGACATCCGCTGCGACCGGGCGATCGAGGCGCCCCGCCGGGCCGGGGTGCGCTTCCACGACGCGGTCACCGTCTTCCTCGACGGCAGCGGGGGCATCGAGCGCACCATCAACGAGGCCGGCACCCCGGTCGTCGGGTCGTACGGCACCAGCCCGTTGATCAGCTACCCCTGACCCAGCGCAAGCAGGGGCCCCTTGTTAACACCCGGCTGTTAACAAGGGGCCCCTGCTCTACCGCAGGCGTTAACAGGGGGCCCCTCCTTACGTCAGGCCGGGAGTTGTTCGGCGCGCACGATGACCTGGTCGATCAGGCCGTAGTCGCGGGCCTGCTCGGCGGTGAACCAGCGGTCCCGGTCCCAGTCCCGCTGGATCTCGTCCAGGGTGCGTCCGCTGTGCTGGGCGGTCAGCTCCTGCATGGTCCGCTTCACGTGCAGCATGTTCTCCGCCTGGATGGTGATGTCGGCGGCCGTGCCACCCATCCCGCCGGACGGCTGGTGCATCATGATCCGCGAATGGGGGAGCGCGAAGCGCTTGCCGGCCGCCCCGGCGCAGAGCAGGAACTGCCCCATGGAGCCGGCCAGCCCGAGTGCCAGGGTCGCCACGTCGTTCTTGACGTAGCGCATGGTGTCGTAGACCGCCATACCGGCGCTGACTGAGCCGCCCGGCGAGTTGATGTAGAGAAAGATGTCCCGCGCCGGGTCCTCGGCGGCGAGCAGCAGGATCTGCGCGCAGATCTGGTTGGCCGAGGCGTCGGTGACCTCGGTGCCGAGGAAGATGATGCGCTCCTTGAGCAGCCGCTCGAAGACCTGGTCGCCGAAGGACGGCTGCCCGCCGTCCACCATCCAGATGCCGTACCCCATGACCTGACCGCCCTCCGTGCCGCCGGTGGGCGTCGGACCGCCCGGCAACCGGCGGTCTCCAGCCTGCGGCGGCGGCCGGCCGTGGGGCCAGGGCTTCTGCCGCCGGCAGATCCGCCGTGGGCAGAACTACGCGGCGATCAGCCGCCGCCGGCCCGCCCGGGTCCGTCGCCGGGCCAGCGCGACCGAGGTACGCGGACGACGGCGCACGACCGGCGCGGACGGGATCAGCCAGATCCGGGTGCCCGTCCCGAAGATCGTCGACGACGCGTACCCGAGCCCCGGGCCGACGGGTGTCGGCGCGGTGGCCGGCAGCCGGAGTGTCCCGCCGAGCAGTGGGGTCGGGGCGGCCGGACGTCGGGTGACGTGCAGCCGTGGCCAACCGCCGACCCGCAGCTGCGGGCCGGTACGCGCGCCGCGCACCGCCGGTGCCCGCTCCAGCCGGGCCAGCTCCGGCCCGGAGGTCACCGGTGCCCGCCGTTCGGCCTGGCGCAGCTCGTCGCGGGCCTCCTCCAGCAGGTCGGAGAGGTGGATGCCGAGCGCGCGGCAGATCGCCGCCAGCACCTCCGAGGAGGCCTCCTTGCGCCCGCGCTCCACCTCTGAGAGGTAGGGCAGCGAGACGCCGGCCGCCTGGGCGACCTCGCGCAGCGTGCGGCCCTGCCGCAGCCGTATCCGGCGGAGCACCCCGCCGATCACCCGTCGCAGCAACGACATCCGGCCTCCTCGCGGTCGTCGTCCCGACGTCCCCCATCATGCCTGGTCCGGCGACACGGGAGGGAACCCCGACCCGAGCGGCCGGGCGGCGACGTAGGGGCTATGTTGTTGCACGTGCTGGCGACGGTGGCGGGGCGAGGCCGACGGTGATCCATTTTCCGGCGCACCGGCGGGCGCCGTTGAGTGCGCTCAGTCTGCGCCTGCTCAGCGCGCTGGCCCTGGTCTGTGCCACGGTGGCGGTGGTCTGGTTCGGCCGGGACGGTTACCACGACGGCAACAACGAGGGTCGGTTGACCCTCCTCGACTGCTTCTACTACTCGGTCGTCTCGCTTTCCACCACCGGCTACGGGGACGTCACCCCGGCCAGCCAGTCGGCGCGGCTGGTCAACGTCCTGTTCGTCGCCCCGGCCCGGGTGCTCTTCCTGGTCATCCTGGTCGGCACCACCCTGGAAGTCCTGACCGACCAGTACCGGAACGGCCGTCGCCTGACCCGATGGAGGAGGACCGTGAAGGACCACGTGATCATCTGCGGTTACGGCACCAAGGGCCGTAGTGCCGTCTCCGCGCTGCTGGAGAACGGGACGGACAAGTCCCGGATCGTGGTGGTGGAGCGGAACGGCACCGCGCTGCGGCAGGCCACCTCGGCCGGGCTGGTCACCGTCGAGGGCTCGGCGACCCGCTCGGCGGTGCTGGAGGAGGCACACATCCGCACGGCCAAGGCGGTGATCATCGCGACCGACAGCGATGACTCGTCCGTGATGGTGGTGCTCACCGCCCGGCAGCTCACCGCCGGCCAGGTCCGGATCATCGCCGCCGTACGCGAGGCGGAGAACGCGCCGCTGCTCAAGCAGAGCGGCGCGCACCACGTGATCGTCTCCTCGGCGACCGCCGGCCGGCTGCTCGGTCTCTCCACCTCCGCCCCGCCGCTGATCGAGGTGGTGGAGGATCTGCTCACCCCGGGGCAGGGCATGGCGTTGGCCATGCGCTCGGCTGATCGCGACGAGGTGGGCCGGTCGCCGCGCGAGCTGGACTCGCTGGTCATCGCCCTGGTCCGTCGGGGCCGGGTGGTGACGCTCGCCGATCAGGCCGGCGCCGAGATCGAGACCGGCGACATGCTCGTCTACGTCCGCGACGACCGTTCCACGCCCGCCGTCTCGATCTGAGCCGCCCGTCCCGCGACTGAGCCGCCCGATCGGGGCGGCGGGCCCCGCAACTTCAGGGAAGTTGCTGCCTTCCGGTGCCGGGAGACAGCAACTTCCCCACACGTGCGTGAATCTTGGCGCGCTAGGCGATCGTCCAGGTGTCGCCGGTGGCGAGGAGGCCGGCGAGTTGTTGCTCGGGGGTCTCGTCGGTCTTCGCCTTGGCGGCGGCGACCTGTTCCTGCACCGCGCTGTCGTAGGTGGGGCGGGTGACGGAGCGGAACACGCCGATGGGGGTGTTCCGCAGGTCGAGGTCGGGCAGCCGGGACAGGGCGAAGGCGTACGCCGGGTCGGTGACGCCCGCGTCGTGGACCACGATCTGGTCGGCGGGGGTGGAGGCGGTGTCGCGCACCTCCAGCCCGAAACCGCCCGGCGGGTGCACCACGCAGTGCTGGCCGTCCTTGCCGAACGTGATCGGCTGGCCGTGCTCCAGCCGGATCAGGTAGTCGTCGCGGGTGGCCGGCTCCTTGAGCGGGTCGAAGGCGCCGTCGTTGAAGATGTTGCAGTTCTGGTAGATCTCCACGAACGCGGAGCCCTGGTGTTCGGCGGCCGCCCGCAGCACCGACTGCAGGTGCTTGCGGTCGGAGTCGATGGTGCGGGCGACGAAGGTGGCCTCCGCGCCGAGCGCCAGGGACAGCGGGTTGAACGGGGCGTCCGCCGAGCCGACCGGGGTCGACTTGGTGATCTTGCCGACCTCGGAGGTCGGCGAGTACTGCCCCTTGGTCAGGCCGTAGATCCGGTTGTTGAACAGCAGGATCTTGAGGTTGACGTTGCGGCGCAGCGCGTGGATGAGGTGGTTGCCGCCGATGGACAGGGCGTCGCCGTCACCGGTGACGACCCACACGGACAGGTCGGGTCGGGTGGCGGACAGGCCGGTGGCGATCGCCGGGGCGCGGCCGTGGATGGAGTGCATCCCGTAGGTGTTCATGTAGTACGGGAAACGCGACGAGCAGCCGATCCCGGAGATGAACACGGTCCGCTCACGCGGGATGTTCAGCTCCGGCATGAAGCCCTGGACGGCGGCGAGGATGGCGTAGTCGCCGCAGCCGGGACACCAGCGCACTTCCTGGTCGGACTTGAAGTCCTTGGCGGTGAGCTTGAGGGCGACGGGCTCAGACATTCTTGCAAACCTCTTCCAGCATCGTCTCCAGCTCGGCGGCGGTGAACGGCAGGCCGCGGACCTGGTTGTAGCCGATCGCGTCGACCAGGTATTTCGCCCGGATCACGTGGGCGAGCTGGCCGAGGTTCATCTCGGGGATGACCACCCGGTCGTAGGCGGCCAGCACCTGACCCAGGTTGGCCGGCATCGGCGCCAGGTGCCGCAGGTGGGCCTGCGCGACGGGCAGACCACGCTGGCGCAGGCTACGGCAGGCCGCGCCGATCGGCCCGTAGGTGGAGCCCCAGCCGAGCACCAGCACCCGGGCATCACCGTCGGGGTCTTCCACCTCCACGTCCGGCACCGGGATCGTCTCGATGCGGGCCGCGCGGGTGCGGACCATGAAGTCGTGGTTGGCCGGGTCGTAGGAGATGTCACCGGTCTTGTCGGCCTTTTCGAGGCCGCCGATGCGGTGCTCCAGGCCGGGGGTGCCCGGGATCGCCCACGGCCGCGCGAGGGTCTGCGGATCCCGCAGGTACGGCAGGAACGTGGTGCCGTCCTCGCCGTTGGGCGCGGTGGCGAACTCCACCCGCAGATCCGGCAGGGACGCCACGTCGGGCAGCAGCCACGGCTCCGAGCCGTTGGCGACGTAGTTGTCGGACAGCAGGATCACCGGGGTGCGGTAGGTGAGGGCGATCCGCGCCGCCTCCAGCGCCGCGTAGAAGCAGTCCGCCGGGGAGCGGGGGGCGATCACCGCGACCGGGGCCTCACCGTGCCGGCCGTACAGGGCCATGTTCAGGTCGGCCTGCTCGGTCTTGGTCGGCATGCCCGTCGACGGGCCGGCCCGCTGCACGTCCACGATCACCAGCGGCAGCTCCAACGCCACCGCCAGGGAGATCGTCTCACCCTTGAGCGCCACGCCCGGGCCGCTGGTGGTGGTCACCCCCAGGGAACCGCCGTACGAGGCGCCCAGCGCCGCGCCGACCGCGGCGATCTCGTCCTCGGCCTGCATCGTGATCACGCCGAAGCGCTTGTGCTTGCTCAGCTCGTGCAGGATGTCCGACGCCGGGGTGATCGGATAGGCCCCGAGGAACACGGGCAGCCCCGAGCGCACCCCTGCGGCCACCAGCCCCAGCGACAGCGCCTGGTTGCCGGTGATGTTCCGGTAGGTGCCCGGCAGCATCCGCGCCGGCTTCACCTCGTACCGGACGGAGAAGTCCTCGGTGGTCTCGCCGAAGTTCCAGCCGGCCCGGAACGCGGCGACGTTCGCCGCGACCAGCTCCGGTCGGGCGGCGAACTTGCGCTCCAGGAAGCGCAGCGTCGACTCGTACGGCCGCGAGTACATCCACGACAGCAGGCCGAGCGCGAACATGTTCTTGGCCCGCTCGGCGTCCTTCTTGGACACCTCGTGCTCGGCCAGGGCGCCGATCGTCATCGAGGTCAACGCGACCGGGTGCACGACGTAGCCGTCGAGGGAACCGTCCTCCAGCGGGTTGGCCGTGTAGCCGACCTTGGTCAGGTTCCGCTTGGTGAACTCGTCGGTGTTGACGATGATGTCGGCCCCGCGCGGCAGATCCGCCAGGTTCGCCTTCAACGCCGCCGGGTTCATCGCCACCAGCACGTTCGGCGCGTCGCCGGGGGTCAGGATGTCGTAGTCGGCGAAGTGCACCTGGAAACTCGACACACCCGGCAACGTCCCGGCAGGGGCCCGGATCTCCGCCGGGAAGTTGGGCAACGTGGAGATGTCATTGCCCAGCTGGGCCGTCTCCGACGTGAACCGGTCACCGGTGAGCTGCATGCCATCACCCGAGTCACCGGCGAACCGGATCACGACCCGGTCCAGCTGACGGATCTGCTTGGTCACGCCCGCACCTCGCTTCGCTCAGCGCCGTCGCAGGGGCGGCTGAACATGATGGTGACCCCGCCTTGCCCCGCCACGTGCCCTCCTAGACGCGCTGTTGCCGCCCGGCCGTCCGTCCCCGTAGCCGGGCCCGCTTCAATTCTCACGTCAGAGCCTACGTCGGCCCGTTAGGGCAACCTTGGTCGAGGTCCGACGTATGGGACCCGATCAAGTTACTGTATGCCCGTCTTTGCGGCGCTTGGTACCGCTGCCCGTAATTCACAACACAGCACGACCGGAGACGGGCGGCGCGCGCCACCCGTCGGTGCCGGGACCGCCGGGCCGGTAGGCTGCCGGCCGTGACCGATTACCTCGGCTCGTACGCCACGCTCGGTCTCCTGCTGCTCGCCGCCGTGCTCTTCTTCGTGATCGCGTTCTCGGCCAACCGGTTGCTACGTCCCGGCCGCCCGGCCAACCCCTGGGGCAAGCGGGCCGGCTACGAGTGCGGTATCGACCCGGTCGGCGGCGACTGGGCGCAGATGCAGATCCGCTACTACGTCTACGCCTACCTGTACGTGCTCTTCGCGGTGGAGGCGGTCTTCCTCTTCCCCTGGGCGCTGATCTTCGCTCGGCCCGGGTTCGGCGCGACCACCGTGGTGGAGATGGCGGTCTTCATCGCCGTGGTGGCGCTCGGCATCCTCTACGCCTGGCGCAAGAACGTCCTCCGCTGGGCCTGACTCAGGCCAGCCCGCGGCGGGTCAGCGCCGGGGGTCGGTCCCCCCTGATCGACGCCACCATGTCCAGCACCCGCCGGGTCTCGCGGACCTGGTGGGCGCGGAACACCCGGGCGCCCAGCCAGGCCGACACGGCGGTGGCGGCCAGCGTGCCCTCCAACCGGTCCGGCACCGGCAGGTCCAACGTCTCGCCGATGAAATCCTTGTTCGACAGGGCGACCAGCAGCGGCCACCCGGTGTCGGCGAGTTCGGCCAGCCGCCGGGTGATCTCCAGCGAGTGCCGGGTGTTCTTGCCGAAGTCGTGCGCCGGGTCGATCAGGATCCCGTCCGCGCGTACGCCGAGGGTGACCGCGCGCTCGGCGAGCCCGGTCACCGTCGTGACCACGTCGGCCACCACGTCGTCGAAAGCGGCCCGGTGCGGCCGGGTCCGCGGCGCGAGACCGCCCGCGTGCGAGCAGACCAGCCCGGCGCCGGTCGCCGCGGCCACCCGCGCCAGCGCGGGATCCGCCCCCGACCAGGTGTCGTTGAGCAGGTCGGCGCCGGCCGCCACCGCCTCCACCGCCACCTCGGCCCGCCAGGTGTCGATCGAGATGACCACGTCGGGGAAGGCGGCCCGGACCGCGGCGATGGTGTCCACCGTCCGCCGGATCTCCTCGGCCACGTCCACCTCGTCGCCCGGCCCGGCCTTGACCCCGCCGATGTCGATGATTTCCGCGCCCTCGGCCACCGCCCGTTCCACCGCGCGCAGCGCGCTGTCCTGGGCGAAGGTGGCGCCCCGGTCGAAGAATGAGTCCGGCGTGCGGTTGACGATCGCCATAACCACCAGCTCACCGGGGGAGTACGTCCGCCCACCGAGCCGTAGCGCCCCGGCCATGCCACCTCCTGATCTCCGGTTGCCCGCCCGCCGCCCCCGACGCTATCCGGTCCCGCTCCGGCCGGTCCGCCCGGTACGTCGGGCGTCGAACCTTCATCGAAGCGCTTGGAGGGCTCGCCCGATGCCGGCGCGCATGCCACGATCTGTCCATGGGTCAGATTCTGCTCCTCTTGGTCGTCGGGCTGACTGTCGCGGCGGTGGTGTTCGGGGTGACGGTGTTGGTGTCCGGGCGCGATCCGGGCCTGGTGCCCGTCGAGCCGGACGGACGGGCTGTGCCCTTGCCGGGCAGCCGCCCGCTGCACGAGGCGGACGTCGCCGAGGTGCGCTTCGACACCGCGCTGCGCGGCTACCGGATGGCTCAGGTCGACCAGGCGATGCGGCGGGCCGCGTACGACATCGGCTACAAGTCCGAGCTGATCGGCGTGCTGGAGGCCGAGGTCGCCGCGCTCCGCGAGGGGCGGACCGAGGAGGCCGAGGCGCTGCGCCGCACCCGGGAGAAGGCCGTCTCGGCGGCCGACCGGCCGGACGCCGACCGCCCGGCCCGCGCAGCCGACGAGACCGGGGCGGCCGACGGGACCGGGGCGGCGGGCGAGACCGGGGCGGCCGACGAGGCTGACAAGGCCGGGGTGGCCGCTGCACCGGCCGCGGCTGCCGTCGAGGACGAGAAGGCGCCGGTCACTGCCGGTCCGGCACCGGCCGGTCCGCTCGCCCCGGTCGCCCGGCCGGTCGACCGGGAGCCGGCCGACCGGCCAGTCTCCCTGCGTCCGCCGGCCTCCGACGCCTCGGCCACCGAGCCGAGCGGCCCGAAGGCCATCGACATTGACCTCGGTGACGTGGGTGCCGACGGCGACCGAGAGCGCGGTGGGGTGGTCCGGTCGGAGTCGGCGTGACGGGCCCGGCGGGCGACGGCTTCGCCGAGGCGGCCCGGCCCGGTGCCGGGGAGGTCACCGCGACGGTGATCGTCAACGCGCGCGCCGAGCGGGTCTTCGCCGCGCTGACCGCCTGGGAGCGACAGTCCGACTGGATTCCGCTCACCACCGTCCGGGTGGTCGAGGGGGACGGTGGCGAGGGGAGCCTGGTCGAGGCGGTCACCACGCTCGGCCCGGCCGTGCTGCGGGACGAGATGCGGGTGGTCCGGGTGGACGCCCCGTACGAGGTCGGGGTGGTGCACTGCGGCACGCTGCTGCGCGGCCCCGGCGTGCTGCGCTGCACCCCGGTGGAACGGGACCGGACCCAGGTGGTGTGGCACGAGTGGTTCCATCTGCCCGGCGGAACCGCCGGCCGGGTGGCCTGGCCGGTGGTCTGGCCCGGCTCGAAGTTCGGCCTCACCCGGGCGTTGCGGAAGTTCGCCCGCCTGGTGGAGCAGGGCCGGCTGCCGTGACCGACGGCGCGCGGCCCGCTGTCGGTGGGCGGGCCTACCGTGTACGCCGTGACTGACCTGGTGACGGGCGCCGACGGGCTGCCCCGCTGCGCCTGGGGGGCGAGCACCCCCGACTACGCCCTCTATCACGACGGGGAGTGGGCCCGCCCCCTGCGCGGCGACGACGCGCTCTACGAACGGCTGACCCTGGAGGCGTTCCAGTCCGGCCTGTCCTGGCTGACCATCCTGCGCAAGCGTCCGGCGTTCCGGCTCGCCTTCGACGAGTTCCGGATCGAGAAGGTCGCCGGCTACGGCGAGGCCGATGTTGCCCGGCTGCTCGCCGACGCGGGGATCGTGCGCAACCGGGCCAAGGTCGAGGCGGCCATCGCCAACGCCCGAGCCGCCCTGGAACTTCCCGACGGCCTCTCCGCGCTGCTCTGGTCGTACGCGCCGCCGCCCCGGCCGGCCAGGCCGCGATCATTCGTCGAGGTGCCGGCGTTCACTCCGGAGTCCACCGCGCTGGCCAAGGCGCTCAAGAAGCGCGGCTTCCGCTTCGTCGGCCCCACCACCGCGTACGCGTTGATGCAGGCCACCGGCATGGTCGACGACCACCTCGCCGGCTGCCACATCGCCGTCGAGCCACCTCGGGCGTGAGCCGGGCGGCGTCCGGTGGACGTGCCGGGACCGGCACCGGCCGCGCGTGGTGGGATTGGTTGCATGACCGACACCGAACTCCACCCGCCCGGCGCCTGGGCGGTGCTGCTGCCCGCCGAGCGGTACGAGGCCGAGCGGCTGGTGCACCACGACACGCTGGAGCTGACCGGGTTCGAGGACCAGGCCCGGTCCCGGGCGGGTGACCTGGTCGCGGTGCTGGTCCACGAGCCGTTGCGGCTGGTCGCCCTCGGTCGGGTCGCCCTGACCACCGGGGAGACCCGGGAGGATCCGGACGATCCCCAGTCCGAAGCCGGCCCGGGGACGCTCGTGGTGTCGTACACCCGGCGGGTGCTCGACGAGCCGGTGCCGATCGACGGCCTGCCCCTCGACGGGCCGGTGACCCGGCTCGACCCGGCGCTCTGGCGGGAGCTGGCCGACCGGCTCGGCCCGCCCCCGGCCCGCCGGTCCTGGCTGGTCAGCCTCGACCTGCCGATCGAGGCGGCCTCGCCCGCCGAGGCGGTCCGGCTCTTCTGGTCCTACGTGCAGGAGCTGGGCCCCCGGGAGCTGCCCGCCTTCGTGTCGCCAACCGGCGACGAGCTGGCCATGCAGGCCTTCGTGCTCGGGGCCGAGGCCAACCAGGATCCGGAAGAGGACGACTGACTACCGGCCGCCCGGTCAGCGGCCCTCGAAGGTCGGCTTCTGCTTGTTGACGAACGCCATGGTGGACGCCCGGTGGTCGACGGTGGCGCCGCAGGTCGACTGCGCCTGCGCCTCGGCGGCGAGCGCGTCGGCGAGCGTGCCGGCTTCGGCGACGGAGAGTTGGCGCTTGATCGCCCCGTACGCGACGGTCGGGCCGGCGGCGAGCCGGGCGGCGAGTTCCTGCGCGGTCGGCAGCACCTGCTCGTCGTCGGCCACCAGCTTGGTGAGCAGGCCGAGCCGGGCGGCTTCCTCGGCACCCACCGGCTCGGCGAGCATCAGCAGCTCGACGGCCTTGGCGTGGCCGACCAGCCGGGGCAGCGTCCAGGAGGCACCGGTGTCGGCGGCGAGCCCGACCCCGGCGAAGGCCATCAGAAACTTCGTCTTCGGGCCGCCGATCCGGAAGTCGGCGAGGAACGCCAGCGAGGCTCCGGCCCCGGCGGCCATGCCCCGGACCGCGGCGACCACCGGCTTGGGCAGGTTGCCCAGCCGGGCGGCGATCGGGTTGTAGTGGGCCCGAACGGTGGCCAGCGGGTCCGCGTCGGCGGACTCGAGGCTCTGCACGTGCTCCCGCAGATCTTGCCCGGCGCTGAACGAGCCGCCCGCGCCGGCCAGCACGACCGCCCGGCAGGAGGGGTCGCTCTCCAGCTCGGCCAGGGTGTCGCGGAGCGCTTCCTTGAGCGCGACGTCGAGCGAGTTCATCGCCGTCGGGCGGTTGAGCGTCAGGGTGACGACGGCGTCGGTGCGGTCGACGAGCAGCGGCTCGGTCACGTTCTAACGACCCTTCTGTCGGGCAAGGCGGTGGTTGCCGTCGAGGCACTGCTCGACGTAGCGGTCGGCGGCCGGCCGCAGCCGGGCCGCGTGCCGGTCGAAGAAGCTGGCCGCGCTGCTGCCCGGCCAACGTTCGGGCAGCAGCGCCGGGGGCAACTGCGGGTCCCGGAAGAGGAAGGTACGCCACGCGTGGACGAGCCGGAACCGGGCCGCGTACGCGGCCTCGTCGCTGCTGCGCGCGGTCACCTCGGACAGGAGTTGCTTCTGCTCGGTGACGAACCGCTCGTACGCCCGACCGATTTCGGCGAGGTTCCAGGCACGGCGGACCACTCTGATCGCGCCGGGGGTGCCGGCGGCGTGGGCGGCGGTGAACCGCTCGTAGCGCACGCCGGCCTCGGCGAGCAGGATGTCCACGTCCTCGCCGGGCCGGGTGGCCACCCAGGTGCAGTCGTCGAGCGTGCCGTAGCCGAGGTAGGTCAGGTTGGCGGCGAGCCGTTGCCGGTCCCGTCGGGAGGCGGCGGCCTCCAGCACCAGTAGGTCGAACCGGCCGTCCCAGCCGTGCCGGCCGGTGCGGTAGATCCGGGCCGCCGCCTCGTCGAGTCGCCGGGCCGCTTTCGGTGTGATCGAATATCCCGGTCCGGTGGAAAGCCGGAGCGGTTCGAGCCAACCCTGTCGGACCATCCGGGAGACTGCGGTGCGTACCGCCGGTGGGGCGATCCCCAACGGCGCAAGCAGCTTGACCAGGGCAGCGACCGGCGCCCGCCCGCCCCTAGCCCGGAGGTGGTCGCCGTACAGGTCGAAGAGTGCCGACCGTGCCTGCATGACCGCACATTGTGACAGGCCTATTCAAGATATGCTAGGTGCTGTTACATCAAAGCTGCTTCGGTTTGGGTCCGGCGGTGTTCATCAGGGAAAATCGTTGGGCGACGCACCCGCGACGGTTGCGGGTGGTTGTGGCGAAGTGGCTGTGGGGCAACCCACCGACCCTGGTGTAGGTCTGAGGGGAGACGACATGGCGGCGATGAAGCCGCGGACGGGCGACGGTCCGCTGGAAGTCACCAAGGAGGGCCGGGGCATCGTCATGCGGGTCCCGCTGGAGGGTGGTGGCCGGCTCGTCGTCGAGATGACTCCCGACGAGGCCACCGCGCTCGGTGACGCGCTGAAGGCGGCCGTCGGCTGAGCAAGAAGCGCTCCGCGCGGCACCTGTCGTGCGAACGGTTCGTCCGTCCCTGAGCCACCGGCCCTGCCGGTGGCTCAGGGACTCCATTGGCCCAGAGAGCGGCGAATGGCCCCGCTCTGCGAACTTTCGGAGGTGCGGTCCAGCGTGCTGGCCATTCGTCTGGTGAGTGAGCCCACGCGGCTCGACACCCTCGTCCTGCCCATTCGTCCCGAAGGGTCGGAGGGCCCGGCCGCGCTGGTCCCCACCGCCTCGCCGCTCGCCGACGAGGTCCGGGCCGAGGCCACCGCGCTCCTGCCCGTCGCCCGGCTGGCCGGTGACGCCGGCGAGGTCTGGGCGCAGCTGCGTCCCGCCGGTACGCCGTCGCGCCTGATCCTGCTCGGCGTCGGCGCGGGCGACGAACACGCGTGGCGGAGTGCGGGAGCGGCGCTGGCCCGGGCCGGCAAAGATGAGACGTGCATCACAGTCGCCCTCCCGGTCGACGGCGCCACGGCGCTGCGCGGCCTGGTCGAGGGGCTGCTGCTGGGGTCGTACCGGTTCCGGCTGACCGAGGCCGGCGCGACACCCGCCCTGGCCGAGGTGGACGTCGTGGTGGCCGACCCGGGCGCGCTCGACGCGACCCTGGCCACGGCCCGGGCCACCGCCGAGATGACCCGACTGGCCCGCGATCTGACCAACACCCCCTCGTCGACGAAGAACCCGGCCTGGTTCGCCGGCCAGGTTGAGGCCGCCGCAGCCGCCTACCCGGACCTGCACCTGCGGGTCCGCGAGCCCGAGGAACTGGCGGCCGAGGGCTTCGGGGGCATCCTCGCCGTCGGTGGCGGCTCGGCCAGCGGCCCCCGCCTCGTCGAGCTGGACTGGCGGCCGGCGGACGCGCGTACCCATGTGGTGCTGGTCGGCAAGGGGATCACCTTCGATACCGGCGGCATCTCCATCAAGCCGGTGCCCGCCATGAAGCTGATGCGCAAGGACATGGCCGGCGCCGCCGCGGTGGTCACCGCGACCCTGGGCGCCGCCGCGCTGCGGCTGCCGGTGCGGGTCACCACGCTCGCGCCGCTGGCCGAGAACATGGTCAGCGGTTCGGCGTTCCGCCCCGGCGACGTCATCCGCCACTACGGCGGCCTGACCAGCGAAAGCACCAACTCCGACGCCGAGGGCCGGCTGGTGCTCGCCGACGCGATGGCGTACGCGGCGCGCGAGCTGCGGCCCGACCTGCTGGTCGACCTGGCCACCCTCACCGGCGCCAACGCGGTGGCGCTGGGTAAACGACACGCCGCCCTCTACAGCGACAATGACCAGCTCGCGACCGACCTGCTGACCGCCGTCGAGGCGGCCGGCGAGCACGCCTGGCGGATGCCGCTGCCCGCCGACTACGTCGAGTACCTGGGCAGCGAGGTGGCCGATCTGCACAGCTCCCCGGACCGGGGCGCCGGCTCGGTGGTGGCCGCGCTCTACCTCCGCGAGTTCACCGGTGACCTGCGGGACCGCTGGGTGCATGTGGACATGTCCGCCCCCTCCTGGTCCGAGGACGAGCACGCCGAGCTGACCCGGGGCGCCACCGGCTGGGGCGTACGCGGGCTGCTGCGCTGGTTGGCGACGTTGGGCTGACCGGCCCGGGGTCAGCTCCGGACGGCGGCGAGCAGGCCGTGCCCGACCGGCAGCAGGGCGGGTACCCAGTGCTCCGACTCCCGGATCGCCTTGATGGTCTCCCGGACGGTGACCGTCTCCACGTCGCGCGCGGCCGGGTCGCCGATCCGGCCGCCGGCGAGGGCGCCGTTGAGCGCGAGCACCCCGCCGGGCCGCAGCAGCCGCAGCGCGGCGTCCACGCAGGCGGTGAAGCCGGTCGCCTCCGCGTCGACGAAGACCAGGTCGTAGGCGCCGTCCGCGAGCCGCGGCAGCACGTCGAGGGCCCGGCCCGTGATGATCCGGGTACGCCCCGGCGGAACGCCCGCCTCCACGAAGATGCGCCGGGCGATCCGCTGGTGCTCCACCTCCACGTCGATGGTGGTGAGCACCCCGTCGGGGCGCATGCCGCGCAGCAGCCAGACACCGCTGACCCCGGTGCCGGTGCCGATCTCCACCACCGCGCGGGCGTTTCCGGCGGCGGCGAGCAGCCGCAGCGCGGCCCCGGCCCCGGGCGTCACCGCGTCCACGCCCACCTCGTGGGCGAGACTGCGGGCCGTGCGCAGCACGAGATCTTCGGTGACGTAGGCCTCGGCGAACTGGAGCGCCTGGGCCGTCGAGGCGCCGGAACTGGCGACCGTGGCGATGGGACACCTCCGGGCGGCGGGAGTGGTGCTGAGGGGTTGTTGCCGCTATGAGCCTAGAGGCGGGACCGGACGGGCGCAGCCGCGAGTTGGTTCGAGACGATCACGGCCGGGCAACCCATGACCCCGGTTCGGGCATCCGTGCAATCCTGGACGGTGTCCCGGGTGGCACGTTCGGCCGGCTCCGCCGGCCCGGCGCGGGACGCGCGGGACGGACTGGGAGGGCACCGACGTGACCGACGGCTGGGACTGGCGCCGGCCCGGCGGGGCCCCGACACCGGCGGAAGGGCCAGCGTCCGGGAGCCCGTCGCCTGGTGCCGGGGGCGATGCGCCCTCACCCTGGTGGTCCGACGCGCTCGCCGACCCGTGGCGCGATCCGTACGCGCCCACGGCGGTGGTGCTTCCCGCCGCACCGATCGACGGTGGCAGCGAACCCGAACCGGTCAGCGATCCGGACGCGCCTGTCCGGCCCCGGCTGCGCCAGGTCGTGCTGGTCTCGCTGATCACGGCCCTGTTCGCCGGCTCGCTCGGCAGCGCCCTGACGTACGCCCTCCTGCGCGGCGGTCCCGCCGTACCCAGCCTCGGCGCGCCGCCGGCCCAGGCCCCGGCGCTCGCCCAGCGCAAGCCCGAGTCACTGGCCGGCGTCGCCGAGAAGGCCCTGCCCAGCGTGGTGACCGTCCGGGTGGCCAGCCTGGGTGGCACCAGCGAGGGGTCAGGCTTCGTGGTCAGCACCGAGGGGCACATCGTCACCAACGACCACGTGGTCGCCGGCGGCTCCGGCAAGGTCACCGTGATCTTCAACGATGGCGGTTCGGCGTCGGGCACGGTGGTCGGCCAGGATCCGGAGTCGGACCTCGCGGTGATCAAGGTGGCGCGGAGTGGGCTGCGGCCGGTGGAGTTCGGCGACTCGGACGCGCTCGCCGTCGGTGACCCGGTGCTCGCCATCGGCTCGCCGCTCTCGCTGGCCAACACCGTCACCGCCGGCATCGTCAGCGCCCTGGACCGGACCATGCAGGCCAGCGAGCCGGGTGGTCCGACGCGCTACTACGCGGCGATCCAGACCGACGCGGCGGTCAACCACGGCAACTCCGGCGGCCCGCTGGTCGACGGCGCCGGCCGGGTGATCGGGGTGAACTCCACCATCAAGTCGCTGGTCGCCGACGGGCAGGAGGCCGGCAACATCGGGCTCGCCTTCGCCATACCGATCAACCAGGCCAAGCGGGTCACCCAGGACATCATCGGCACCGGCAAGGCCCGGCGTACGGTGATCGGCGTCCAGGTGGGCGGCGCCGGCGTGACGGGCGGGGGCGTACGCCTGGGCGCCGTCGAGCCGTCCGGGCCGGCGGCGGCCGCCGGGCTGCGCAGCGGGGACGTGGTGCTGCGGCTCAACGGGCACCCGATGGCCGACCCGACCGACCTGGTGGCATTGGTCCGCAAATACGCCCCCGGCTCGGTGGTGGCGGTGGAGTACCGGCGGGGCACGACCCGGCAGAACACCTCGGTGACCCTCGCCGCAGACGCGAAGTGAGCAGCGGACACCCCTCCCGGTCGACCCCGTGACGTGCGTAGTCTTGCGGTGACGCGGACGAGGAGGCCGGAGTGTTCGAGAACCTGAACATGTGGGAGATCGGTGCGCTGCTGCTGCTGGCGCTGCTGATCTTCGGGGACCGGCTGCCCAACGTGATCAGCGACGGGCTTCGGATGGTGCGCAACCTGCGCGCCATGGCCCGCAACGCCACCGGCGACCTGAGCCGCGAGCTGGGCACCGACATCCAGCTGGAGGACCTGCACCCGAAGGCGTTCATCCGTAAGCACCTGCTCAGCGAGGAAGACGAGCAGGCCATCCGGAAGCCGCTGCAGAGCATGTACGACGACCTGCGCTCGGACATCACCGGTGTGCACGAGGAACTGAAGGACGTCGCCAAGGCGGCCGACCCGCGTACCGCCGTCGCCCGGCCGACCACCGCCACCGGCGGCACCCCGTCGACCCCCGCCCCCCGCCCCACCTACGAGGACGCCACCTGACCGGTTGCGTCAACGGGCGGAGGGCTGGAGGCCGTCAGCGAGCGGAGGGCTTGAGGCCGAGGGGCTTGCCGAGGAGGGACTCGCGGCGGACGGCGAGACGGTCGGCGACCTGCATCAGGGCCTTGGCGGCGGGAGCGTCCGGCTGGGCCAGCACGATCGGGGTGCCGGCGTCGCCGCCCTCGCGGACGCGGGTGTCCAGCGGGATCTGCCCCAGCACCGGCACCTGCGCGCCGATGGTCCGGGTCAGCGACTCGGCGACCGCCTCGCCGCCGCCGGCCCCGAAGACCTCCATCCGCGAACCGTCCGGCAGCTCCAGCCACGACATGTTCTCGATGACGCCGACCACCCGCTGGTGGGTCTGCAGCGAGATAGCGCCGGCCCGCTCGGCCACCTCGGCGGCGGCGGCCTGCGGAGTGGTGACGACCAGGATCTCCGCGTTCGGCAGGAGCTGGGCCACCGAGATCGCGATGTCACCGGTGCCCGGGGGCAGGTCCAGCAGGAGCACGTCCAGGTCGCCCCAGTAGACGTCGGCGAGGAACTGCTGCAGTGCCCGGTGCAGCATCGGGCCGCGCCAGACGACGGCCGTGTTGCCCGGGGTGAACATGCCGATCGAGATGACCTTCACGCCGTGCGCCTGCGGCGGCATGATCATGTCCTCGACTCGGGTCGGGGCGCCCTCGGCACCGAGCATCCGGGGCACCGAGTGGCCGTAGATGTCCGCGTCGACCACGCCGACCGACAGGCCGCGGGCGGCCAGCGCGGCGGCCAGGTTGACGGTGACGCTCGACTTGCCGACGCCGCCCTTGCCGCTGGCAACCGCGTACACCCGGGTGCGGGAGCCGGGCTGCGCGAACGGGATCACCGGCTCGGCGGTGGCGCCGCCGCGCAGCGTGGACTGCAGCTGCTGGCGCTGCTCCGGGCTCATCACACCGAACTCGATCTCGACGCCGGTCACGCCGGGCACCGCGCCGACGGCGGCGGTGATGTCGCTACGCAGCTTGTCCTTCAGCGGGCAGCCGGCCACGGTGAGCAGCAACTCGACCCGGACGACGCCGTCGTCGCCGATTTCGGCGGAACGGACCATGCCGAGTTCGGTGATCGGCCGACGGATCTCCGGGTCGTTGACGGTGGCCAGGGCGGCCTGTACCGCGTCCGAGACGGTGCTGACGGGTGCTGACATGCCGCAATGCTACGTCGCCGGCCATCGGCGACCGCCGCTGGTGGGGTCGGTGTGAGCGAGTCGATGGCGCCGACACCGAGGTTCGGCGTGCTCACGGCACCAGCCCGAGGGCCTAGTGTTACCACCATGTCGACCTTGGCCTACGAGATCGTGGACGTCTTCACCGACCGCCCGTTCGCCGGCAACCCGCTGGCCGTGGTGTTCGGCGCGGAACGGCTCGCCACCGAACAGATGCAGTCGCTCGCGCTGGAGTTCAACCTCTCGGAAACGGTGTTCGTGCTGCCGCCGACGCAGGTCGGTGCGACGTACCGGGCGAGGATCTTCACGCCGGCCGAGGAACTGCCGTTCGCCGGGCACCCCAGTGTGGGCGCCGCAGTGACCGCCAGCCGTCGTGGGATGTTCGACGTGGGCACGGTCACCCAGGAGTGCGGTGCCGGGGTGCTGCCGATCGAGGTGACCGCGACCGGAGCGACCCTCACCGGCGGAACGCCCACGCTCGGCCCGGAACTCGACCCGGAGCCGCTGCTGGAGATGGCCGGCCTCACCGGCGCCGACCACGCCGGCCCGGCACCCCGGGTCGCCGGCTGTGGCCTGGAGTTCCCCTACCTGCCGGTACGCCCCGACGCGGTGGCCCGCGCCAAGGTCAACCCGGTGACGGCCGAGCGGTACGGCGTGGAACACATCAGCGTCTTCTCCTGGGACGCCGCCACGCGCACCGCGCACGCCCGGGTCTTCGTGCCGGGGATCGGCGTGCCGGAGGACCCGGCGACCGGCTCGGCCGCCCTCGGTCTCGGGGTCTGGCTGGTCGCCAGCGGGCTGCTGCCCGGCGACGGTCGCTCCGAGTACGCGGTACGTCAGGGCAGCGAGATCAATCGACCGTCCGCGCTGGCCTGCACGGTCACCGCGGCCGGCGGAGCGGCCCTGGGCGCGACGGTCTCCGGCCAGGTGATGCCGGTGGCCCGCGGCGAGATCGTCGTCCCACCCTTCCTGGGCTGAGCACGCTGAGAAGGAGGCCGGAGTGAGCGAAGAGGTGGGCGAGCGGGTCACCACGCCGCTGGTGGACGAGGCGGTGAAGAAGGCCGCCGTGGCGTGGGTGTCGGTGGCCGGCGGGCCCGCGTACGCGTTGTGGTGCCTGCCGCTCGACGGCGCGCTCCTGGTGGTCACCGGCCCCGGGGAACAGTCGGCTCCCGGGCTCGCCGACGCGGACGCGGCGGAGGTGACCCTGCGCGGCGACCACGGCGGACGGATCGTCACCTGGCCGGCCCGGGTGACCCGGCTGCGCCCCGGCACGCAGGAGTGGGAGACCGCAGCGCCGCTGGTCGCGGCGAAGCGGCTCAACGCGCCCGGCCCCGCCGCCGACCTGGTGCGGCGCTGGGCCGCCGCAGACTGCGCGCTGAACCGGCTCACCCCGGCGGGCACCCCGGTCGCCGACGCCGACCTGCCGGCCGACTCGCTGGCCGAGCCGCCCCGGGCGGCCCCGGTGGTCCGCGCCACCCGTACGCCGTTCCGGCTACACAAGGTCCGACGCCGGTGACCGTCAGGCCGGTACGGCGCAGGGGACCGGGGCGAGCAGGTCGAGCACCTCAGCCAGCGAGGTCAGTACCGGGCCGTGCCACGACCGGTCGACGTTGAAGACCATGTGGTCGGCCAGGTCCGGGGCGGCCAGCCGGACCGCCGCCATGCCGGTCCGCACCGCTCCGGTGAGCTCCTGGCTGCCCCCGTCGCCCACGTAGAGGCAGTCGGCCGGGGCGAGGTCGAGCCGGCGGCACGCGGCCCGGTAGAGCGCCGGGTCCGGCTTGCAGCAGCCCAACTGCACTGAGAACACGCACACGTCGAGCAGCGGCGCGACCGCCAGTTGGGGCAGGAACGCCGGCAACTCGTGGGTGCAGTCGCTGATCAGCCCGGTGCGTACGCCCCGCTGGCGCAGCGCGGCCAGCACCGGCACCGCCTCGGTGCGCAGGCGGGTGTCGGCGCGTACCGCCCGGTGGCGGGAGGCGACGGCGGCGCGTACCGCCCGATCGGAAGGGTGGACGCCGACCTGCTCGCAGACCCAGCGCAGGGTCGCCTCGGCGTTGCCGAGCCGGCCGGTCGCGCGCTGGTAGTAGGTGCGGTCGAGCACCTCGGTCAGGGCGGCCGACGGGCAGCCGAGCAACTCGGCGGTGGCCTGGTGGGCGGTGCCACGTTGGACGCTGCACGTGAGCGTGCCGAAAAAGTCGAACAGCACCGCCTGGTAGCTGGGCATGCGGGAGTGCCTCCGGGCGTCGAGGGGGAGGGGTCGCCGGGACGCGCATGATCGTAACGGAGCGCTGACTGCCCGTGGTGCCCGCCGGGCATGTGAGGATTGCTCTCCGTGCCTCCCGTTCCGCAACGTCCCCCGGTCAATGCGCTGACTCTCAGCGCGCTCGCGCTGGCCGTCACCGCCGTCTCGTCGTCCGCCCCGCTCATCGCGTTCGCTGCCGCGCCCGCCCTCGCCGTCGCCTGCTGGCGGAACCTGCTCTCGGCGGCGGTGCTCGGCCCGTTCGCGCTGGTTCGTCGCCGGGCCGAGTTCCGCGCGCTGACCGTCGGTGCCGGCCGGCGCGAGGGGTGGTACTGCGTACTCTCCGGGGTGGCGCTGGCCGCCCACTTCGCCACCTGGATGCCGAGCGCGAAACTCACCACGGTCGCCGCGGCCACCGCGCTGGGCGCCACTCAACCGGTGTGGCAGGGGCTGATCGCCCGCTGGCAGGGGCGACGGCTGCCAATGGCGGCCTGGGCCGGGATCGGGGTGGCCGTGCTCGGCGCGGTACTGGCCACCGGCGCCGACTTCACCGTCTCCGGCCGGGCCTTCGCCGGTGATCTGCTCGCCGTCGCGGGTGGCCTCTTCGCCGCGGTCTACACCGCCTTCGGCGAACGCGCCCGGGCCACCATCAGCACCACCACCTACACCACCATCTGCTACGGCGTCTGCGCGGCGATCCTGCTGGTGGTGTGCCTGCTCGGCGGGGTGCCCCTGCACGGCTGGCCAACGGGCACCTGGCTGGCGATCCTCGGCCTGGTGGCCGGCGCTCAACTGCTCGGCCACTCGATGTTCAACTACGCCCTGCACCGGGTCTCCGCCACCACGATCAGCGTGCTGATCCTGCTGGAGGCGCCGGGCGCGGCCCTGATCGCCTGGGTCTGGCTCGGTCAGCTGCCCCGCCCGCTCGCCCTGCCCGGGCTGGCCCTGCTGCTGGCCGGCGTCGCCGTGGTCGTCCTCGGTGGCTCCCGGGCCGGACGGCGTACCGAGCCACGCCCGATTCCCACCGACGCCGCCCCACTGGCTGGCTGACGCGTCGTCGGGACGTCGTCGCGGCCGCACTTTGGCCATTTCGCCTCCCGGCCGTCCGCTTTCCGTGACAGTGCGGGGGTGGGGAAGGGAGCGAAGCAGCCGGGCGGCCCCGAGCCGGATCGGGGGACCCTGGTCACGCCCTCGGCCGAGTTCCCGCCGCTGGCACCGCAGGAGCGGGTGGCGTTGGGCCGGATCGGGGAGCGCTGGCGGGTGCCCTGCCGCCCCGACGAGCTGCCCGTCGACCCGGCCCTGGGGCGCAACCGGCCCGGCCCGGCCCCGACCCGGTTCGGGCGGCTGGCCCCGATCGACATGTTCACCGTCGAGGAGCCGGGCGAACTGCAGGCCGCCGCCCGCGCCCAGGAGCCCGACTCCCGGGCCGCCCGGGTGTCCGCTCGGCTGCGCCGGACGCTGTTCGGCCCGCCGCTGGCCAGTAGCGCCGTCGTCTACGAGCGGATGCGGAAGCTCGTCGCCCTGCCGATCCTCTCCTCCGACCTGCTCAGCTCGGTGGCGTACGGGCCGGAGGCGATGCTGACCGTGCTGGTGCTGGCCGGCAGCACCGCGCTCGGGCTCTCCCTGCCGCTGGCCGCGCTGCTGGTGCTGCTCATGATCGCGGTGGGCGCGTCCTACCGGCAGACCATCCCGGCGTATCCGCACGGGGCCGGGTCGTACATCGTCGCCGGGGACAACCTCGGCACGACGGCGGGGCTCACGGCGGCGGCGGGCCTGATGCTCGACTACGTGCTCACCGTGTCGGTGTCGATCGCGGCGGGGGTCAGCGCGATCACCTCGGCGCTGCCCCGGCTCGGGCCGGCCGCCGTGCTGATCGGGGTGCTGGTGATCGCCGTGCTGCTCGCCGGGAACCTGCGCGGGGTGCGTACCGCCGGCAACATTTTCGTGCTGCCCACGTACGCCTTTCTGGCGGCGATCCTCGCGCTGCTGCTGGTCGGCTACGCGCGGGCGGCGGGCCGGGGCTTCGCGCCGGTGCCGCCGCCCCCGGTGCCCACCACCGAGGGGCTGGGCCTGCTGCTGGTGCTGCGCGCCTTCTCCTCCGGCGCGGTGTCGATGACCGGTATCGAGGCGGTGTCGAACGCGATACCGGCGTTCCGCCCCACCGAGTGGCGCAACGCCCGTACCACCCTCAGCTGGATGGTCAGCCTGCTGGTGGTGCTCTTCGTCGGGCTGATCGGCCTGATCCACCTGAACGGCCTGGTGCCTCGCTCGAACCAGACGATCCTGTCCCAACTCGGCCGGCTCACCTTCCCCACCGGCCCCTGGTACGCGCTCCTGCAGGCCACCACCGCGCTGATCCTGCTGCTGGCGGCGAACACCGCCTTCAACGACTTTCCCCGGCTGCTCTTCTTCATGGCCCGCAACGGCCACGCGCCCCGCCGATTTCTGCACCTGGGCGACCGGCTGTCGTTCAACAACGGCCTGGTCGCCCTTGCCCTCGCCGCGACACTCATCTTCGTCACGTTCGGCGGCCAGACCCAGTCGCTGATCCCGCTCTACGCCGTCGGCGTGTTCCTCGCCTTCACCCTGTCGCAGGCCGGCATGGTGGTGCACTGGCGCCGCCACCGGGATCGGGGCTGGCGACGCCGGCTGACGATCAACGCGGTCGGTGCCACGCTCTCCGGGGTGGTCCTGGTGATCGCCGCGGTCGGCAAGTTCGCCCAGGGTGCCTGGGTGGTGGTGATCGCGGTGCCGCTGCTGGTGCTGCTCGCCCGCTGGATCCACCGCCACTACGCCACGCTGAATCACGCCCTGGCGCTGCACGCGCCGTCGCCACCCGGGCCCGCGGCAGGTGGCGCGCCGCGCGGCCCCACCGGGTCCGCCGAGGGCGAGGAACTGCCCCAGGAGGTACGCCACCTGGTGGTCGTGCCGGTGGCCCGGCTGAACCGGGCGTCGCTGCGGGCCCTGGCGTACGCGGCCTCGCTGGGCCAGCCGACGCTGGCCGTGCACATCGCCCCCGAGGACGCCGAGGCGGACCGGTTCCGTGAGCAGTGGCGGGCCTGGGGCGACCACCTGCGGCTGGAGACCATCGTGTCGCCGTACCGGGCGGTGATCGGGCCGCTGGCGCACTACCTGGAGGCGCTGCACACCGCCCGGCCGGAGCTGACGCTGACCGTGATCGTGCCGGAGGTGGTGCTTCGCCACCGCCGGCACCGGTTTCTGCACAGTCGCGCCGGCCACCGGCTGCGCGCCGCGCTGCGCGGCCTGCCCGGCGTGGTGGTCACCAGCGTCCCGGTTCACATCGCTGATTGAGCGTCGGGCACCGCACACCAGCCTCTTGGGTCGGGCGGGAAGTGACGTCGCTATTGCATACAAACTTGATGACGTAAACGGATCACCGGCCGGGTCGGCCCCTGCCGCCTGCCGCCGCCGCCCCTACCGCCGGCCCCTGCCGCTGCGGGCCTGAATCGTCTACGTCATCAAGTTTGTAGCGACACGGGGAGACAACCATGCTCCGGCTACCAGGGCCGATGAGCGCGCGAGGGTGGCAACGCCCGCGTCTACCCGTCGAGGCCGACGGCTGTCGCGCTGGCGGTCCAGAGCCGGGCGGCGAGCGCCGGATCGGCCGCCTTGCGCAGCGGCCGGCGGGGCCGCCGGTTGTAGTAGTAGCCGCCGGAGGTCAGCCGCGACGGATCCTGGTTGGCCAGCCAGACCAGGGTCTCGGCGCCCCGCTCCGGACTGCGGAAGGGCAACAGCCGCATGCCGAGGGCGACCAGCGGGCTCTCGTTGCCGAACCGGGTGCGCACCACGCCCGGGTGGAACGAGTACGCGGGCACGTCCGGCCAGCGCCGGGCCGCCTCGGCGGCGAAGAGGATGTTCGCCTGCTTGCTGGTGCCGTACGCCCGCATCGGGCGGTAGCGGCGCAGCGTGGCGTTGAGGTCATCCGGGTCGAGGACGCCGCTGCGGTGCGCCCCGGAGGCGGTCACCACCATCCGGCCGATCCGATCCCGCAACAGGTTGCTGAGCAGGAACGGGGCGAGGTGGTTGGCCTGCATGGTCAACTCGAAGCCGTCGACGGTGGTGGCGGGCCGGAGCGCGATCGCGCCGGCGTTGTTGGCGAGCACGTCGATCCGGTCGTACGCGGCGCGCAGCCGCTCGGCGAGCCGGCGTACGTCGTCCAGGACGGCGAAGTCCGTGCGGAAGAGGTCCGGCTGCTCGCCGCAGCTGTCGCGGACCCGCTGCCCGGCGTCCCGGAGCCGGGCCGGATCCCGACCGACCAGTATCACGCGGTCACCGCGCCTCGCCAGGTCGACCGCCGCGGCCAGCCCGATGCCGGAGCTGGCGCCCGTCACCACCACGGTGCGCCGGTCGGTGAGATCTTCCACAGGCCCGTTCACTCCGGTCACGGCACGAGGTTACCGTGGCGTCACCACGACCTTTGGGATCGTTAAGGAGCGCATCATGGCCGCTGTCGGTCGCCCCCGCCGGTCCTGCCTCGCCGTGCCTGGCTCCAGCGTCAAGATGCTCGGCAAGGCGCAGGGCCTCCCCGCGGATCAGGTCTTCCTCGACCTGGAGGACGCGGTCGCCCCGCTGGCCAAGCCGGACGCCCGCAAGAACATCGTCGCCGCGTTGAACGAGGGCGACTGGGCCGGCAAGACCCGGGTGGTCCGGGTGAACGACCTGACCACGCCGTGGACGTACCGGGACGTCATTGAGGTTGTCGAGGGCGCCGGTGCCAACCTGGACTGCATCATGCTGCCAAAGGTGCAGAACGCCGCCCAGGTGCAGTGGTTGGACCTGACGCTCACCCAGATCGAGAAGACGCTCGGCCTGGAGGTTGGTCGGATCGGTGTCGAGGCGCAGATCGAGAACGCGGCCGGGTTGGTCAACGTGGACGAGATCGCGGCCGCCTCGCCCCGGGTCGAGACGATCATCTTCGGCCCGGCCGACTTCATGGCCTCCATCAACATGAGGTCGCTGACGGTCGGCGCGTTGATCCCGGACTACCCGGGCGACCCCTACCACTACATCCTGATGCGCATCCTGATGGCCGCCCGAATGCACGACAAACAGGCCATCGACGGCCCGTTCCTGCAGATCCGGGACGTGGACGGGTTCCGCGAGGTGGCCAGGCGGTCGGCCGCGCTGGGCTTCGACGGCAAGTGGGTGCTGCACCCCGGCCAGATCGACGCGGCCAACGAGGTCTATTCCCCGGCCCAGGCCGACTACGACCACGCCGAGCTGATCCTCGACGCGTACGACTGGTACACCTCGGAGGCGGGCGGGAAGCTCGGCGCGGTGCTGCTCGGCGACGAGATGATCGACGAGGCGTCCCGCAAGATGGCGTTGGTGATCGCGGCCAAGGGGCGGGCGGCCGGCATGACGCGTACGTCGTCGTTCACCCCGCCCACGCAGTGAGTGCGGGCCACCCCCGCCGAAGCGGGCTGACGGGCCGTCCCGGTCGACCCGAGACGGCCCGCCAGCGTCAGTAACTGCTGCTGCTGTCGGCGATCGCGGCGATGACGATCGCACCGATGCCCAGGATCATCAGGCCGGTGAGGACCCAGCCGATGATGATGCCGGCCTTTGCCATGCCCTCGCCCTGCTCGCCCCGCTCCCGGATCTGATTTAAAGCCACGTGCCCCATGATCGCGCCGATCGGGGCGGTGATGCAGGAGGTGAGGCCGATCAACGAGAGCGCCAGCGCGGCGATGGCCAGCCCATTGGTCTTGGCCGGCGGCGGGCCGTACGCCGGGTAGGCCGGTGGCGGGCCGTACGCCGGGTAGGCCGGTGGCGGGTAGGCCGGCGGCGGGTAGCTGCCCGCCGCGTACGGGTCGGTCGGCGCGGGCTGGCTCGGGATCGGGCTGCCACTCATCGGCAGGGTCGGGTCGGCGGGCGGACTCGACTGCTGGCCGGGCGCGTACGGGTCCTGCCAACCGCCGGACGGCGGGGGATAGCTCATCAGGTCATCTCCTGGTATGCGCGGGTTTCCCAGGGTAGCCAGTGGCGGGCAACAGCGAGACCCTCCTCTTTGAGTGCCGCGTTGCCCGAAACGTCCACAGCGGGCAGGATCTCGGCATGACCTTTGAAGCGCGCGGCGGTCGGTCGCGACGGGACGTGAGCCGCCCCGGAACGGTGCGGCGCACCCGCGGCAGCCTGCCGGCGGTCTCCGCCGAGCAGGATCAGCCGGCACCCCTCACCGAGCCGGTCACCATGCGCCTGGACGGCCGGGTCGCGCTGGTCACCGGCGCGGGCAGTTCCGACGGCATCGGGTACGCGAGCGCGCGCCGCCTCGCCGACCTGGGCGCCCGGGTGGCGATCGTCTCCACCACCCGACGGATCCACGAGCGCGCCGAGGAGTTGGGCGTCACCGGCTTCGTCGCCGACCTCACCGACGAGTCCGAGGTGGGCGCGCTCGCCGACGCGGTGGCCGAGCAACTCGGTGACGTCGAGGTGCTGGTCAACAACGCGGGGCTGGCCAGCCGGGCGAGCCCGGAGGTGCTGCGGCCGGTGGTCCAGCTCAGCTACGACGAGTGGCGTGGCGAGATCGATCGCAACCTGACCACCGCGTTCCTGTGCAGTCGGGCGTTCATCGGCGGCATGGCCGAGCGGGGCTGGGGGCGGATCGTCAATCTGGCCGCCACCGCCGGCCCGGTCAACGCGCTGCCCACCGAGGCCGCGTACGCGGCGGCGAAGGCGGGCGTGGTGGGGCTGACCCGGGCGCTGGCGATGGAGATGATCGCGGACGGGGTGACGGTGAACGCGGTCGCGCCCGGCACCATCCACACCGCGGCGTCCACCATGGCCGAGATCAAGCAGGGGCTCGGCACTCCGGTCGGCCGTCCCGGCACACCCGACGAGGTGGCCGCCGCGATCGCCTTCCTCTGCTCGCCGGCCGCCTCGTACATCACGGGGCAGATGCTGGTTGTCGACGGCGGCAACAGCGTCCGGGAGGCGGAGTTCCGCTGACTGTCAGCGGTAGGAGCCGTTGTCGGAGTTCGCCCAGATGACCAGGCCGATCCAGCCGCAGCAGACGAGCAGCCCGAGCGCGGTGAAGACGTAGCTGAGGATCAGCCCCCAGCTGGCGAGCTGGTCGCCCTCCTCGCCGGTCTGCCGGATCTGCCGCTTGGCCAGGTGGCCGCAGACGATGCCGGCCGGCGCGAAGACGAAGGCGAAGACCAGCGACAGGATGGCCAGCACGTTCGGCCCGCCGCCGCGGGGCCCCGGCCCGGGCGGCCCGTACTGCCCGTACGGGGGCTGCGGGGCGTACGGCGGCTGTTGGCCCCACGGTGGCTGCTGCGGGTGCCCGTACGGCTGGCCGTAGGGCGACGGCTCGTACGGCGACGGCGGCTGCTCCGGCTCGCCGGGTGGTTGGCTCACGCCCGCTCGCCCCCTCCGTCGCAGGTCAACGGTCCTCTCTTGCGGACGCTACCCGCAGCGGTGAACCTTTTCACAGCGGTTGGGTGGACCGGTCACCTTGGCCTCGCCGACCGCCGGACCGATACTTAGCGAGCGTTCAGTTACCCCTGAGTAAGGTGTCGACCCCGGAGGCTGAGATGGCCCGACTCGCCCAGACCCCCGGCCTGACCGACGTGCAGCGGTCGATCCTGGAGACCGTCCGGGAGTTCGCCGACCGGGAGATTATTCCGCATGCCCAGCGGCTGGAGCACGCCGACGAGTATCCCGCCGACATCCTCGACGGGATGCGCGAGATGGGCCTGTTCGGTCTCACCATCGCCGAGGAGCACGGTGGCCTCGGTGAGTCCCTGCTGACGTACGCCCTGGTGGTCGAGGAGCTGTCGCGGGGCTGGATGTCGATCTCCGGCATTGTCAACACCCACTTCATCGTGGCGTACCTGATCTCCCAGCACGGTTCGGCGGAGCAGCAGGCCCGGCTGCTGCCGAGGATGGCCACCGGCGAGGTGCGCGGCGCCTTCTCCATGTCGGAACCGGAGTGCGGCTCCGACGTGTCGGCGATCAAGTCGAAGGCGGTCCGTGACGGCGACACCTTCGTGCTCAACGGGCAGAAGATGTGGCTGACCAACGGGGCGTACTCCTCGGTGGTGGCCACCCTGGTCAGGACCGACACCGGCGCCGACTCGGTCTACGGCAACATGAGCACCTTCCTGTTGGAGAAGCAGCCCGGCTTCGGCGAGACCGCGCCCGGCCTGACCATCCCCGGCAAGATCGACAAGATGGGCTACAAGGGCGTCGAGACCACCGAGATGGTGCTCGACGGCGTCACCGTGCCCGCCTCCGCTGTCCTCGGCGGCGCGGAGCAGGTGGGTCGTGGCTTTTACCAGATGATGGACGGCATCGAGGTCGGCCGGGTCAACGTCGCCGCCCGCGCCTGCGGCATCTCCATCCGCGCCTTCGAACTGGCCGTCGCGTACGCCCAGCAGCGCCGGACCTTCGGCCAGCCCCTCGCCCGGCACCAGGCCATCGCCTTCAAGCTCGCCGAGATGGGTACGAAGATCGAGGCCGCGCACGCCCTCATGGTCAACGCCGCCCGGCTCAAGGACGCTGGCCAGCGCAACGACGTCGAGGCCGGGATGGCCAAGCTGCTCGCCTCGGAATACTGCGCCGAGATCGTCCAGGAGGCGTTCCGCATCCACGGCGGCTACGGCTACTCCAAGGAGTACGAGATCGAGCGGCTGATGCGGGAGGCCCCGTTCCTACTCATCGGCGAGGGCACCTCGGAGATCCAGAAGACCATCATCTCCCGCGGCCTGCTCAAGCAGTACAAGCTTTGACCGGCGGAAAGGAGGGGCCCCTGTTAACGCCTCCGGTATAGCAGGGGCCCCTTCTTAACACGCTGGCCTGGGGAGGGACACGGCCACAGGGTACGCGGTTCCCGCTTGCCAGTCGGCCTCCCGGCTGGGGCCTGGTTCGGGCTAGCTGTCCGATTCGGAGAGCCGTACCGCCAGGTGCTCGCGGGGCCCGGGCGACGAGGGCGGACGGGTCGTCGGCGTAGAGGCGAATCTCGTGCACCGGCCCGCTCGGGCCCTTCGGTAGCCGTACGGAGAGCGGCTCGCGGAGCACGATGTCCACGCTGGTCTGGCTGCCGGCGCCGATGTTCAGGATCGTTCCCGTGTCCGCTTGCTCGATCTGGACGGCCCTGCTCGACGGCAACGACCGGTAGCGGTGCTCGATCCGGGCGACGGCCGACCAGGGGACGAGGAAGTCGACCGAGAAGCCGTTGCGGACGCATAGCCCCGCCGCGCCGGCGGCGTGCGGGTGGATCCGCAGGCTGGCGAAGAGACCGATCATCCAGAGCACACCCCAGATCCCGAGCGCGAGCGCGGTGTGCCGGACCGGCCGCCACGGGACGGTGTGCCGGAGGATCAGATCGAAGATCGGAATCTCGATCGCGGAGAGCGCGATGAAGGCACCGAGGATCGGCTTGACCACGCCGACGTAGCTGAACGCCGCCGCCCCGGGCTCCAGAGCCGGGGGTCTGCGGAGCAGCCACCGACCGAGGCTCCCCCACATGCCCATCTCGTACGCGACCATGCGCCGCAGCAACGCGCCAGCATGACTTCCCACGGGCCACCCGCCTTCCGCCGCTTTGCATTGCAGTCGCAACGTAAACGGTCTGCAGCGACGTGTCAATGCGGTCGTATTGTGAAAGCATGGGTCCATGCCGAAGCGGGTCGATCACCAGGAGCGCCGCACGCTGATCGCCGACGCCCTGATGCGGGTGGCCGCCGAACACGGTCTGGAAGCGGTCAGCCTGCGCCACGTGGCGGCGGAGGCCGGCGTCTCCTCCGGCATGGTGCAGCACTACTTCCGGACCAAGGACGAGATGATGGCCTTCGCCCTGTCGGTGGTACGCGAGCACAGCGAGTCCCGGGTCGGCCAGGCCGTCGCGGCGCTGGGTCCGGACCCGTCCCCGCGTACGCTGCTCCGGACCATGCTGGCCGAGCTGCTGCCGCTCGACGAGGCGCGCCGCGCGGACGGTCGGGTGGCGCTGGCGTTCCTGGCCTACACGGCAGTACGCCCGGCCGTGGCCGCCGCGCTGCACGGGGAGACGGCCGAGCTGCTCGCGTTCATCGCCGGGCAGATCCGCGCGGCGCAGGCGCGAGTCGACCCGGACCGGGCCGCAGTGGCCCTGCTCGCCGTGATGGAGGGTCTGGGCGTCTATCTGCTCGGCGGGCACTACCCGCCGGAGACGGCACTCGGCGCGTTGGACACCCAGTTGGATCTGCTGCTCGGCCCCGGCGGGCCGGAAGAGACTTGACCGCGCGGCGCCGCCCGGACGGGCCGAGCGCTGACCGGGCGGGCTCGGGCGGTCAGCCGAGCCGGCTGAGCCCGGCCGCGGCACGCTCGATGATGAGGCAGCGGTCTTCGACGTAGTCGATCCCGGCCTCCTCGGCGATCCGCCGCGCCTCGGCCGAGACGATTCCGAGCTGCAACCACACCGCCGGGGCGCCGATCGCCACCGCCTGCCGGACCACCTCGACCGCGTCCCGCGCCGGACGGAACACGTCCACCAGGTCGACCGGGTGCGGGATGTCGGCCAGCGACGGGTACGCCTTCTCGCCGAACAACTCGTCCACGGTCGGGTTGACCGGGATGATTCGCCAGCCGTACCGCTGCATCTCCGCCGGCACCCGGTGCGCGGCCTTGCCGGGGTCGCGGGACGCGCCCACGACGGCGATCACGGCGGAGTCGGCGAGGATCTGCTGGGTTGAGCGCACCTTGCGACTGTAGTCCCGACGGCACCCGAACACGGGCCGGCCGGGTGCAGGATGGGGGCATGGAAACGTCGACCTTCGTCTACGACGGTGACTGCGCCTTCTGCACGCGCTGCGCGCAGTTCATCGAGCGCCGGATTCCCACCGACGCACGGGTGGTGCCCTGGCAGTTCGCCGACCTGGCGGCACTGGAGCTGACGGAGGCCGAATGCGAGGAATCGGTGCGGTGGGTGGGCGATGACGGCTCCCGCGCCGCCGGCCCGGACGCCATCGCCAAGCTGCTCAGCGGCAGCACGCCGCTCTGGCGGGTGGCCGGGGCGGGGCTGCGCTTCCCGCCGGTGCGTGTCGTCGCCTGGACGGCCTATCGGTGGGTGGCCCGCAACCGGCACCGGCTGCCGGGCGGCACGGCCGCGTGCGCCCTGCCACGGGAGGCCCGGGCACGCCAATAGTCTTCGACCGCCGTCCGGGCCCCGGCGGGGACCCGGACGGTTCGGACGTCGGCGGTGAATCAGTGCTCGTGCGCGGCCATCTTCTGGCGGACCTCGTCCATGTCCAGCTTCTCGACCTGCTCGATCAGGTTCTCCAGCGCGGATTCGGGCAGCGCGCCCGGCTGGGCGAAGACGATCACGCCGTCCCTGATCGCCATCACCGTCGGGATCGAGCGGATGTTGAACCTGGCCCCCAACTCCTGCTGGGCCTCGGTGTCGACCTTGCCGAAGACGATGTCCGGGTGCTTCTCCGACGAGCGCTCGTAGACCGGGGCGAAGCGCTTGCACGGACCACACCAGTCGGCCCAGAAGTCGAGCAGCACGATGCCGCTGCGTTCGGTCACCTCTTCGAAGTTGGCCGTGGTCAGCTCAACCGTTGCCATTGCACTCTCCGATCAGCGCGGATTGCCTACGTCCAGTGGGAACCATGGTGGATGTCGTCCAATTCCCGTGACGTACGCGACGAAACGTTCCGCTATGTCGCGACCACGCTCCGATCCATCGAGCCTAATCTGTCTTCCCGGATGTGTGGAACGCGAGTGCGGTCCGCACTTGCGTGACCGCACGTGATGGGAGCGTTTCCAACGTGATCACGGCGAGTGTGTGCTACGGCACGGTAACTTCGCGATTGACAAGGAGCTATCCGAGCTGCGGAGATCGCTTGCGGAGCGCGCATCGATTACTCAACGTGTTGTCACAAAAAGATAAATGTGACGTCCGTCTCTGTCGGCGCGGGCTTGCCGTACGGCAGAATCTCTCACATCAGAGCGTGGGCGGCGGGTGCCGGGGAGGGCCCCGCCGCTCATTGCGTCCGCCCCCCGCTCGGTCGGGGTGTGACATTTTCTCGTCGCCAGCGCCCCCGCCTCCGCCTTAACAAGCGGTAAGGCATGCTGGGCCGAACTTCATCGCCGCCCGTCTGAGGGGGACCAGGATGCAGTTCGGCCGCTACTACGAGGAGTTCGAGGTCGGCGCGGTCTACCGGCACTGGCCGGGCAAGACGGTCACCGAGTACGACGACCACCTCTTCTGCCTGCTCACCATGAACCACCACCCGCTGCACCTGGATGCCCACTACGCCGGGTCGGCGACCCAGTTCAAGCGCAACGTGGTGGTCGGCAACTACATCTACTCGCTGCTGCTGGGCATGTCGGTGCCGGACGTCAGCGGCAAGGCGATCGCCAACCTGGAGGTCGAGTCCCTGCGGCACGTCGCCCCGACCTTCCACGGCGACACCATCTACGGCGAGACGACCGTGCTGGACAAGCGGGAGTCCGCCTCGAAGCCGGACCGTGGCGTGGTGGCCGTGGAGACCCGCGGCTACAACCAGGACGGCACCCTGGTCTGCGTCTTTCGCCGCAAGGTGATGGTTCCCAAGAAGGAGTACGCGGCCTCGGCCGTGCCCGAGGGCGTCGACCCGGAGCGGCCCAGTTTCCCCGAGCCGCGCTGATCCGACGTACGGCCCCTTCCCGATCCGCGCGGGTGGGGGTCGGTTCCTCATCACGGGGCATATGCTGACGCCGTGAGCCACTCCGTCGCCGGAGAGCCGCCCTCTGCCGGCCGTCGTGCCGCACCGCTGACCACCGCCGTCTACTCCGCGGCGGAGTGGAACCTGTTGACCGAACTGCCGGGTCGGGTCCTCGTCGCCGCCGCCGCGCCGACCCCCGGGCGCCCGCCGCGAGGGGTGGCCGCCGGGCTCGCCGGCCTGGACGGCGTGGCGGCCGGCCGGGGGTTCGACAGCGACCTGATCCGGGCCGTGGTCTCCGCCATCTATGCCCGGCACGACGGCGCCGTCGAGCGGGTCGACCAGCTCACCGACCTGGTCGACCTGCTCGCCGCCTGCCGCGCCGCGGTGCGGGTGCTCCGCCGACGCGCCGACCCGGCCGACTCGGCGGCCTACCGGCAGTGGGTGGAGTCCGTCGCGGCCCGGGTCTGCCGGGTCGGCGACGCCGCGCCCAGCCCCGCCGACCGGCGCTTCCTCGACCGGCTCGCCGGCGCACTCGACCTGCGCTGACCAGGGTCCTGGGCCGGCCGGCGCAGCCAGGCCGTACCCTCTAAAAACCGTGACCGACGACCAGCTCGACGTGGGTGTGGGGCCGTGGCCCGGCGACCCGCCGGACGACCCGAGGTACGACCCGGAGCTGCTCGCCGAGGGCGACCGGCGCAACGTGGTGGACCGCTACCGCTACTGGCGACGGGAGGCCGTGGTGGCGGACCTGGACCGGCGCCGACACGACTTCCATGTGGCCATCGAGAACTGGCAGCACGACTTCAACATCGGCACGGTGGTGCGCAACGCCAACGCCTTCCTCGCCGCCGAGGTGCACATCGTCGGGCAGCGGCGGTGGAACCGGCGCGGGGCCATGGTGACCGACCGCTACCAGCACGTCCGGCACCATCCCACGATCGACGAGTTCGTCGCCTGGGCGGCGGCGCGGCAGTTGCCGGTGGTCGGCATCGACAACCTGCCCGGCTCGAGGCCGCTGGAGACGAGCGTCCTCCCGCGGCGCTGCGTGCTTCTCTTCGGTCAGGAGGGGCCGGGGCTGTCCGACGTGGCCCGAACCGCCTGCGACCAGCTCTTCTCCATTGCCCAGTACGGCTCGACCCGGTCGATCAACGCGGGCGTGGCCAGCGGCATCGCCATGCACGCCTGGGTCCGTGCCTACGCCGGGCCGCCGCCGGACTGACCCCATCCGTCGGGTCCGGGACCGCTCCACTGTGGCTGGCAGATCTCCGACCGATCGACGCGCGTACGCCAGCGAAGCTCGGGGATTGGGGCTTCATGCGATAGCCTGGCCGGCGAGTGTACGGCGCACCGTCTCCGCATCGGCACGGGCGGGCCTGACCGGCCAGCACCGACGGTTGGAGAATGGACGCAGATATTCACTCTACGACATCATGCTGATACTCTGGGTGCCACTGCGATAAACGCACCCGGTGCCGCGCGAGAGGATGGCCCGCCATGGTCAAGAAGGTCCTCACCTGGGCCGGCATCGCATTCTTGGTTTTCTTCGTCGCCTACCGGCCCAACTCCGCCGCCGACGTCTTCAAGTCCCTCGGCGGCGGCATCATGGACATAGCCCAGGGCTTCGGTGACTTCTTCACCAACCTGGTCGCCTAGCCGCCGATGGGAAGCCCCGCCGGTCCACCGTTCGACCCCGACGATCCCAACTGGGAACGCCGGGAGCGCGACACCGAGCCCATCCCCCGGATCGACCCTGACGACGGTCCCGGCCTCGGTCGCGGTGCCTCCCTCGGCGACGGTCCCGCCCTGTCCGACGACGTCAACCTGGGCGGCGGGACGGCTTTCGCCGGTGAGGGGCGCTCCGGGCGAGCCTGGATCCGCGACCCGGAGGCCGGCTACCAGCAGCCGCAGATCTCCGAGGAAGAGCTGGCCGGGCTGCGGGCCGGTGCCTCCGGCATGTCCCCCCGTCGGGTGCTGCCGCTGGAGGACGAGCCCAGCTCGCTGGTGGCTCGCTATCTGTTCCCCACCGAGCGTTACCGGGGCGAGTGGAAGCGGCACTGGATCCACCTGGCCACCCCGATCCTCATCGGCATCGCCGCCACCTTCGTCCTCGGCTACCTCGCCGGCTTCCTCGCCGGGCGTAACGTCGGGGCACTGACGACCGTCGCGGTGCTGCTCTGGTTCGCGGTGATGGGCTGGGTCGCCTGGCGGGTCGCCGACTGGTGGTACGACCGCTTCATCCTCACCAACAAGCGGGTGATGGTGGTCAACGGCATCATCACCCGCCGAGTGGCGATGATGCCCCTGGTCCGGGTCACCGACATGAAATACACGCAGTCGCCGACCGGCCGGGCGCTCAACTACGGCACCTTCGTGCTGGAGTCCGCCGGCCAGGATCAGGCGCTCCGCGAGGTCAAGAACCTGCCCAACCCGAACGAGCTCTACCTGCGCGTCGTCGAAGAGATGTACGAGCCGCAGGCCGTCGAGGCACGGTTGGGCAAGGAGGCGGACGAGGCCCAGGCGGACGACGGCGCCTGAAACTTTTCGTCCGAACATCGGAGGAACTGCGCACCATTTGCCGTCGACCCGAGCCGTACGAACGTGGCAGCCTGCCATGCAGGACGGGGGCGCGGAGGTGACGCGGTGGCGAACAGGGACCCGCTGGAAGAGGAGTTCCGCGAGTTCGTCGCGGCCCGCTCCGGTGCCCTGCTGCGTACCGCCTACCTGCTCGCCGGGGACTGGGCGACGGCCGAGGACCTCCTCCAGACCGCGCTGACCAAGACCTACCTGGCCTGGAAGCGCCTCGGCGGGATCGAGGCCATCGAGCCGTACGCCCGCCGCGTTCTGGTCAACACCTCGACGAGCTGGTGGCGGCGTCGCTGGCACGGTGAACGCCCGACCGAGGTGCTGCCCGAGCGGGCCGGGGTTGACGAGATCGAGCAGCAGCTCGACCGGGACGCGCTCTGGCGGCACCTACAGGCACTGCCGGCCCGGCAGCGAGCCGTGCTGGTCCTCCGCTTCTATGAGGACATGTCCGAGGCGCAGACCGCCGCCCTGCTGGAGATCTCCCCAGGCACCGTGAAGAGCCAGACCTCGCGGGCCTTGAACACGCTGCGCCGCCGACTGGGCTCCGAGGCCGCCCTCGGCCTGCCGGCCGAGCCGGAGGCGGCGGGGTCGGCCCCCGCGCCGCGCACGCCGTCGGCACACCGGGCAACACCACGGCTCGCCGGGTCACCGCCGACCGCGCGCCCGCCGGTGGTCCGGCCGGCCCCGATTGCCGCCGGCCCGGCCCTCGCCCGTTCCGCCACCAGCGTGCCGGTGGAGACCCGATGAGCGCACCCTGCGACAACCAGGCGGGCGGCCTGGAGCGTCCATCTTTCGTGACCGACGACGAGCTGGAGCGGGCGCTGCGGGACACCTTCGCCCGCCGGGTCGCCACGCCCCGACCGCTCGTCGCCGACCCGGCGGGTCTGGCCGTCCGACGGGCCCGGCGGGTCGGCCGCCGCCGTGCGCTGACCGGTTTCGCCCTGGCCGGGGTGGCCACGGTGCTGGTCACCACCGGCATGGCTCAGCTCGGTGCGTCGACCGGCCCGGACGGCCCGCCGATCGTGGTGCTCGGCGACCCTCGCGGGCCCTCCCCACTGCCCACCGTCGCGGCCCCCACGGCCGGCCCGGTCCGCCCCGAGCTCGACCTGATCGTCGGCGCCTGGCTCTACACCAACGGTGGCGAGCGGTGGGAGCTGACCGGGGTGAGCCCGGTCGAGCGGGCACAGCGCGTGCCCGACCACGGGGGCTGGCTGCTCACCTCGGCGGTCACCGCGGCCGGCCGTACCCTCTGGTGGATGCCACCGAACGGCAGGCCGCCGCAGGTGCTGCTCGCCGGCGCGGACGCGATCGCGGTCGGCGCGGACGGGCGCCGGGTCGCCTGGCGCGACGGCACCGAGGTCTTCGCCGCCGGCGCGGTCGCCGGGCAGCTGCTGGCGACCACCCGGACGGCGGCCCCGGCGGGGGGCGTGCCGGTCGGCTTCGCCGGCGACACCGTCCTGATCCGGCAGCCCGATCCGAGCGGCTTCCGCGTCTGGCACTCCCGAGTCGAGGATCGGCTGGGCACCGTGAACCGGGACGTGCTCAACGTCTACGGGGTGCGTCCGGACGGCCTGGTGGTCGGCCAGGTCTCGGCCGGCACGCCCCGGCGGCCCTGCCTCGCTCTCCTCGACCCGGCCCGCGACCTCGCCCCGGTCCGCACCGGATGCGGCCCGGAGCTCGCCACCGACGGCCACGGCGACGTCTCCCTCGACGGTCGGTGGCTGCTGGTGAACGGCGCGCGGAACGCAGCGCTCCTGGTCGACCTGGACGCCCTTGGCGCCGGCGGGTCGGCCCGGGCCGCCGGGCCGGCGCTGACGGGGGTGGTGACGTGGACCCGGTCCGGTGCGGCCCTGCACGTCGACGCCACCGGCGCGCTGGTCCGGGTACGCCCCGACGAGGTGACGGCCGGCGAGCAGCCCTTCTCGGCGCCGGTCGACGGGGTTGCTCCGGGTGACCGGCCGGTCGTGGTGGCCGACATCCAACCCTGACCGGTTGCCTGCTCCGCCGCGACCGGCGGTCGTACCAGGGCGGTAGCGTCGGCGAGGTGACCGTTGCCGCTCGGATCGACCTGCACGCCCACTCCACCGCCAGCGACGGCACCCTCAGCCCGGCCGAGCTGGTCCGGGCCGCCGCCGACGCCGGCCTCGACGTCGTCGCGATCACCGACCACGACACCACCGGGGGCTGGGACGCCGCGGTTGGTGCGCTGCCACCCGGGCTCACCCTGGTACGCGGTGCGGAAATCTCCTGCCGGTGGTACGGCGTCGAGCCGGCGATCCCGCTGCACCTGCTCGCGTACCTCTTCGACCCGAGCGAGCCGGAGCTCGTCGCCGAGCTGGCCCGGGTCCGACGCGCCCGGGAGGAACGCGGCGAGCGGATCGTACGGCTGTTGCAGGCCGACGGCATCGACGTGAGCTGGCCGGAGATTCTGGCCGGCGCGGCCGGCGGGACGGTCGGCCGCCCGCACATCGCCCAGGCGTTGATCCGGGCCGGGCTGGTCGCCACCACCAGCGAGGCGTTCGGGCCGGACTGGCTGGGGGAGCGGTACCGACTGCCCAAGGAGGACATCGACGTGTTCCGGGCGGTGACGCTGATCCGGGCGGCCGGCGGCGTGGCGGTCTTCGCCCACCCACGGGCCTCGCGGCGCGGGCGGATCGTGCCGGACGAGCTGATCGCCGCGTTGGGGGCGGCCGGGCTGGCCGGCCTGGAGGCCGACCACGAGGACCACACCCCGGCCGAGCGGGCTCACGTCCGAAGGCTCGCCGTCGAGCTGGGCCTGCTGGTCACCGGGGCGTCGGACTTCCACGGCACGCACAAGACCGTCCAACTCGGCGCGCACACCACCGACCCCGAGGTGTACGAACGCCTCGTCGCCCTGGCCAGCGGGGTGACCCCGGTCGCTTGGGGCTGATCCGCGGTTAGGGTTACCGCGGCGCGGCTACCGTGTTCAGGTGGATCTCAAGCTCTTCTTCGAGGTCTTCGTGACCCTGCTGGTGATCGTCGACCCGCCCGGCATGCTGCCCATCTTCCTCGCGCTCACCGGCCCCCTGCCGGCCCGCGACCGGAACCGGGCCGCCTGGCAGGCCGTCGCGCTGGCGCTCGGGGTGATTGTGATCTTCGCGGTGGCCGGGCAGACCCTCCTGGCCTACCTGCACGTCTCGCTGCCGGCGTTGCAGGCCGCCGGCGGGCTGCTGCTGGTGCTCGTCGCGTTGGAGCTGCTGACCGGCAAGGCCGACGACCCGAGCCAGCAGACCACCTCCAACGTCGCCCTGGTGCCGCTGGGCACCCCGTTGCTGGCCGGGCCGGGTGCCATCGTCGCCACGATGCTCTTCGTGCAGCGGGCCGGCCCGGCCACCGACTACCTTGCGATCGCCCTCGCGATCCTCGCGGTGATGGTCGCCGTCTGGGTGGCGCTGCGCTTCTCCGGCGTGATCGTCAGGATCCTCCGGCCGGGTGGCATCGAGGTGCTGACCCGGATCGCCGGTCTGCTGCTGGCCGCCATCGCGGTGCAGCTCATCGCCGACGCCGTAGCCGCCTTCGTGACCGAGTTCCTCACCATGCGCTGATCCGTCGGCCCCGCCGTCGCCGCGATGTCGTACCCGGATGGCAGGATCTCAGGCGTGCGACGACCCTCCCCGACCGGACGACCCACCGGCGGCCGGCCGCCCCGGCCCCGCGCCGAGCAGGCCGAGCAGCTCGGTTTCGAGGGGATGCCGGAGCGCCTCTTTGTCTGCACGCCCAGCAAGCTCGGCGCGTACGCCGACTGTCCCCGGCGCTACCGCTACTCCTACGTCGACCGGCCCGCGCCGCCCAAGGGGCCGCCGTGGGCGCACAACTCGCTCGGCGCCAGTGTGCACACCGCCCTGAAGAACTGGTACGCGCTTCCGCCGGACCGCCGCCGCCCCGAGGCGTTGGCCACGCTGCTCAAGGGCACCTGGGTGCGCGAGGGCTACCGTGACGACGAGCAGGAGCGGGCCGCCTTCCGCCGGGCGCTGGCCTGGCTGGAGTCGTACGTGGCGGGGCTCGACCCGGCCGACGAGCCGGTCGGGGTGGAACGGGTGGTGGCCGTCAAGACCGGGGTGCTCGCGTTCAACGGCCGGGCCGACCGGATCGACTCCCGTCCCGGCCCCGACGGGCGGCCCGAGCTGGTCATCGTCGACTACAAGACCGGCCGCACCGGGCTGGACGGCGACGACGCTCGCGGCTCGCAGGCCCTGGCCCTCTACGCGTACGCGGCCGAGCGGGTGTTCCGCCGGCCTTGCCGTCGGGTGGAGCTGCACCACCTGCCCACCGGCACGGTCGCCGCGCACGAGCACACCCCGGAGTCGCTGCACCGGCAGCTGACCCGCGCCGAGGAGACCGCTCGGGACATCATGGCCGCCGAGCGGGCGATCGCCGATGGCACCGACCCCGACGAGGCGTTCCCCGTCACCCCGGGGCCGCGCTGCGGCTGGTGCGACTACCGACGCACCTGCCCCACCGGCGCCCAGACCCCGGGCAAGGACCCGTGGGCGGCCATGGACCGCCCCGCCGAGCCCGCCTAGCTCGCGGCTCGCCGGCGGGCTACGCGGCGCTGTCGAGACGGGCGGCGCGTTCCTTGGCGGCCTGCTGGATCGGGCCCTCCCGGTAGCGGCGCGGCAGCGCCGCCAGGGCGAGGCGCAGCGCGCGGATGCTCATCTCCGCCGACAGCGCGGTGGTGGGCAGGCCCAGGCCGCCGTACAACCGGCGCGCCCACGCCGGCAGCAGCGCCAGCGCGGTGCCGGCGATTCCCAGGTACGCCCAGCGCGGCGGGCCGAGGTGCAGGCCGAGTCGCGCCGGCAGACTGAGCTTCCAGGGGATAGGCGGGGCGGTCAGGAAGAGGGCCGTCTCCGCCGCCTCCCTCGTCATTCGCAGGTCCGGGCGGATCCGCCGGTAGTAGTCGGCCACCTCGGCGGCGGTGCCCGGCACCTCGGCCGGGTCGAGCCCGACCAGGGCCGCCGCCCGGCGCTGCTCGGTGTAGTAGGCGTCGACCTCCGCGTCGTTCAGGGCGAGACCGGCACGGCGGGCGGTGCTGACGAACGACTCGACCTCGGTGACGTGCACCCAGCGCAGCAGCCCCGGCTCGTCGATCCGGAACTCCTCGCCGGTGGACGGGTCGGTGGCCCGCATCCGAGCGTGCAGCGTACGCAGCCGGCGGCCGGCCGCCTCGGCCTCGGCGGTGGTGCCGTAGACCGTCGTCGCCACGTAGGTGGCGGTCCGGACCAGCCGCCCCCACGCGTCGGTGCGGTAGCTGCTGTTCTGAGCGACTCCGGCCATCGCCCGGGGGTGCAACGCCTGAAGGTAGAGCGAGCGCAGGCCCGCGACGATCAGGATCGGCTCCGCGTGCACCTTCCACGTGACCGATCCCGGACCGAACAGGCCGAGGTCATCGGTGTCCACCGCCCAAGAGTGCCATGCGCAGGCCCGGCCTAGTGCCCCCGCGAGTGGCCCGGATCCCAGGTGTGATCGCGCGGGGGTTCAGTCGCCGCGGCGGCGGCGGGCCTGGCACATTGGGCAGAGCCCCCAGAAGGTCACCTCGGCCTCGTCGACCTCGAAACCGTGCGCGGTGTTCGGGTCGAGGCAGGGGGCGCTGCCGGTCGCGCAGTCGATGTCGGCGATCTCGCCGCAGCCCCGGCAGACGACATGGTGGTGGTTGTCCCCGACGCGTGCCTCGTAACGGGCGGGACTGCCGGCCGGCTCGATGCGGCGGGAGAGGCCGGCCCGGGAGAGCGCGCCGAGCACGTCGTAGACGGCCTGGGTGGAGACCGAGTCGAGCCGCTCGCGGACCCGGCGGGTGATCTCGTCGACCTCCAGGTGACCGCCGGCGGCGAGGACATCCAGCACGGCGAGCCGCGGTCGGGTGACCCGGAGGCCCCTCGACCGGAGCAGTTCCTCACCGCTGGACATGAACTAATGACAGCACGTGCCTTCGGGGGGCGACAACCGCGCTGGGATGCTGGGTGGTGCGGGCCACACGGTCGTACGCTGGCGGGCGCTTCGGTTCACTCGTTGGAGGTGTCGGTGTTCACGGAAGTCAACGGCCTGCCGCTGCACCCGCTGGTCGTACACGCCGTCGTGGTGCTGGTGCCGCTGCTGGCGCTGATCTCCGTCGCGTACGGGGTGCTGCCCTGGTGGCGGTCCCGGCTCGACTGGGCGGTGGCGGGCCTGTCCGTGGTGACTCCGATCGCCACGTTCGTGGCGAAGGAGTCCGGGGAGGCGTTCGAGGAGGCGCAGCGGCAGCGGGGCCTCGGCGGCGAGTTCCTCAGGAAGATCGAGGAGCACGCCGAGTACGGCGACACCCTGTTCTGGTTCACCATCGGGTTGGCGGTGGCGGCGCTGCTGCTCCTGCTGGTGACCAGCGGCCTGGCTCGGGTGCGCAGCCTGCCCCGCTGGCTGGCCCCGGTGCTGACCGGGATGGTGGTCGTCCTCGCGGTCTTCGCGCTGGTGTACGTCTACCTGGCCGGTGACAGCGGCGCCCAGGTCGTCTGGGGCGGCACACTCTGACCCTGGGTCAGAAGATCACCCGCGAGCAGAGCAGACACGTCAGGATCACCAGCACCACCCCGGCGACCGCACCGATGCCGTAGGTGAGCCGCTGGGCCCGCTGCTCCGTCCGGTCCATCGCGGCCATGTCCTGCGGCGGCAGCTGCCGGGGTGGGGCGGGCCGCACGTGCACGGGCGGCCGCCAGCCGGGCGGGGGTGGTGTGGTCGGCGGCGGGCCGGAATAGCCGCTGCCCGGCACACCGCTTCCGGGCTGGCCGCTGTCGACTCCGCCCTTCGGCTGGTCCGGTGTCGGGCGTCGCCAGAACTCGTCGTCGGGAGTACCGCTCGGCGTCGTCACGCCGTCCGACGCTACCAACGCCGTGGCCACTCGGCCCGCCGGACGCGACGGACGTCTTCTGGCGGTATCCTTGCCGCTCGTGAGCGATCCCGGCATGCGTGGCGCACGCGGCGACGACGACCGCGTGGTCGACCTCAGCGATGATCTCGTGGTGCTGCCCGAGCAGACCAGCGACGACACGGACCGCGGCTGGGGCGAGCGGCCCGGTGGCAACGACGACTGGTTGCTGGCCGAGCGCCCGCCGCACTGGGGCTGACCACGCCGGTCATTCGCGTACCACCACCGCGAAGCGGCTGCCTTCGGGCAACCCGACCGCCCGCAGCGCCTGCTCGGGTCGAAGCGCCAAATAGAGCGCGGAGGAACCGTCGACCGCCCCGGCGCCCACCACGTCGAGCACCAACGCCCGCGGGGCGAGCAGCGTCGCTTCCCCGGCCGCCTCGCCGCCCCGCACGACCAGCAGGTCCACCCGGGCGCCCGGGCGGAGCACCGCGAGGGCGGCCGGCTCGGCCAGCCGGACCGGTACGCCGACGGACCCGTCGGGCAGCGGCAGCGCGCCGCCGGGGCGGCCGTCGTTCGGTGGCGAGGAAGTCGGGGCCGGCGTGGGTCGGGCCGGGGTTGCGCCGGGCGGGCAGCCGGCGGGGGCCGGCAAGACGGCGGCGGCCAGGCCGAGCAGCACCGCGACCAGCGCCACCCGGAGCAGGGTCCCGCCCCGGGGCAGCCCGCGCCACCGCACCGGCCGTAGTGATCCCTCGTCCGCCGCCACCCGCGCCCCTCCTTGCCAGCCACCCGATGGACGCCGCCCAGCCTAGGAACCGACGCCGGCCGAAGGCATCGGCCTGTGGATGGCGGGAAGCACTGTGGACAGGCCGCGGCCAGCGAGATGATCTGCTATGGGTGGCTCAGGTTTCGTCCGGCGTCGGCCACAGTGTGCGTAGCGGCTGCATGCCTTCGTCGACGTAAAAAAAGTGGCCATTCCAGGAGGAATAACCACTTTTCTGAGGATCTGCGCGAATTGAAGGTCAGGAGGAAGTCGCGGAGGTGGTAGCGGCGGGCGCCTTGGTGGCCGAGCCGCCGGTCGAGGACGACGAGCCGTTGCTCGACCCGTTCGACGTGCTGCTCGATGACGACTCCGACTTGGCCGGCTTGCTCGAGGTGCCACTCTTGCTCTCGGAGCCAGAGGAACGCGAGTCGGTGCGGTAGAAGCCGGAGCCCTTGAACACGACGCCGACCGAGTTGAAAACCTTGCGCAGCCGTCCTTCACACGCGGGGCACTCGGTCAGCGGCTCGTCGCTGAAGGACTGCACCGCCTCGAGCTGGTGGCCGCACGCGGTGCAGGCGTACTGGTAGGTAGGCACGGTCTCCTCCGGATCTGGCACGGCCGGGTTGGCACTCGACGTATTCGAGTGCCAATGGTGCGTCATGGAACCCGGGTTCGTCCAGCGGAAGTGCGTTGTCAGACAAGCGCTGTCCGGGGCAGCGTACGTAGACCGCCGGTGGGGGTGATCACGGCGCGTACCGGGCGGTCGTGCGGCTGCGCCGGCACGGCCTCGAGCAGCTCCCCGTCGTGCAGCAGGGCCACCGTCAGGGCCGACCCGGGCACCCGGGCCAGCGCCCGGTCGTACGAGCCGCCGCCCCGGCCCAGCCGCCGCCCCCGATGGTCCACGGCCAGGGCCGGAACGATCACCAGTTCGGCGGCGGCCACGGCGGAGCGCCCCAGTCGGGGCCCGGTCGGCTCACGCAGTCCCCGCCCGGCCGCGTGCAGCGACTCCGCGCCGGTGTACGCCGCCCAGTCCAGATCCAGGTCGTCGCGGAGCACCGGCAGCAGCAGCTCCGCCGCCGGCGGGAGCGCGGCCCGCAGCACCTCCGGCAGGTCGCTCCCGCCCGGCTCCGAGCCGACCGGCACGTACCCGCTCATCCGGGCCGGACGGAGCCGGCGTACCAGGGCGGTCAGCTCGGCCTGGACGCGCGCCGCCGCCTCCGCCCGGGCCGTAGCGAACAGCGACCGACGGTGGGCGAGCAACGCGACACGCAAATCCCGCTTCGCAGCATGCGTCACATCCGCTTCATCCGAAAATTCCGGCACGCAACACTCCTGACGCCACGCTTGCCTACCCGTCGCTCTGTGTCAGCATCGCAGCAAGGGCGCAGAACTTCCGGGGAGAAGGCTTGACGCTACGCGGGCGGTTGACGGCAGCCTTCCTCGTGGTGGTGCTCGGCCCCGTTCTGCTCGGCGCCTTCTTCGTCGGATCGATGATGTCGGCCGTCGACCGCGGCCGTTCCACCGAGCGGCTGGGCCTGGCCGCCGCCGGGGTGCGTACCTCGGTGGACGCCCTCTGCCAGCAGCTGCGCGCGGCGGCCGACGCGGTCGCGCTGGTCACCGACGCCGCCGCCCGGCCCCGCGCGGCCGACCAGGTGGTGGGGCGGGGCCTCGCCGCCGCCGTGCTGATCACCGACACCGCCGGCCGGACCAGCTATGCCACCCCGGGTGGTCCCGCCGGGCCCTGGCAGGACTGCGCCGGCACGCCGCCGGCCGCCGGCCCGGTCCGCGCACTCGCCGCCACCGTTCAGCTCCGCGACGCCGCCGGCGCCGACCTGGGCACGGTCGCCGCCGCCCAGCCCGTCGACCCGGCCTTCGTGGCGCGGCTCGCCGCGGTGACCGGCGTCGCGGTCACCCTCCTGGACGATCCCGGCGGCACCGACCGCGTCACCCACACCACCGAAACCCCGGAGGTACGCGCGGCCGTGCTGGCCGCCGCCCGCACGGCCGACGGGAACCGGGTCACCGAGACCAGCGACGGCCGGTACGTCCGCCGGCTCGGCCCGTTCCCGGGGCAGCCGCTACCGCTGATCCTCTCGGTCCCCGGTGAGCGCCCGCCGGCCCTGTACGTCGTCCTGGTCGGCGCGGTGCTGCTCGCCGCGGTGCTGGCCGTGCTGGCCGCCGGGCGGCTGGCCCGGGTGACCACCCGGCCCCTGGTCGAGCTGGCCGGGGCGGTGGACCGGGTGGCGCACGGCGACCTGACCGCCCGGGTGTCCGTCCGCAGCCGGGACGAGATCGGCCGGCTGGCCCGGGCGTTCAACCGGATGGCCCGGGAAACCGGCAGCTATGTGGCCGCCCTGACCAACAGCCGGGATCAGTTGCGCGGCCACCTGGCGGTGCTCGGCGACACCCTGGCCAGCACCCACGACCTGCAACGCATCCTGCGGGTGATCCTGCACAGCGCGATCGCCGCCACCGGCGCCCGGGCCGGGGCGGTGCTGCTGCTCGACGGCGATGGGATGCTCGTCGGCCGGTGCGTCGAGGGGCTGGACGGACGCTGGCCCAGCACCGACGGATCCGACCCGGCCACACTGCGGGTGCCCGTCGGCACCGGGGTGATCGGCACGGTGGCCGCCACCGGGGAGCCGCTGTGCGGCCGGTGGGCACTGGCGGACGCCCCGACCGGGGAACCGACCTGCGAGACGTACATCGCGGTGCCGTTCGCCGCGCCCAGGGCGGCGGACCTGGGCGGGCGCGGCCCGGCCCGGCCCGGCCACCCGCCGGCCGACGACCTGGACCCGCCGCGCCGCGACCCGGAGCCGTCGTCCGAGGCGCTCGGCGTGCTGGCCCTCTACGACCGGCTCGGCGCGGACGAGTTCGACGACGACGACCTGGTCACCCTGCGGACCTTCGCCGGGCACGCGGCGGTGGCGGTGGAGAACGTCCGGGTGCACGAGGAGGCGCAGCGACTCTCGCTGACCGACCCGCTGACCGGGCTGTGGAACTACCGCTACCTTCGCGAGTCGATCCGGCGGGAGGTGGAGCGGGCGAACCGGTTCGGGCGGATGCTCAGCGTCCTCGCCCTCGATCTCGACCGGTTCAAGAACGTCAACGACACCTGGGGGCACGCCGCCGGGGACGCGGTGCTCGTGGAGTTCGCCCGCCGGGTGCGCGGCGAGATCCGCGAGGTGGACCTGGCGTTCCGGCAGGGTGGGGAGGAGTTCGTGGTGTTGCTGCCGGAGACCGACGCGCGCGGCGCGGCCATCGTCGCCGAGCGGCTCGGCGCGGTGGTACGGGACCAACCGGTGCCGGTGAACGGGCACTCGGGGCCGGTCCGGGTGCCGGTGACGGTCTCCATCGGCGTCGCCGTCTACCCCGACCACGCCGCCACCGGCCAGCAGGTCCTCGACGCCGCCGACGATGCCCTCTACGCGGCCAAGTCGGCAGGTCGGGACAGCTACCGACTGGCCCCGGCACCCGACTCGACACCCACCCGGGAGATCCCGGTGGTGCCTGCGGCGGTCAGCCCGCCCGACGGCCTGCCCCGGGCCGGCGCGGCGGACGCCGCGAGCGCGGAGCAGCGCGGCGCGTCTTCCGGTCCTCACCCGCCGCGGCAGAGCCGTGGCCGATAGTCTCGCGACATGTCGGAGCACTCAGCGAATCCCTCAGCGACGGCCGCGACCGGCCGTGCCCGCGCGGTGAAGGCGGTCATCCCGGCTGCCGGCTTGGCCACCCGGTTCCTGCCGGCCACCAAGGCGGTCCCGAAGGAACTGCTGCCGGTCGTCGACCGGCCGGTGCTGCAGTACATCGTCGAGGAGGCCACCCAGGCCGGTCTCACCGACGTGCTGCTGATCACCGGGCGCGGGAAGACCTCGATGGTGGACCATTTCGACCGCCGGCCCGATCTGGAGTCCCGGCTCGCGAACAAGCCCGACCTGCTGGAGGCGGTACGCCGTCCGGAAGGGCTGGCCGAAATCTACACCTGCCGGCAGCCCGAGCAGCTCGGCCTCGGCCACGCCGTCGGGTACGCCGAGTCGCACGTCGGCGACCAGCCCTTCGCGGTGCTGCTCGGCGACGAGTTCGTCAAGATGGACGAGCCGTTGCTGCCGGCGATGCTGGAGCTGCAGGCCCGCACCGGCGGTGTCGTGCTGGCGTTCTTCGAGGTCGACCCGGCCGAGACCAAGCGGTACGGCATCGCCTCGGTCGAGCCGGCCGAGCCGGAGTTCGCCGACATCGCCGACGTCGTCAAGGTCACCGGCATGGTGGAGAAGCCGAAGCCGGAGGACGCCCCGAGCAACCTCGCCGTCCTCGGTCGGTACGTGCTCCCGGCGCGGATCTTCGACGCGATCCGGCGTACGGAGCCGGGCAGCGGCGGGGAGATCCAGCTGACCGACGCAATGGAGCTGCTGCGCCGCGAGGGGGTGCCGGTGCACGCCATCGTCTACCGGGGCACCCGCTACGACACCGGCATGCCGCTCGGCTACCTGCAGACCGTCGTCCAGATCGCCGCCGAGCGCGACGACCTGGGCGCCGAATTCCGCAAGTGGCTGGCCGAGTTCGTCAACTCCGACACGTCGGGCGGTCCCAGTACATGACCGCGACGGCCGACGCCGAGGCGGCCGCGAACGAGTTGATGCCGCTCGCCGACTACCTGGGCAGTGTGCTGCGCAGGTTGCGCGCGCTGCCTCCGCTCGACCTCGACCTCACCCAGGCGTACGGCAACGTCCTCGCCGAGGACGTCGTCGCACCGCACTCGTACCCCGCCTTCGACCAGGCGGCGGTGGACGGGTACGCCGCGCGCTGGGAGGACATCTCCGGAGGGGGCCGGGGCCCGGGCTACGTCCCGGCTCCCTCCGGCACGCCAGGTGGCCGCAGCATCCGGCTCAACGTGGTCGGCGACCTGGGCGCGGCGAGCTGGCGGCCGGTCCGGCTCACCCCCGGCTCGTGTTTCTCGGTGGCGGCCGGCGCGCCGCTGCCGATCGCCGCCGACGTGGTCGTGCCGGTGGAGTGGACCGACCAGGGCATGGCCGCGGTGGAGATCTTCCGCGCTCCCAAGCGCGGGTACGGCGTCCGCCGCGCCGGCGAGGAACTGCCGGCCGGTGCCCTGCTCGCCCGCGCCGGCGCGTACGTCTCGCCGGCCCTCGTCGCCGTCTTCGCCGCCACCGGCATCGGGCACGTCGTGGTCCGGCCCAGCCCCCGGGTGGTCGTCGTGGCCACCGGCGACGAGTTGGTCGACGTCGGTCGGGGCAGCCAGCCCGGCCAGGTGGTGGACACCAATTCGCACGCGCTGACCGCCGCCGCCGCCGAGGCGGGCGCGCTCGCGTACCGGGTGGGGATCTGCGACGACGACCCGGAGGCGCTGCGCGGCCTGCTGGAGGACCAGACGCTGCGGGCCGACCTGATCATCACCACCGGCGGCATCGGCACCGGGCCCGGCGACATGGTCCGCCGGATCCTGTCCCGCCGCGAGGGCAGCCGGGCCGGGCCGGTGGCCTTCACAGAGGTCGCCCTCTATCCCGGAACGGCCCTGGGATTCGGTACGGTCGGCGCCGAGGAGGTGCCGGTGGTGTGTCTACCCGGTGAGCCCGGAGCGGCCCTGATCGGCTTCGAGGTGCTGGCCCGCCCGGCTATCGCGCTGCTGGCCGGCGCCGAGCCGGTGTTCCGGCCCAGCGTCCGGGCGCACCTGCTGGAGACGGTCTCGTCCCCCGGCGGGCTGCGCGAGTTCCGCCCCGCGCACGTGGCCGAGCGGCGCGGCGGCGGGTACACCGTCCAGCCGCTGGCCGGCGGGCCGTTCACGCTCGCCGGCCTGGCCGAGGCGAACGGCCTACTGGTCCTCGGCGAGCGGGTCACCACCGCAGCGGCCGGGTCGACTGTGGACGTGCTGCTGCTGGACCGGCGTCGGTGAGCCTGTTTCGACGGTCGCCCGGTTGGCCGGCGGTGCTGGCGGACGGTCCGGTGGTGCTGCGTCCCTACCGGCGCTCCGACGCGGCGGCTTGGTCGGAGATCCGGCGGGCCAACCGAGCCTGGCTGTCCCCCTGGGAGTCCCACCTGCCCGGCAGTTGGGACGAGTTGAACTCCCCCGTCGCCTTCCGCTTCGTCCACGCCGACCAGCGCCGCTCGGCGCGTACCGGCGATGGAATGCCGTTCGCCGTCTGCCTGCGCGAGGAGGGACAGGAACGGCTGGTCGGCCATCTCAACGTGGGCAGCATCGTCCGCCGGGCGTTCTGCTCCGGGTACGTCGGCTACTGGGTGGACTCCCGAGTGGCCGGTCGCGGCGTGATCCCCACCGCGGTCGCGCTGGCCGTCGACCACGCGTTCGGTCCGGGCGGGCTGCACCGGATCGAGGTGAACATCCGACCGGAGAACAAGCCGTCCCGGCGGGTGGTGGAGAAGCTGGGCTTCCGCGAGGAGGCCTACCACGTGCGCTACATGCACATCGACGGGACCTGGCGGGACCACATCGGATACGCGATGACAAGTGAGGAAGTGGCCGCCGAGGGCGGGCTGCTGGCCCGCTGGCACCGCGTACGTGACAGCCGCGGGTGAAGCGTCCCACCCGTCCCGTCCGGCGCGGCGCACGGTCAACTTGGTCTACGGCCCGTAACCTCAAGTAACTGCAAGCTGTGGCAAGCGCTGCATGACCGCACGATCTGCGCCGTGAACGACGGATGACGGAATAAGTTACGGTCGAGCGGCGCGGGCCCGAATCTGGTGACGGGAGGGGTGCGGGTGCCGACCTCGGTGCTCCTCGCCGTCCTCGCCGCCGCCGGTCTGCTTGCCCTCGCGCCGGCGCTGGTCCGCCGGTACGACGCCGCTGAGCGGCTGGTGGCGGAGCGGGCGCAGTCGACGGCGCGGGTGCTTCAGCGCCGCCGTCGACGTCGTACCGTGCCCGGACGACGACCGGTCCGGCCGCCCCGCGCCCTCATCGTCACCCTGAGTGAAGATAGCAACACCAAGAGTCTGGCTCCGCCGGTCTCCGCGCCGCCCGCCGCCCGCCGGTCGGGCCGGCTGCGGTCGGTGCCGCCCACCCCGGCCCGGTCCCGTCGACGGAACCCGCCGAAGCGCCGCCACCACACCCCGGCGATCTACCGCCGGCGTCGGGTGCTGGCCGCGCTGCTGCTGCTCAACTTCGTCGAGTTGATCGGCGTGGTGCTGGTCGGACCCGGCTTCTGGATCAGCGTCTCGGTGACCGGCACCCTGCTCGTGACGTACGTCGTACACCTGCGGAAGCTGGCCCTGGCCGACCGTCGGCGGCGGCGCGCGGAGGCCCGCGAGGCGGCCTGGCTCGCCGCCCGCCAAGCCGAGGTGCGCCGCGAACAGGCGCGGCGCGCCGCGGCCCGCCGGGAGGCGCAGCGCCGGCTGGCCGCCCAGCGCGAGGCGGTCCGCCGCACGGCAATGGGCCTGGACCGCCCAGCGGACCTCCCGCCGGCGGCGAGCGGCGGCTCGGTCTCCTACCGCCGCGCAGGCGGCCTCCGCGGCCGCCCCTACCAATCCGGCCGCGGCGCCTAACCCACCCCACCCCACCCCACCCCACCCCCACCCCCACCCCACCCCGTCGATCATGGAGTTGTGGCGCCAAGTAGGCACCATTCACCCTTTTCGTCCACTGCCACAACTCCATGATCGACGCTAGGGAGGCAGGGCCTTGGAGGTCTTGGGAGGTTTGGGTCCAGATGGGGGCTTTTGCCGCCAAGATCTCTTCCGTTGGTGGGGCGGTTCGCGCGGGGGGCTCGGGACCTGTTAACCTTGGCGCCGGCCCGCCCGGTGCAAGCCGGGTGGGACCGATGCTGGTACGCCAGCGGAGGGGCTGTGGCGCAGACCGGTAGCGCACCTCGTTCGCATCGAGGGGGTCAGGGGTTCAAATCCCCTCAGCTCCACCCAGTTCAAAGGCCGTTCCCGCTCGTCGGGGACGGCCTTTTCGATCCCTGTGCAGCGGCAGCTCATACGAACTGTTCGCCGAGGCGCTTGAGCGCGTTCTCGGTCGCCGCAAGGCTGAACGCTGCGTGCTCACTCACCCCTCAGGTGACGGTGGCGGCGGTGAGGAAGAACGTGACTGCGTATGTGAACCGGTGTGCAGCGACGGCGTCGTCGAACTGGTCTTCGAACGCACGAGCTTCGGCCGGGTCGAGTGCGCCGCGCTGAGCAGCTGTGGCAGCCCAGCAGCGGAGGCCGAGAACGTTGTCGACGGCGGTCGGGTTCCGGACCAGCAGTGTTCGGGGTTCGATGGTGACGTCGACCAGGCCGTGTGCGGCGAGAAGGCCGGCATGTTGATGCGCCAGGGTGCCGTTGCGGAGGAGGACATCCGCCCGGAACCTCAGCACGCGTCGAGCCAGGTTTTGGTCGGCGATGTCGAGTACTTGAGTGTCGTAGTCAGGGTCTGCGAGTGCGATGCGGCCACCCGGCCGGACAACCCTGATGAGTTCCTTGATCGCGGCGTGGGAATCGGCGAGGTGTTGCAAGGTGCGATCGGCCCAGGCCCCATCGAATGAGTTGCTGAGGAACGGCAGGTGATGGGCGTCGGCGACGGTGCTCTGGGTCAAGCCGCGGGCTTGCATGGCAGCAGCCATGGTCAGTGCATGGTCCACAGTTGCCACGCTGACACCGTGTTGATCTTTCAACAGGGCTGCGCTTGCCCCTGTGCCAGCACCGACATCGACGTAGCGACGGCCAGGCGCCGGATGGAGCAGCTCCCGGACCCGCTGCTGGTATGCCTGGTAGAAGGGCTCCTCGGTGAGGCGGTGCAGTACGCCGACCCACGAGTCCGGGTCTGACGGGCGGTCGACGTCGGTGAACCCATGCATGATCGGCAGCCTAGCTCCGAGCGTGCAACCGTTCCTGGAACGTGTGCGTACGCGATGCACAGAGCTTGTAAACGAGATGTGGGGGGCGGCGAGGCGGTAGGTGAGCGCCAGGACGGCGAAGATCGCCGCGTCGATCGCGATACGTACACGCCCTTGCCCTGCCGGCCGTCGATCAGCCCCTCGGCTTTGAGTAGGAGCATGGCGGCCCGGATGACGGTGTTGCTGACCTCGTAGTGCTCGCACAGGGCGGCGAAGGATGGCAGCTTGCCAGTGTTGACCCTGCGCACATTGCGTCTCAGGTTGCTCGTGGGGCTACCCAGCTTGGCGGCCGGGGCCTGCCGTGGGCCACCCATGCCCGGAAACGTTTGCCGGTCAGGTACCGATCCGCACCCGCCGGCCCGGGAAACCTTCGGGCGGCAGACACATCGAATCGGACGCGTACTGCCATGGGCTGGGCGGCACCTGGAAGGTGACGTCGCGTGTTTTGCCGTCCGGTGGGCGCACCGATATCACGACCGGGACAGGCTCGTTCGGCACTGCCGTGGTGCAGTTGACCGTCACCCAGACGCTGAACCACCGCACCCCGGGACGTACGACATCGGGGTCGGCCACCTGGAGAGCGAGGTTGTCCTTCGAGGCCTGGATGTCGGTGACCTCCACCGGCAGGGGCCCGGAGTTCACCACGATCACCGATGACTTGACCTTGACCAGCGGCCCGTCTCGTTCAACCTGGGCTATCGCGGCCTGCGGAAGGATATAAACGGAAGCGACCGACTCGTCGGCCAGGCGCTGTTGCCGGGCCTGCCACCGGTACCCTCCGATACCCGCCACGGCCGCCGTGCCCAGCAGGACGGCAAGGACCAATGGCAGCGAGACCCGCGTCGATCGAAGCGCCTGCCAGGCGTGCCGCTCCTGGTCCGGCTCGGGGTCTGCGGACTGATCCCGCATTGCGCCCAGGTCGATCACCGGCGCCTCTCGCCCGTCGGGCCGATCGTGGGCCGACACGAACACCTGCTGCCTGTCGCCCGTCTGCTCCCGCACGTTGAGCACGCTACCCAACGCCTGGCGTCCCTTGTGCTCGGCAGTGGCCCCGGGGCTAACTCCGTTCGGGTCGGGCGGCGATGGCGTGGAGGTCGCGGGCGGGGCCGGTGAGCTGCCGGCCGGCCGGCCAGGCCGCGCGGAGCAGGCGGTGCAGGGCGAGGCCGTTGACGGGTACGGCGGTCAGGGTGCCGGCCGCGAGTTCGGTGCTGACCGCCAGCGAGCTGAGCACGGCCGGCCCGCTGCCGGCGGCGACGGCGTGCTTGATCGCCGTGGTGGAGGAGAGTTCGAGCAGCGGGGCTGCGAGCGCGTCGATGTCGTGCTCGCGTAGGGCGGCTTCCAGCGCGCGGCGGGTGCCGGAGCCGGACTCCCTGGACACCAGCGGTGCGGCCGCGAGCTCGGCCGGGGTGATGCCGCGTCGGCGGCGGGCCCACGGGTGGGCGGGGGCGACGACGACGGTGAGCTGGTCCGTGGCGACGGTGTCCGCGTCCAGGCCGGGTGGCAGGTCGGGGCCCTCGACGAAGCCGAGGTTGGCGTTGCCGGCGAGCAGCCGCGCGGCCACCTCCGTGGAGTTGGCGGCCTGCAGGGTGACGGTGAGCTCCGGCTGCCGGGCGCGTAGCGCCACGAGCCAGGCCGGCAGCAGGTACTCGGCGATGGTCTGGCTGGCGGCGACGGCCAGCCGGCTCTCGTGTGAACTGCGCAGGGTCTGAACGGCGGCGGCGAGCGAATCGGCGGCGTCCACCACGCCGCGGGCCCAGTCGGCGATCAGCGCGCCGGTGGGAGTGAGGGCGGAGCCGCGCGGGGTGCGCTGCAGCAGGGTGAGGCCGAGGCGGCGTTCCAGGTGGCGGAGCCGGGCGCTGGCCGCCGGCTGGGAGATGCGGTGTTCCGTGGCGGCCTGTCCGATGCTGCCGAGGCGGGCGACCGACAGCAGCAGGTCGAAGCTGGTCAGGTCGGTCACCTGCGGCGGCAGAGGCATAAGAGCAGGTTATGACTCGGTACGAGATCACCGCCTACCGGACCGGTCCGCGCGGCCGGACAGTTGTTCGCGTGAACAGCCTGCACCACCCGCCCACGCTTCCCACCCGTTCCCCCGAGGTCGCCGGGCGGCCCGCGCCGCTGTCGGCGCTGGCGCGTCCGTGTGACGTGTTCGCGTACCTGGGGCCGAACTGGTTCGCCTCGGTGATGGGCACCGGCATCGTGGCCACCGCCGCCGCCGGGCTGCCGGTGCGGCTGCCGGGCTTGCGGTTCGCCGCGACCCTGGTCTGGTTGGCGGCGGCGCTGCTGCTGGTGACGCTGGTTGTGGCCTGGGCGGTGCACCTGCGCCGGCACCGGGCCACCGCGTTCGGGTATGCGGCCGACCCGGTCATGGCGCAGTTCTGGGGCGCGCCACCGATGGCGCTGATGACCGTCGGCGGCGGCACGCTGCTGCTCGGCTCAACGTGGATCGGCGAGTCCGCCGCCGTCACGGTCGATCTGGTGCTGTGGAGCGCCGGGACCGGGCTGGGCCTGCTGACCGCGGTGGCGATTCCGTACCTGATGATGACCCGGCACCGGATCGGGCCGGACGCCGCCTTCGGCGGCTGGCTGATGCCGGTGGTCCCGCCGATGGTCTCGGCCGCCAACGGGGCGCTGCTCGTGCCGCACCTGCCGGCCGGGCAGGCCCGACTCGACATGGTCATCGCCTGCTACGCGATGTTCGGCATCAGCCTGGCCGCCACCGTGATCATCATGCCGCAGTTGTGGTCCCGCCTGGTCCAGCACCGGGTCGGCGCCGCGCGGATGGTTCCCACGCTGTGGATCGTGCTGGGGCCGCTGGGCCAGTCGATCACCGCCGCGCACCTGCTCGGCCGCGCCGCCGAGGGCGTCCTACCCGAGCCGTACGCGGCCGGCGCGCAGATGTTCGCCGTGCTCTACGGCGTACCTGCCATGGGGTTCGCTCTGCTCTGGCTGGCCTTGGCGGCCGCGATCACCGTCCGCACCGCGCGCGCCGGGCTGCCGTTCTCGCTCACCTGGTGGAGCTTCACCTTCCCCGTCGGCACCCTGGTCACCGGCATCACCGGCCTGGCCGCCCGGACCGGCTCGGCCCTGCTGACCACCCTCGCAGTGCTGCTGTACGGGCTGCTGCTCGCCGCCTGGGTGACGGTAGCGACGCGTACGGTGCGCGGTGCCTGGCACGGTCACCTCTTCCTTTCACCGGCCGTGTCGACAGCAGCGCATTGACGGCGGTCAAGCTGAGTGGCGACAGGCCCGCCCGGCCGTCACGCCTGGTGCAACAGGCTGGCGGCTCGGAGCGCCGTGACGCAGGCGGCCACCGCCGGGTGGTCGCCCGCGCCCCGCCGGTACGCGATCCGGGTGCGTCGCCGGATGGTGAGGGGTACGAGGCGGACCCCGGTGGGCGGTTGCCCGACGGCAAGTTGGGGCACCAGCCCGACGCCGTGGCCGGCGGCCACCAGGGCGAGCATGGCGCCGAAGTCGTCGGCGTGATGGCGTACGGACGGGTGGAAACCGGCCAGCTCGCAGGCGTGGAGGGCAACCGTGTGGCACAGCGTTCCGGGGCTGCCCACGATCCAGTCGGCGTCGCACGCCGAGCGGATCGGGTCGCCGGCCGGGTCGTGTTCCATGCCGTCGGGCAGGGCGAGGAACACGGGCTCGTCCAGCAGCGGTGTCGAATCCAGCGCCGGGTCCGGCTCGACCGGCACGATGTCGTAGTCGTGGACGAGGGCCACATCGAGGCGGCGGTCGCGCAGTGCGTCGGGCACGGCGACCGGGTCCAGTTCGGTGACCATCAGGTCGAGCGCGGGATGGTCCCGGGCCAGCGCGACCAGGGCGGGCAGCAGGAGCGTACGCACGGCGCTGGGATACGTGCCGATGCGTACCGTGCCGGAAAGTCCGCCGCGGGCGGCAGCGAGGGTGGCGTCGGCGGCCTCCAGGGCGGCGAGGATGACCTCGGTGTGCCGGACCAGTGCCTCCCCGGTCGGGGTGAGGGTGACCCGGCGGCCGGCGCGTTCCAGGAGCGCGACGCCGGCCTCCCGTTGCAATGCGGCGAGTTGCTGGGAGACGGCGGACGGCGTGTAGGTGTGGGCCTCAGCGACGGCTGCGATGGTGCCGAGCCGGGCCAGGTCCCGCAGCAGGCGCAGGCGGCGAACATCAAGCATCAGTTCAGCTTACGTATTCGTTCAGTAATCGGAACTGGTGCTTCATGGTCTCGCGTCGCAGGCTGGGGGCATGACACCGACCGGGCTGTACGTACCACTGATCACACCGTTCGACGAGGAAGGCGCTGTCGCCTTCGACGTGCTGACCGCTCTCGCCCACGAGGTGCTGGCGGCCGGGGCCGACGGCCTGGTCGCCCTGGGCACCACCGCCGAGCCGCACGCGCTCGCCGACGCCGAACGGCGGCAGGTGGTCGACGCAATCGCCGCCGCCTGCCGGGAACGCCGGGCGGGGCTCCTGGTCGGCGCGCACACCATCGACGCGCTGCGGGCGCTCGCCGAGCGGCCCGAGGTGACGGCGGCGCTCTGCCTGGTGCCGCCGTTCCTGCGGCCCGGTGAGGAGGCGGTGCACGCCCATTTCGCCCGGCTGGCCGAGGCGTCCCCGGTGCCGCTGGTCGTCTACCACGTCCCGTACCGCACCGGGCAGCAGCTTTCCGCCGAGGCGCTACGCCGGCTGGTCGGGCTGCCCGGAGTGGTCGGGATCAAGCACGCGGTCGGCGGCATCGACGCGGACACCCTCGCCCTGCTCGCCGACCCGCCGCCGGAGTGTGCGGTGCTCGGCGGTGAGGACGCGTACCTCTCGGCGCTGCTCGCCCTCGGCGCAGGCGGCGGCATCGTCGCCTCGGCGCACATCGCCACCGCCGACTACGCCGCGCTGGTCGCGGCCTGGCGGGCCGGGGACGTCACCCGGGCCCGGCCGCTCGGTCACCGGCTCGCCGCACTCTCGGCGGCGCTCTTCGCCGAACCCAACCCGTCCGTGATCAAGGCGGTGCTGCATGCCGAGGGACGCATTCCGACGCCGGCGGTCCGCCCGCCGCTGCTGCCGGCCACGCAGGCGGCCACGGCGCGCGCCGTGGCGTGTGCCGAGGAGCTGACCGGGGTGCTGGCGTGACCGTGACAAACGGACGGGGGCCGGCGCCCCGGTTCGGGACCGGCCCCCGTCGCCGGGTGTCACGGTTCAGGGCTTCCAGGAGCCGGCCGTCTCCAGCTGGTGCTCGTACTCCAGGTTGCCGTTGGTGTCCTTGACATCGAAGACCAGCTGGCCGGTGCGCTTGCTGCCGGCGGCGAGGTTGATGCCCGAGCCGAGCAGCTTGCCGCAGCCGGAGAGAGCGCCCCCGAGGCCGTTCTCCTCATTGCCGTCCGCGTCGATCCAGCTGAAGTAGAACGGGTTGATCGAGGCCTTGCCCTTGGTGACCTCGGCGGTCACGTCGGCGATCAGGTAGATCCCGTTCTTCGGCTCCGGCAGGTACGCCTGGCAGGCCTTGTCCTTGGTGTGAAACTTGCTGACGGTGATCTCGATGGTGCCCTGGTCGTCGGTGATGACCAGGGTTTCGCCCGGCCTCATGTTGAAGGTCTCACCGGTCGGACCCGGCTTCGGCGTCGACTTCGGCGCTCCGGTCGGGGTCTCGTCGAACGGGTCGGCGGTGATCCCCGGGGTGGGCAGGCTCTCGACCGTGTCCTGCACCTTCTTGAACCCGTTGTAGACGGCGAAGATGCCGCCGCCGCAGCAGAGCAGCAGCAGGACCGCCGCCGCGATGCCGACGATGATCCAGACGGTCTTGTTGGACTTCTTCGCCGGCGGCACCCCGAACGGCTGCCCGGGCGCCGGCGGGTAGGGCCCGCCCGGCGGCGGGTAGGGACCGCCTCCGGCCGGAGGCTGCGGCGGGTACGGCGGCTGGGGCTCGCCGAGGACCGGCGGATACGGCGGCTGGGGTGCCCCGGAGACCGGCGGCTGCGGCGCGTACGGGTCGCCCGGCACCGGGGGCATCGGCGCGGTGGGGAACGCCTGGGTCGGCGGTTCCGCGGGCTGCTGGTTCGGGTCCTGCGGTCCGAACGGGGGCTGAGGGTGGCTCACCGGGCTCCTTGTCTCGGAGGGCTTCGGTCGGGACGACGGTACAAGCTGCTGGCAGAACCGGCCATCAGGACCTCAGTGGAGCAGCAGGGCGGCGGCGCTGCGTATCAGGGCGGCGTCGACCGCGAACCGCCCGGCGAGCCACGTCGGGGGATCGGGCACGGGGGCTGCGGCGATCCGCCCCGGCGCGATCCGGGCAGTGAACGTCCCCGCGTCCGGATCGAGCGTGACCCGCGCATCGTGGAAGTTCAGCCACGTCCCGACGACCGGGTGCCAGACCTTGTAGACGGTCTCCTTGATGCTGAACACCAGCGTCGGCCAGGAGACGCCAGCGGGCAACCGGGCGAGGTCCGCCTCCTCCTCGGGCAGGCAGATCGCCCGGCGTACCCCCGGGTCGAGCTCCCGGTGCTGCTCGGCGTCCATGCCGAGGGAGCGGAACTCGGCGGCGCGGGCGGCGGCGGCCGCGCAGTAATCGCGGGTGTGGGTGATGGTGCCGACCACACCGGCCGGCCAGACCGGGGACCGGTCGGGCGCCGAGGTCACCGGCGTTGCCGGCAGTCCGAGCCCGGCCAGGGCCCGACGGGCGCACACCCGGCCGGCGGTGAAATCGCGACGGCGGCTGGCGGGTGCCCGGGCGCCGAGGCAGGCCTGCTCGGCGGGGAGCAGCACACCGGACCAGTCCTGCGGCCCGGCCACGGCCACCGCGACCGTCGGCGGCAGAAGGTCACGCACAGCCGGAAAGGTACCGCAGCCGCCGCAACGGTGGATCCGTTGCCTCCGGTGGCCGCCGCGCCGGCAAACGCGGCGGCCACCGGGCTGCTCAGGGGCGGCGGCGTCGCCGGGTGAGGGCGAAGCCGACCACGCCCGCCACGGCGGCGAGCACACCGCCGGCGGTGGTCCAGACCCAGCGGGAGCCGGCTTCCGGCAGCCAGTCGGTGAGGCTGGTCTTCTTCTCGGCGACCGGTTCGGGCATCGGCTCGGCGGTGAGCACCGTCCCGGCCCGGGTGTTCGGCACCAGCGGTGCCTTCAGCTTTCCGTCGTCACCGGACGCGCCGCCCTCGCCGTCGACGCTGACCAGCAGGTCCGCGTCGATCGGCAGGCCCAAATCCAGCTCGGGCAGGTCGGTCACCGCGAGCCGGACGTAGTAGGTGCCGGGCAGCGGGTCACCGGACCAGGGCTCGGCCCAGGGCCGCACCCGGCGCAACGTGCAGCCCAACGTGACGCTGGTCGCCGTCGCGTCGACGGTCGGGGTCTGTGCCCCGGCCGTGCAGGCCTGCCGGCGGCGCAGCCCGTCAAAGACGTCGATGGTCCAGGTGGACCTGCCGCTGCGGCCCTTCGGGAAGGAGACCGTGGCGTTGATCGTGTGGGTCTGGCCGGCCTCCGCGCGGAACGACCAGTAGAGGTGGTCGCCGCTCGACGCGTCCACCTGGACGGGCTGGCCGGCGGCGATGGCGGTGGCGGTCAGGAACGAGGTGCCGGCCTTGGTGACCGTGCTCGCGCCGGGTGAGGGCGTGGGCGCGGCCGAGGCGGCGGCGGGGGCGAGGGTCAGCCCGGCGGCGGCCAGCGCCGCCACGGACCGGATCAGCGTACGCATCCTCAGTTCTCCCTCCAGGTGGCGACCCACCAGCGGGTGAGCAGCCCGGTGACCAGCCCGGTGATCAGCCCGGCCAGGGTGAGCAGGAGCAGCAGGGCCCAGCCGCGGCCGAGGTCCGGCCCGTCCGGGGCGGGGGAGGCGGCGACCACGTCGACGGTCAGTTCCAGGGGCATCCCCGGGGTGGCCTCGGTGCCAGGACGGGGCGCGAGCGAGTTGCTGACCACCAGGCACACGGTCTCCGCGGTCACGGTGTCGGTTGGCGACGGCGTGGGGGACTCCTCCTCGGCCGCGGACCAGCGCAGGCCCGCGGAGATCACGTCGATCCGCCCGCTGTCGGCGTCGACGCCGCGGACAAGTTCCCGCCCGTCCCGTGCGGTGGCCCGCAGCAGCACGCCGTAGTCGGGGTTGACCGGCCGGTCCAGCGCCACGCTGACCGAGGCGCGCAGCTCCTGGCCGGGGCGCACCGGCACCCGGTACCAGCGGTGCTCGGAGAACGCCTCCCGGTCGGTGTAGACGCCGGGGGCGAGCAGCGGCGCGTTGTCGCACTCGGTCGACCCGCCGACGACGGTCGGGGCGGCGGTGTAGGTGTCCCGGGCCCGGTCGACGAGCTGCTTGACCCGGCTGGTCAGCTGGTCGCCGCTCTGCACCGCCGTGTACGTGCCGCCGGTCGCGGTGGCGATGCAGAGCAGCTGACGGCGTACCTTCTCGTCGGAGACGAGGCCCAGGGTGTCGACGACCAGCTTGGTGCCCTGGGCGGCCAGCTCGCGGGCCACCTCACAGGGGTCGGGCGGGGCGCAGGTGTCCTCACCGTCGGTGATCAGCACGATCCGGCGGGCGGTGCTGCCGGTGCCGAGGTCCTGTGCGGCGGAGCGGAGCGCCAGCCCGATCGGGGTCCAGCCGGTCGGCCGGAGGCTGGCCACGGCCGCCTTGGCCTGCGTACGGTCCACCGGGCCGACCGGCACGATCTGCTGGGTGTCCCGGCAGCCCTGCTTCTTGTCATCGCCGGGGTAGGTGGCTCCGAGTACCCGGATGCCGAGCTGGGTCTCGTCCGGCAGCGCGTCCACGACCTCGTTGAACGCCTGCTGGGCGACCGAGATCCGGCTGCGCCCGTCGATGTCGCGGGCCCGCATCGAGCCGCTGACGTCGAGAACCAGTTCGACCTTGGGGGGTTCGGCGGTGGGTTCGCCCTCGCTGTCCGCCTTGGCGGGTGCGGGACCGATCAGCGCGGTCGTCGTCAGCAGTCCGAGAAGGGCGGCCAACGATCTTCTCTTGTTGATCACCGACCGAAGTGTAGTGAGATCCACTTCGGACGATCACCCGGGTGGTGGCCCGGGCCCAGCGGCGGGAAATCTGAACGGGAGCAACCAGTTGTGCAGGTGAGGCCGGCTGGTTAAGCTTCATCTGCGCGCCCCAATCGCCCGCTTCCCCCGTGGCAGGCGATCGGGGCGCGTCTTTTCGTGCGCCGGCGCTACCCGGTCAGATCCAGCGACCGTCCAGCCACATCCGGGCGGACCATTCCGCGTACGTGATCGACTTGGCCACGAAGATCGGGTAGAAGTAGGCGAAGCAGAGCGCCACCAGCAGCACGTACGCGCCCGCGATGATCCCGCCCACCAGCCGGCGATCGGCGATCTCCTGCGCGCTGCCGGGTGGTGCCGTGGCCGAAGCGGCCGCCGGCGCCGGTGTGGCGATCGCGCCGAGCACGTAGGTCACCGCGAGCACCAGGAACGGCACCGCCGGGGCGGCGTAGAAGGAGAACATCGTCCGGTTGTCGAGGGCGTACCAGAACCAGGGCAGCAGGCCGGCGGCCACGCTGAGCAGGATCGCCCCGGCCCGCCAGTCGCGCCGGGCCAGCCCGAGCCAGGCCAGCGCCGCCAGCGCCGGCAGGAACGACCACCACAGCAGCGGGGTGCCCAGCAGCAGGATCTCCTCGGAGCAGCTCGGCGCGCCGCAGCTACCGGTACCGGAGTAGTGGAAGGCGACCGGCCGGCCGAGCAGCAGCCACTGCCACGGCCACGACTGGTACTTGTGCGGGGACTCGAGCCCGGTGTGGAACTTGTACGCCTCGCTGTGGTATCTCCACAGGTTGTACAGGGGGCCGTAGACCGGGTTGTCGCTCAGCCCCGCGCCCGGATAGCGGCTGGCCAGGCGGTAGTAGCCGTCGTCGGTGAACAGCCAGCCCGACCAGGTGGCGATATATGTCCCGACCACCAGCACCCCGGCCAGCAGCAGCCACGGCAGCTCGTCCAGCACGGCGTCCCGCCACGGATGGCGTACGCCGGCCGACCGGCGTACGCCGACCTCCCAGAGGATCACCAACAGCGCGAAGGCCGGCACGAAGTAGACGGCGCTCCACTTCACCGAACAGGCGCAGCCGAGCAGCACCCCGGCGAGCAGCCGCCACCACGGCCACTCCCGCCAGGTCGACGCCGGCCGGCCGGCCCGCCCCGGCCGCGACGGGTCGAGCCCCGCCTCCAGCGCCCGGGTCCAGCGGCGTCGCCGCGCGTCCCGGTCCAGCACCAGGGCGCCGAACGCGGCCAGCACGAACAGCAGCAGGAAGATGTCCAGCAGCGCGGTACGGGAGAGCACCAGGTGGAAGCCGTCCAGGGCGAGCAGCAGCCCGGCCGTGCAGCCCAGGACGGTGGAGCGGAACATCCGCCGGCCGATCCGCACCAGCAGCAGCACCGACAGGGTGCCGGCCACGGCCGCCGCGACCCGCCAGCCGAACTCCGGGGAGGTGGTGATCAAGTGCCCTGGCACGGAGATGTTCGTCTCCGCGTCCTGGTAGCCGAAGGCCCACTCGCCGAGCCCAATCAGCCACTTGCCCAGCGGCGGGTGCACCACGTACGACGGGCCGTTGTCCTTGTAGTTCCACTCGACGCCCCGGGCTATCAGACCGTAGGCGTCCTTGGCGTAGTAGGTCTCGTCGAAGATCTTGCCCGAGGGGCTGCTCAGCCTCACGAACCGTAGAATCCCCGCGATCGCCACCACCACCGCGGTGGCCAGCCAGGCGTACCCGTCGAGGCGGGCGTCGACGGTGGCGAGCCGCCGTCGAACCGCAGCCGGGATCCCGCCCCCGCCGGTCGTTGAGGACCCGGTGGCCCGGTCGTCGTCCGTCCGCTCGGCGGCGGACTCGCTCGCGCTCTGTGCAGTCGACGCACTCGTCACCCGGCGATCGTAGGCTGCCAACGTGCCCGGTGGCGCCCATCGTCCCCGAGATTGGTACAGCTGTCGATGAAAGGGCCTACTGCTGTGGGTGAAATGTCCGAGGTAGGGCGTCTCGTGCTGCTCGGCGCGCCGCTGGGCAACCCGGCCGACGCGTCGGCCCGGTTCCGCGAGGTGCTCGCCACCGCCGACGTGGTCGCCGCCGAGGACACCCGGCGGCTCACCCGGCTGGCCCGCGACCTCGACGTGACCGTGCCCGGCCGGATCGTCTCCTACTTCGAGGGCAACGAGGAGCGGCGCACCCCCGAACTGGTCGAGGTGCTCGCCGCCGGCTACACGATCGCCCTGGTCACCGACGGCGGCATGCCCAGCGTCTCCGACCCCGGCTACCGGCTGGTCCGGGCCGCCCTCGACGCCGGCATCCCGGTCACCGCGGCACCCGGCCCGAGCGCGGTGACCACCGCGCTGGCCCTGTCCGGGCTGCCCTGCGACCGGTTCTGCTTCGAGGGGTTCCTACCCCGCACGCCCGGTGCCCGCCGGTCCCGGCTGCGGGCCCTCGCCGCCGAGGAACGCACCCTCGTCCTGTTCGAGGCGCCGCACCGGATCGCCGGCGCGTTGGCCGACCTGGCCGCCGCCTTCGGCCCGGACCGGCCCGCCGCGCTCTGCCGGGAGCTGACCAAGACGTACGAGGAGGTGGTCCGCCGGCCGCTGGGCGAACTGGCCGAGTGGGCCGTGGCGGGCGAGCCGCGCGGCGAGATCACCCTGGTCGTCGCGGGCGCGCCGCCGGCCTCCGCGGCCCGGCCGGACGATGACACGCTGCGCGCCGCGGTGGCCGAGCGGGAGGCGGCCGGGCTGTCCCGGCGCGACGCGATCACCGAGGTCGCCACCGAGTACGGCCTCCGCCGCCGCGACGTCTACACCGTCGTGCACAGCTGAAAGGAAGGGCCCCCTGTTGACGCCTCGTGTATAGGAGGGGCCCCTTGTTAACGGGTGTCACCAGGCGGCGATGAGGAAGCCGGCGGTGATCAGCAGCGGGCCGGCCAGGGCGCTGCCCACCGCCCAGCGACGGTGCCGCCGGTCCGGCAGTCGGGTGGCACCGGTCCATCGGGCGATCCCGGCCGCGCAGCCCAGCACCAGCAGCAGCCCGAGCAGCCAGCGCAGGTGCCGGCCGAGCCCGGTGTCCGCGTACGCGGTGCGAGCACCGGGCCCGGTCATCCGGGCGGGCAGGGCGCTGCCGGTGGCGCTGCGCTCGGCCGGCACCCCGCTGACCCGTACCCCGTGGGCGACGAACCGCCCGCCGTCGGCCAGGAAGACCCCCCGGCAGCGTTGGGTCAGGCCACGGCCGGTGCAGTCGGTGATCACCACGGTCCCGTTGGTGGCGTGCCCCGCCGCCAACCACAACGGCCCGGCGCTGACCCAGGCGAAGAACGCCGCGATCAGGCTCAACGCGACCAGCACCGCCAACGCCGGCAGCGGATCCGGCGGATGGGACGAGCGGGGCCGGCGGGACCGGAACAGCGGGCGGCCGGTGGACGACCGATGCACCCGCCGGCGCGGCTCCGCCGGCAGCGGCGTGCCGTCCCAGTGCACCTCCTCGATCGGCGCCCAGAAGATCCCGCCATCCGGCGTACCGCCCGGGGAGGGCTGCTGCCAGTGGGGCTGCCGGACCGGCACGCGGCGGGGCACCGCGTCCACCGGCGCTCCGGTGGTCGGCTCCACCTCCACCAGCGGGTCGGTCGGCTCCACCCGCGGCTGCGGGGCGACCGCCCCGCGCGCCGCCCCGGTCCCGGCCGCGGCGGCGTCCCCCGCCGGGTCGACGGGTGGCCCGCCCTGCTCCGGCACCGCTGGTCTGCTGGTCACGCCGTTCATTTGACACCGGTACGCGGGGGCGACCGGGCAGCTCAGACCGCGTGTCGGCGACAAATCGGACGTGGTGTCGGGGTTGGGCGGTGGCACAGGCCCTATTGGTTCGCGGTCGACCGGAGGCAATCACTACGCTTGCTGCTCATGAGTCACGTTCTCGCCGCGGTCGCCTGGCCCTACGCCAACGGCCCGCGCCACATCGGCCACGTATCCGGATTCGGCGTACCCTCCGACGTCTTCTCCCGGTACATGCGCATGGCCGGCCACGACGTGCTCATGGTCTCCGGCACCGACGAGCACGGCACCCCGATCCAGGTGCAGGCCGACGCCGAGGGGGTTACCCCGCGCGAGCTGGCCGACCGCTACAACCGGGTGATCGCCGAGGACCTGCGGGCGCTGGGGCTCTCCTACGACCTGTTCACCCGCACCACCACCCGCAACCACTACGCGGTGGTGCAGGAGCTGTTCCTCGGGCTGCACCGCAACGGCTACATCGTCCCGAAGGTCACCACCGGGGCGATCTCGCCGTCCACCGGCCGCACCCTGCCCGACCGCTACATCGAGGGCACCTGCCCGATCTGCGGCTACGACAGCGCCCGCGGCGACCAGTGCGACAACTGCGGCAACCAGCTCGACCCGATCGACCTGATCGACCCCAAGTCGAAGATCAACGGCGAGACGCCCGAGTTCGTCGAGACCGAGCACTTCTTCCTGGACCTGCCGGCCCTGGCCGACGCGCTCCGGCAGTGGCTGGACACCCGCCACGGCTGGCGGCCCAACGTGCTGCGGTTCTCAACGAACCTGCTGGACGACCTCCAGCCCCGGGCCATCACCCGCGACCTGGAGTGGGGCGTGCCGATCCCGCTGGACGGCTGGCGCGAGCGGCCCGACAAGCGGATCTACGTCTGGTTCGACGCGGTGATCGGCTACCTGTCCGCCTCCATCGAGTGGGCCCGCCGCACCGGCGACCCGGAGGCCTGGCGGAAGTGGTGGTCCGCTGACGGGCAGGGCAAGGACGCCCGTGGCTACTACTTCATGGGCAAGGACAACATCGTCTTCCACTCGGTGATCTGGCCGGCGCTGCTCGACGGCTACTCCGGCGCGGGCTCCCGCGACGGCGAGCCGGGCGAGCTGGGGCGGCTCAACCTGCCCACCGAGGTCGTCTCCAGCGAATACCTGACCATGGAGGGGCGGAAGTTCTCCTCGTCCCGCAAGGTGGTCATCTACGTCCGGGACTTCCTCGAGCGGTACGACGCCGACGCGCTGCGCTACTTCATCGCGGTCGCCGGACCGGAAAGCAACGACACCGACTTCACCTGGTCGGAGTTCCTCCGCCGCAACAACGACGAGCTGGTCGCCGGCTGGGGCAACCTGGTCAACCGGTCCATCTCCATGGCGGCGAAGAACTTCGGCGCGATCCCGCCGGTCGACCCGGCCGGGCTCACCGAGGCCGACCAGGCGCTGCTCGCCACCGCGCGGGCTGGCTTCACCGTCGTCGGTGACCTGATCGCAAAGCACCGGCAGAAGCAGGCCATCGGCGAGGCGATGCGGGTGGTCGCCGAGGCCAACAAGTACCTGTCGGAGCAGGCGCCCTGGAAGCTCAAGGGCGAGGACGACAAGCCGAGGATGGGCACCATCCTGCACGTCGCCCTGCAGGTGGTCAGCGACGCCAACACGCTGCTCACCCCGTTCCTGCCGCACTCCGCACAGAAAATCCACGAGCTGCTCGGCGGCACCGGCGTGCACGCGCCGATGCCGGTGATCGAGGAGGTCGACGACCTCGACGGGGGGCCGTCGTACCCGGTGCTGACCGGCGACTACACCGTCGGCGCGCGCTGGGAGTCCGTACCCCTGGAAGTGGGCCGGCCGCTCGCGGCGCCGAAGCCGGTGTTCCGCAAGCTCGACCCGTCCATCGTCGAGGAGGAGCTGGCCCGGCTGGCCGGCTGACCGTACGCGGCGGCGCGACCCGGGGGGACCCGGGCCGCGCCGCCGACACGCTCAGGCGCGGGCCATCCGCGACGCGCCGATAAACTCCATGATCGCCTGGTTGATCTCGTCGGCGTGGGTCCACGGGGTGCCGTGCGGGGCGCCCTTCAGGGTGATCAGCTTCGCGTTGGGCAGCATCGGCGCCAACCGCTGCCCGGTCGCCGGGTAGGGCAGGACGGCGTCCTTGTCGCCCTGAATGATCAGCACGGGTACGTCGATCCGGGGCAGATCGTTGCGGAAGTCCGTCTGCCAGGCGCCCACGCAGTCGTGGGTGCCCTTGGCCGACGCCCGCGTGCCGATCTCCCAGTGCGCCCGGAACGCTTCCTCGCTGACCAGCTTGCCCTTGTTCTCGTCCCAGTTGAAGAAGTTCTGGCAGAACTGGGTCAGGTAGGCGAAACGGTCGTTGAGGATCGCCTGCTGGAAGCCGTCGAAGAGAGCCTTGTCGACGCCCTCCGGATTGTCCGGCGTCTTCAACAGATACGGCGCCAGCGGGGCCAGCAGCACCGCCCGGTCCACCCGGTTCGACCCGTACGAGCCCAGGTAGCGGGTCACCTCGCCGGTGCCCATCGAATGCCCGATCAGGATCGCGTTGCGCAGGTCCAGCTCGGTCATCAGCACGTCCAGGTCGGCCGCGAAGGTGTCGTAGTCGTACCCCATCGCCGGTTGGGCGGAGGAGCCGAAGCCGCGCCGGTCGTACGTGATCGTCCGGTATCCGGCCTTCAGCAGCGCGGTGGTCACCTTCTCCCAGGTCGCCCCGTTGAACGGGAACCCGTGGATCAGCACCACCGGCTGCCCGGAGCCGTGGTCCTCGTAGTACAGGTCGATGGGCGCGGAGTTCTCCGTGCCGACGGTGACGAAGGGCATGTCGGATCTCCTGAGCTGGGGTGCCTTGGTCGGACCCCGGCGGATTCCCCCACCGCTGTCAGTTATGCGCGCGGGTACGGCAGGTCCACCACCTGGTCGGCGGTCACCTCGGCGCCCGGCGCCCAGGTCTCGTAGACGCCCCGTTCGTGGCACTGCGCCCCGGTCGCGGCCACCGCGTCCGGGCCCGGCCGGCGTAACCGCAGCCGCAGCCAGCCCCCCTCCTCCCGCAGCACCAGGCAGGACGCCCCGCGCCAGGTGGCGTAGCGCAGCCGCCGGGCGGCCGACTCCACCGGATACCGGGCCGCCCGGGTCATCGCCAGCACCCGGAACCCGCCGGGCAGGTCGGCCACCGCCTCGTACTCGCTGTCACCGTGGGTGCCGACCAGCTGGGTGGAGCGGATTGCGTCGCCGGTCGGCACGTACTCCTGGTCGGGGGAGAGCCCGGGCACCGCGGACAGCAGATGCCGCCACTGCGGGCCGACCATCCGCAGCCAGCCCCGCTGCTCCGCCTGATACGTGTAGAGCACCACCTCCACCCCCTCCGCCGGGTAGGCGAGCAGGGCGGCGTTGGCCGGCATCGGCAGGTCGGCGAAGTCCCGGGTGATGAACTCCGGAATGAGCTGGGCGTTGCTCGGCACGAAGCCGGTACCCAGCACCGGCGGCCCGAGCCGGTCCCGGGGCGGCAGGGCGAACAGCCCCTGGTGCGCCGGTCCGGCCGGCACGTCGTAGTCGGTCGGGTCGGTGGCCCGCCAGCGCAGCGCGTACGCCACGTCGCCGCCCTCGCCATCGCCGCGCAGCACCGCCAGCCCGGCCGGCGTACGCAGGTGCGCCACGTCGTGCTCCCGGTAGCAGAAGCCGTGCGGCAGCCAGCCCCGCACGTAGCCTGCGAGCTGGCGGGCGGACAGCACCTTCACCATCCGGGTACCCGGCCGGATCACCGCCGAGCCGCGTACCGTGGCGAGCGTCGGGTCCCCCGCCGCCCCCGGCCGCTGGCTGGCCTGGTGCAGGTACGACCAGCCGCGTTCCCGGTGCACCGGCATCAGCAGCGGCGCGTCCGACTCCTCGGTCGGCGGTGTCCCGCCGCGCACCGCGCTCACCTCGGTCATGTGCACGAACTTCCGCCACGGGTACGCCAAGCCCGGCCGGGGCGCCCACTCGAAACCGGGCACCTCCTCGGCGCTGAACAACTCGTACGCCGCGCCCCGGGCGATCTCCTCCGCCGGGTGGACGCGACCGTCGTACGTCACGTGCAGCCCGGTCTCGCTGGCCTGAGGGGTGACGATCACGATCCGCACGGTAGGCGCGACAGGTGTGGGACGAGTGAACAGGTGGTGGCGGTCCGGGAACACCGGCCAGCCGCCGTGTGTGATGCTGGCCGCGATGACCGAGCAGACCGAAACCCGCAAGCAGCGGGCCGCCCGCCGGGCCGGGGAGTTCCCGCCCGCCCCCGAGGCGCTGCCCGTCCCCGTGCTGGACAGCCACACCCACCTGGACATCACCGTCAGCGAGGCCGGCGTACCCGGCGGACCGGCCGACGACCCGGTCGGCGCCGCCATCGCGGTGGCCGCCGGCGTCGGCGTGGACCGGCTGGTCCAGGTCGGCGTGGACGTCGAGTCGTCCCGCTGGGGCGCCGACGTCGCCGAGCGTTACGGCGCGGTGCTGGCCACCGTGGCGCTGCACCCGAACGAGGCGCCCCGCCTGGCCGACCTGGACGAGGCGTTGCGCGAGATCGAATCCCTCGCCGCCCGCGACCGGGTACGCGGCGTCGGCGAGACCGGGATGGACTTCTTCCGTACCGGGGACGAGGGGCGGGCTGCGCAGGAGGAGAGCTTCCGGGCGCACATCGCCATCGCCAAGCGGTACGGCAAGACCCTCGTCATCCACGACCGGGACGCCCACGCCGACGTGCTGCGCATCCTCGACGACGAGGGCACCCCCGACACCGTTGTCATGCACTGTTTCTCCGGCGACGCCGACTTCGCCCGAGAGTGCGTACGCCGGGGCTTTCTGCTCAGCTTCGCCGGCACCGTCACCTTCGGCAGCGCCGGGGCGCTCCGCGAGGCCGCCACCGTCACGCCGATCGACCAGCTGCTGGTCGAGACGGACGCCCCGTACCTGACGCCGATGCCGCATCGGGGCCGGCCCAACGCGTCGTACCTGATCCCGCTGACCGTCCGGTCCCTGGCCGCCACCACCGGCACCGACCTCGACGCACTCTGCGCCGCCATCTCCGCCACCGGCAACCGCGCCTTCGGCCCTTGGTGAAAGGAGGGGCCCCTTGTTAACGCCAGTCGACGTATCGCTGGAGCACAACCGGGCACCGAACGTCCCCGACAAGCTCAGCGTCGCCGGCCTCATGTGCCGAGACGATCTGTTCATCGGCACG